>NZ_JBSKHS010000003.1:0-368422 GCF_057128685.1 Pseudomonas artemisiae
TGCGCCGGGAGGCCAGTCAGGCTGCGGTCGCTCACAAGCGGGCGCCCAGCGAAGTAAGTTTCAAGTTTGCCTGTCAGCACATTGCCAGTCATCTGGTGGTCATGGCCGGGGCCGTGTCGCCATCACATACGCCGAGGCGCCTGGAGGAACTACGTGGCAGCATTGGTGTGCTCTTCATAACAAAACGCCCTAGGCCAGCGAGGCCCAGGGTGGTGAAGATGTCAAAAACCCGGTATCCGGTTAACCGCAAGGCTGCTCCGCTTAAGTGAACAGCATTGCGGGCATTGCCCGGGCTTTTTTTTGCCCACTCGAAAGCCCTCCAGGTTGCTCGCCTGTAGGAGCGAGCACGCTCGCGAAAAAATCTTAGGCCAAAACACAGTCACCCATGCAACCACACCAATACGCCCAGCAGGTTGGCCAGCAGGGACGCAAGGGCCACCGCGCGCCATACCTCTAGAGGTGCCCGTTCCAGCAGAGGTCGAGGCAGCCGTTCGAGTGGTTGCTGTTCACCACGTTGTAACATCAGCAACCAATGCTCGGCGGTTTCATATCGGTGCCCAGGGTCCGGCTCAAGGCTTTTGAGTAACAGAGCATCCAGCCATTGCGGCACCTCGGGTCGATAGCGGCTTGGCGGGGGCGGGGGTGTGAAACGCGGCCGTTGAAAGGCGTCAATCACACCATGGGGCAGGTGACCCGTCAGGGCCTGATACAGCACCACGCCCGCCGCGAAGATATCCTGGCCAGGGCCTGGTTCCGCGCCTTCATAGGCCTCGGGCGCGATATAACCCGGTGTGCCGGCTACCTGCTCGGTATTGACCCCGGATAGCCCGGGGCAATGTACAAGGCCAAAATCCAACACCTTGAAAGTGTTATCAGGGCCTAACAGCAGGTTTTCCGGCTTGATATCCCGGTGAATCAAATTACGTCGGTGCAACAGGCCCAGGGCCTGGATAAGATGTTCAGCCAGGTTGTGCCAGGCAGCCAAGGGCAGAGGGCCTTGCCTGAGGCGATCGGCCAGGGTCTGCCCGGGGTATTGGCGCATGGCGTAATACAAGTGCTGGCGCCGATGGTTGTTATGTACCTCCGGGAAGGGCCTGCCGGCCACGCGGCGCAGAAACCATTCCTCCAACAGCAACCGCCGTTGTTCTGGCTCGTCGCTATGCATGGCGGGGGCCAGGGTTTTAAGCAGCCAAGGTTCTTGCCCGGCATCCAGGGCCAGGTACACCAATGACTGTCGGCTTTGAGCGACTAAAGCTTGGATATGCCAGCCTTCGAACCGTTGCCCAGGTTTGAGCACGGGCGGCAACGGCCAAGCCTGCAACTGAGCCAGGCTGTCCGCCAGGTTGGCGGCGCCCAAGGCCGCCACCCGCACCACAAGGGCACTGGCGTTGTCTTGGCTGCCCGCGCGATGAGCCAACGCTACCAGGGTATCCGCAGCGTTTTGAAGACTGGGCGCTTCAGCCAGTACGCGGTTGATTTCCCGGTCTTGAACGTAGGCCCATACACCATCGCTAAGCAGCACGAAATGCTCGCCAGCACTCAATTCGCCTTCTTGATAGTCCACCAACACCTGTTGGTCCAGCCCCAGCGCTCGCTTGAGCACATGCTGCATCCCGGGCTGTTCCCACACGTGATCCTGGCTTAACCGCTGTAGGCCGTGGTGGTTGCAGCGATAGGCGCGGCAGTCCCCCACGTGGGCGAGGGTATACCGGTTACCCCGTAGCACCAAGGCCGTGAGGGTGGTGAGCAATGGCTGGCCACCCCCGTTAGCGCGCAGCCAACGGTTCTGAGCGCCCAGCAAGGTGTCCAGCGCGCGGGTGATTGGCCAGGTTTCCGGCGTGGCGTAGTAGTCCAGCGCCAGGGCCTGGAGGGTGGCCCGGGCGGCCAGGCCGCCGTCGGCGCATTGGCTCACGCCATCGGCCAAGGCGAACAGGTAGCCTTTGCTGGCCGCCAGGTCCGGGGCAGGGGTCACCAGGCGCAGTGCGTCCTGATTCTCGGCCCGTGGCCCAGTGGCGCTGGCTTGTGCGCACTCCAGGCGCAGCATGGGTATTAGACCCGCGCGGCCGTTACAGCTGATGCGCCCCAGGTGGTGCGCCAGCGGCGCTTGACGCTGTACAGGCCGAACCAGGCCACCACGGCCAGCAGGGCGAAGGCCCACAACGCCAGTTGATAGCTGCCGGTATGCATTTTAATTGCGCCCAGCCCTGCCGCCAGCAGAAAACCGCCCACGCCACCGGCCATGCCGATCAGCCCAGTCATGACACCGATTTCCTGACGGAACCGCTGGGGTACCAACTGGAACACGGCGCCGTTGCCGGCACCCAGGCCCAGCATGGTCACCACGAATAATGCCAAGGCGGCCATCGCGCTGGGCAAGTTGAAGCCCACGGCGGCGATGCACACCGCTGCCACGCTGTACATGGCAAGCAGCGCGCGAATGCCGCCGATTCGGTCTGCCAAGGCGCCGCCCAGGGGGCGCATCAAGCTACCGCCAAATACGCAGGCCGCGGTGTAATAGCCGGCTGTGACCGGGCTTAACGCGTATTGATCGTTGAAGTAGCCAGGCAACGCGCTGGCCAGGCCAATAAAGCCACCAAAGGTGATGGCGTAGAAGAACATAAACCACCAGCTGTCTTTATCGCCCAAGGCTTTGCTGTAGTCGGCCAGGGCCTTGGGTGTGGGGCGGTTCGGCGCATTGCGGGCCAGCAGGGCAAACACCACTAGGGTGACTAGCAGCGGAATCAGCGCAAAGCCAAACACGTTGGTCCAGCCAAAACCTGCCGCCAGCGCTGGCGCGAACAACGCGGCGAACACCGTACCTGAGTTGCCCGCGCCAGCGATGCCCATGGCCTTGCCCTGGTGTTGAGCCGGGTACCATTGAGAGGCCAAAGGCAAGGACACCGCAAAGGACGCACCCGCCACGCCCAGCCCTACCCCTAGCAGCAGGGCTTGTTCAAAACTGTGAATGCCCAGCCGCCAAGCCAGGGCAAGGGCCACGATCACCAGGCATTGGCCAATCAGCCCCGCGGTCTTCGGGGACAGGCGATCGGCCAGCCAGCCCATGATCACCCGCAGAATGGCCCCGGCCAGAATGGGCGTGGCTACCAGCAGCCCACGTTCTTGGGTGGTCAGGTGTAGATCAGTCGCGATCTGCACGGCCAGAGGGCCGAGCAAGTACCACACCATAAAGCTCAGGTCGAAGTACAAAAAGGCGGCAAACAAAGTAGGCGCGTGGCCGGCTTTCCAAAAACTGCTGTTCATCGAAGACCTCGTCGGGCAAGGGGAGGGCGCAGGCATGGCTGTGAGCCCTGGGAGCCAAAAAGCAAAAGACGCCGCTGCCAGCCTGCCTGGGCAGGTGGAAGCGACGTCTTTGTCGTGGGCCCGGCAACCGCCATTGGCTGCCCGAGCTAAACTGTATGAAAGCCATCAGGCTTCAGGTGGAGCTACAGCAATTCTTGGGCCAGCCGGCGCTTACCCTCAAGGAAGGCCTAGCCAAGCATCTCGTTCATGGCGATGATCTGCTCGGCGACCTGAATCAGCTTCTGCTGGCGGCTCATTGCTTGCTTGCGCATCAGGGTATAGGCGGCGGCCTCGTCGCAGCTTTTTAGCTTCATTAGCAGCCCCTTGGCCAGCTCAATGCGCTTGCGCTCGGCGAGTTGCTGGTCCCGGGCGTTAAGCTCCGCCCGTAGCGCCTGATCACTGTCAAAGCGCGCCATGGCTACATCCAGGATCGGTTGCAGCCGCTCGGCCTGGATGCCTTCGACGATATACGCACTCACCCCGGCGCGGATGGCCTGGCGCATCACCCGCGGGTCGTGCTCATCGGTAAACATCACGATAGGCCGAGGGCGATCTCGATTGGTCAGAATGACCTGCTCCATAACGTCACGGCCTGGCGAGTCGGTGTCGATCAGAATCACATCGGGGCGCAACCGCTCTACTTCGCCGGGCAGGTCAATGGTCATGCCCGCCGCTTCCATTACCTCAAAGCCTGCCCCGGTCAGGGCGGCGCGCAGGCGGCCGAGTTTTAAGGCGGTGTCGTCGATCAGCAGTATTCGCAGCATGGCCTCAACCCCTCGTAGCACTGTCGATCGCAAAGCCCAGGGCATAGCCTTCCGGGTCGCTTCCATCCCAAGGTGTGCCGTCCAACAGCACGCTACGGCGGTAATCGGCGCTGTCGCAGGCGATGCCCAAGGCCTGTGCGGCCTCGCGGTAACGCTCCAGCTGCTGCACCTGCCGGGCCATGGTTTCATAGGCCGGTGCTTCACGCAGCAGGCCCCAGCGGCGGAACTGGGTCATGAACCACAGGCCATCGGACACATACGGCAGGTTCACCTGGCCTTGATCGAAAAAGCGCAAGGGGTGAGGGTCTTGCCAGGCATGGCCGAGGCCATCCTGGTACTGGCCTTGCAAACGGTGGACGATGCTCTGAAGCGGGGCATTAAGGTAGGCCTGGGCACTGAGCAGGTGCGCGGTGGCGGCAAGGTCCTGCTCCACGAAGCGGCTGGCCTCCAGCACTGCCATGATCAACACCCGGGCGGTATTAGGGTAGGTGCTCACGAAGTCCTGGGTGCACGCCAGCACCTTCTCAGGGTGGTCAGGCCACACCGCCTGGCTGGTACTCAAGGTAACCGCCAGTTGATCGTCCACTGCACCGGCCGCCCAAGGTTCGCCCACGAAATACCCATCAATGCGCCCGGCGCGCAGGTGTTCTACCATCAGTGGCGGCGGCACCACCACGCTGTCGATATCGCTGAGCGGGTTGATGCCATGACTGGCCAGCCAGTAATACAACCACAGGGCGTGGGTGCCAGTGGGGAAAGTCTGGGCGAACGTCAGGCGGCGCCCGCCGGCCTGTACGTGCCGCCTCAACCCAGGCCCGTCGGTGATGCCGCTTTGGGCCAGGGCGGCGGACAGGTTCAGGCTTTGCCCATTGCGGTTCAGGCCCATCAACACCGCCATGTCTCGGGCCGGGCCTGCGCTGATGCCCAGCTGCACGGCATACACCAACCCGTACAGGGCATGGGCCACGTCCAGCTCGCCGCTGACCAGCTTATGCTGCAAGCCTGCCCAGGAAGCCTGGCGACGCAGGTTGATGTGCAACCCGTAGGGCTCAGCGAAGCCCTGAGTGGCGGCTACCACCACCGAGGCGCAATCAGTCAGGGGCATGTAGCCCAGTTCGATGCTGGTTTTTTCCGGGCCATCGCTGCCAGCCACCCAGGCGGTTCGAGGATCCAGTGTTGTCGCGGTCATAGGTGGGCCTTTTTCAAGCACAACGGCGCCCAAGGTGTGGCTGGAGCGGGCAAGCCTGGCGCCGCTGTTGGTTGCTTAGGTTAAGCGTGCAAGTGCTGCCGCGCTCAGTGGTGCCTGAACGGCCGAGCAATCGCTATGCCAGTGCCCACAAAGCACTTTCAGGGCTATATACTGCCGGCTGTTTTTTGACCCAAGCCGAGCACGCCGACCATGTACGACCTGGCCCGCCAACTGCTGTTCAAACTGTCCGCGGAAACCTCCCACGACCTGTCGCTGGACCTTATCGGGGCAGGCGGGCGGCTGGGCATCAACCGCTGTCTGACCAAGGCGCCAGCGCCTGTGCCCACTACCGTGATGGGCCTGCGCTTCGACAACCCAGTGGGCCTTGCCGCCGGGCTGGACAAAAACGGTACCGCCATCGAAGGCTTCGCCCAGCTGGGGTTCGGCTTTATCGAAGTCGGCACCGTGACGCCACGGCCACAGCCAGGCAACCCCAAGCCGCGGTTGTTCCGGTTGCCCGAAGCCACGGCCATCATCAACCGCATGGGGTTCAATAACCTGGGCGTGGACCACTTGGTGGGCCGGGTGAAAGCCGCGCGGTATGGGGGCGTGCTAGGTATCAACATTGGCAAGAACGTCGACACCCCCGTTGAGCGGGCCCAGGATGACTACCTGATCTGCCTGAACAAGGTCTACGATCATGCCAGCTATGTCACGGTCAACGTCAGCTCGCCCAATACACCGGGGCTGCGCAGCCTACAGTTCGGTGACTCCCTCAAAGCGTTGCTCGGAGCCTTGGCAACCCGGCGTGAAGCCTTGGCCCTGGCCACCGGCCGCCGAGTGCCACTGGCGATCAAGATCGCCCCGGACATGACCGACGAAGAAACTGCTCAAGTGGCCGCGGCTCTGATGGCCACTGGCATGGATGCGGTGATCGCTACCAACACCACGCTGTCACGCGAGGGCGTGCAAGGCCTGCCCCATGCTGAAGAAGCGGGTGGCTTGTCTGGCGCGCCTGTGCGGGACAAGAGCACCCATACCGTGCGCGTGCTGGCAGCCGAGCTCAAGGGTGCGCTGCCTATCATCGCAGCGGGGGGCATCACCGAGGGCGCCCACGCGGCCGAGAAGATCCAGGCCGGTGCCAGCTTGGTACAGGTGTATTCAGGGTTTATCTATCGAGGGCCGAGCCTGATTCGCGAGGCAGTGGATGCCATTGGCGCGCTGCCCGGCAGGTTGCACCCTTAGAAACACCGGGGGCTGAGGTAACGGGGGTGGCCTTGAGCCTGAACCCCCGTAAGTACCTTCCAACTCAAGTGCCTTGCACCTGAGCTGGAAGGCCGCCGCTGATGCTGGACGGCTGGTAGGAGAAAGAGCCTGTCGGCTGTCAGCCGACCGCGTGAAGTTCGTTGAGCCTATGGAGCCCGGCTGTCCCGGTCATGCCATCCCAATTGTCGCCACGCCCCTCTCGCCAACCGTTGATCCACGCCTGGCGGACCGAAGGTAAGGTAAAGGGGCAGAGCTCCCTGGATTTGCCACTAAGGCCGTTCTGATAGCCGCGAAGAAATGCTCGTTCCAACGGATCACGCTTGAGTCTTCTCATAGGGTGTAGCCCTCGTTTGTTGACTTATGTCCCGTCGGCCACTGCTGGGCCGGGCAGTATTGACTGCCGGTGATAAGGAGCCTGCTGCCGGCGTGGCAGGCCTTGAGCCACACCGTTGCAGTGCGGCTCGGGTTTAGTTCTAACGAACCTTGGCGCCCGATGGAATGAACGATTTGTAATAAGATATTCACCTTTAGTGCTTCTAGCCATAACAAAGCACCACCCATGGCTGCTTGGAACTCAGCCAAGGCACTGATTCCAGGGCGCTAAACAAGCGTAATGGGCAGGATTTGCCAACAGGATCGCTGTTTTCGTACCTTCCCGAAGGCACGACCAGAGGTCGCAAAAATTGTGACGAAATACGATTCAACGCTGCCTGAACGTCTAATCCCTTTTTACGCAAGGGGCGTTCTGGTGGCAGGCACAGGTTGTGCCATGGCGGCGTTGGCGGAAACAGCGCCCGATTAACCGACCCGGTGGATGCGTCCCCGGCACTGCACAGGCACAAACGAATGTCGGATATTTTTGAGATTTACCTTACCTGCCCCAAGGGCCTTGAAGGCTTGTTGGCAGAAGAAGCCGCCACCCTTGGCCTGGAAGAGGTGCGCGAACATACCGCCGCAGTGCGCGGGCAGGCGACCATGGAGACCGCCTACCGGCTGTGCCTCTGGTCCCGCTTGGCCAACCGGGTGCTCTTGGTGCTCAAGCGCTTTTCCATGCGCGACGCTGAAGACCTGTACGCAGGCGTGCGCGAGGTCGAGTGGGCCGAGCACCTGGACCCCACGGGTACCCTGGCAGTGGAGTTCAGCGGCCACGGTTCAGGCATCGATAACACCCACTTCGGCGCTTTAAAGGTCAAGGATGCAATCGTCGATAGCCTGCGGGGCCCAGATGGGCAACGCCCGGGCATCGACAAGCTCAACCCTGACCTGCGCATCCACCTGCGCCTGGACCGCGGTGAAGCCATCCTCTCCCTGGACCTCTCCGGCCATAGCCTGCACCAGCGCGGCTATCGCTTGCAGCAGGGCGCGGCGCCACTTAAAGAGAACCTGGCGGCCGCGATTCTGATCCGCGCTGGCTGGCCGAAGATCGCCGCCGAAGGGGGCGCCCTGGCCGACCCGATGTGTGGTGTGGGCACCTTCCTGGTAGAAGCGGCAATGATCGCCGCTGACCTGGCGCCGAACCTGCGCCGCGAGCGGTGGGGCTTCAGCGCCTGGCTTGGCCACGTACCGGCCCTGTGGCGCAAAATCCACGAAGAGGCCAGTGCTCGCGCCCACGCCGGGCTGGCTCGCAAACCTGCCTGGATTCGCGGTTATGAAGCCGACCCTCGGTTGATTCAGCCCGCCCGTAACAACATCGAGCGCGCGGGCCTGAGCGAATGGGTAAAGATCTACCAAGGCGAGTTGGCCACCTTCGAGCCTCGGCCCGATCAGAACCAAAAAGGCCTTGTAGTATGCAACCCCCCCTACGGCGAACGCTTGGGCGATGAAGCCAGCCTGGTGTACCTGTACCAGCACCTGGGCGAGCGCCTGCGCCAAGCCTGCCTGAACTGGCAGGCCGCGATCTTCACTGCCGCGCCAGACCTGGGCAAGCGCATGGGCATTCGCAGCCATAAGCAATACGCCTTCTGGAACGGCGCCTTGCCTTGCAAGCTGCTGCTGCTGGACGTGCAGCCTCAGCAGTTCGTCACCGGCGAACGTCGCGCTCCGTCAGCCGTGGGCGAAGCTGATCCGCAGCCAATGCCCATTCCAGCCCCTGGCGTAGCCGTTGAAGCCGCCCGGCTCAGTGAAGGCGCGCAAATGTTCGCCAATCGGTTGCAGAAGAACCTGCGCCAGTTGGGCAAGTGGGCCCGCCGCGAACAAATCACCTGCTACCGCGTGTATGACGCAGACATGCCCGAATACGCCTTTGCGATCGACCTTTATCAAGGTTGGGTGCATGTACAAGAGTACGCCGCGCCCAAATCCGTTGACCCGCAAAAAGCCCAGGGGCGGCTGTTTGACGCCTTGGCCGCCATTCCAGTAGCCTTGGGTGTGGGCCCTAAGCAGGTGGTGCTCAAGCGCCGCGAGCGCCAGGCCGGCACTCGGCAGTACGAGCGCCAGGGCGAGCAGGGGGCCTTTATGGAGGTAGCCGAGGCCGGCGCGCGGTTGTTGGTCAACCTCACTGACTACCTGGACACCGGGCTATTCCTGGACCATCGTCCACTGCGTACCCGCATCCAGCGCGAGGCCAGCGGCAAGCGCTTCCTCAACCTGTTCTGTTACACCGGCGCGGCTACCGTGCATGCCGCCAAGGGTGGCGCCCGCGCCACCACCAGTGTTGACTTGTCTCGCACTTACCTGGACTGGGCCCGGCGCAACCTGGCGCTCAACGGTTTGTCCGAACGCCATCAGATGGTCCACAGCGATGTGATGACCTGGCTGGAAGAAGCGCGGGAAGAATACGACCTGGTGTTCATCGATCCGCCGACCTTCTCCAACTCCAAGCGTATGGAGGGGGTATTCGATGTACAGCGTGATCACGTTCGGCTCCTGGACCTGGCCATGGCCAGGCTGGCCAAGGGCGGCGTGCTGTACTTCTCCAATAACTTCCGGCGTTTCCGCCTGGATGAAAGCGTGGCGGACCGTTACGCGGTAGAGGAGATCACTGCCCAGACCATCGACCAAGACTTCGCCCGTAATGAGCGCATTCACCGTGCGTGGCGGATTCAGGCCAAGTAATGCCGTTTGGCGCACTTAGGGGGCTGCTGGCGCCCCCTAGGCGTGGCAGGTCAGGGTAGGGCGGCAGTGCTGGCCGTGCGCGGCTGGTTGTAGAGGTCCAGCAGCACTTGGTCCAGTACCGAGCGGGCGCCCCAAGGCTTAGGGTCGTTGAGAATGGCCACAACCGCCCAGGTGTTGCCGTTGACATCGCGGCTGAAGCCGGCGATGGCACGCACGGTGTTCAAAGTACCGGTTTTGATATGGCCCTCACCGTTCATGGCCGTGCGCTTGAGGCGCTTGCGCATGGTGCCGTCCATGCCTACCAGCGGCATGGAACTCATAAATTCAGCAGCATATGGGCTGCGCCAAGCCGCTTGCAGCAAAGTGGCCATTTCCCGCGCGCTTACCCGCTCGGCGCGGGACAAGCCGCTGCCGTTTTCCATGACCAAATGAGGCGCGGTGATGCCCTTTTTCGCCAGCCATTGGCGCACCATGCGTTGAGCGGCCTTGGCATCGTCCGGGTCGGCATCGGTACGGAATTGCGCGCCTATGGTCAGGAACAGCTGCTGGGCCATGGTGTTGTTGCTGTACTTGTTGATGTCGCGGATCACCTCGGCAAGGTCCGGCGAGAAGGCCCGGGCCAGCAGCTTGGCATTGCTCGGTGCCACGCCGTCACGGTCAGCCCCGGCGATGCTGCCGCCCAGTTCTGACCAAATGGCCCGAATGGCGCCGGCTGAGTAGGCGAAATGGTCCAGCAGAGACAGATAGGTCTGTGAGCTGCAGCCTTCGGCCAATTGCCCGCTGACCACCACATTGATGCCATCAGGCTGAGGAACGGGATTGTAGCGAACCTGCCCGGTGCATTTGCTGCCGGGTATGGCCTTGACCTGATTATCCAGGTGGATGGTGCCAATGGGGGGCTCCACCGCCACGTTAACCTTGCCACTGTCGTTGCGGGCCACGAAGCGCATGGCCTTGAGGTTGATCATCAAGGCGTCGGGGCGTACCAGGAAGGGTGCGTTTTCATCGTTGCCGTCGTCGTTGAAGACCGGCAATTGGGGCTGTTTGAAGAAGCTTCGATCGAGGATCAAATCTCCGGTGATCTGCTGTACGCCATTGGCGCGCAAGTCGCGCATCAGCAGCCACAGCTTTTCCATGTTGAGCTTAGGGTCGCCGCCGCCTTTAACGTAGAGGTTTCCCCGCAGCACGCCGTTGCTCAAAGTGCCGTCGGTATAGAACTCGGTTTTCCACTGGAAGGTCGGCCCCAGCAGCTCCAGAGCGGCAAACGTGGTGACCAGCTTCATGGTAGAAGCAGGGTTCACCGAAACGTCGGCGTTGAACAGATTCGCAGACCCCGGCCCGCTGAGCGGTATCAGCGCCAAGGAGAGGGCATTGTCGTTGAGTTTGCTGGCCTTCAGAGCCTGTTCGACCTTGGGCGAGAGGCCAGAGGTAGCGGCCTGGAGGGGTGCGGTGAATGCCAGAAGCAGGCTGGCGGCGACAAACATCGGTCGAAGGTGTTTGATCATGAACTGATAGCCTAGTGCGTGCTGATAAATAGGAGCATGAAAAGGTGAAGGCTCCCGCTAACGTTGCGCATTATGCCTGATGCGCTGCCGGGCCCGGGACCGGTCGTAGGAATTTTTCCCGGTTGGGCCGCCCTGTTCGGTAATTATCAGCCTGAGTTAGGCCAGCGCAGTAGCGTGCCCGATTTGAAATACAAAGCCTGCGAATGAAAAAGGCCACCCTGGGGTGGCCTTCTCTTTTTGGGCGCGCTTGAGCGTCAAGCAGCCGGTTGAACCGGCTTTTCTGGATACCATGCGTCCAGCAGTGGGCTGACATCAACCTTGGTCACTTCACTGCGGGCCTTGAGCCATGCTTCTACGATAGCGCGTTGCTCTTCGGTAACCGAGCCACGTTTTGCCAGGCAGACCAGACCGAAGTCATCGCCCCCAACATAGTCCAGGCCGTTAGCATCCATGGCCTCGGTGAGGAAATCGTCGAGGAAAGCGTCTACTGCTGCGTCATCCAAGTCCTCTTTGAATTCCAGATTGAGCTCAAAGCCCAATTCCTGGAACTCATCTACGCACAGTTTTTTGCGCAAGCGACGGGAGCGGTTAGTAGCCATGAAAAAATCCTCTGAGTAATTACGGCGCGCAGTTTATCAGTTATTCATTTGGAAATCTGGCGCCCCATTAAGCCACGGTCGTGGACTCCAGCCGCGCCTGAGGGTTTATGGGGCTGACGTGCCGCTCTGATCGAACCCCAACATCATCTGGTACAGACGCTCGGCCGCAGGTGACAACACTCTGCCTTTGCGTTTGATCAGCCCGATGGTGCGATTGACCACAGGCTTGGTGAGCGGCACAACGCGTACCTCAGCTCGCGTGAGGTGAGGCGGGATTGCCAATTGAGGCACCGCCGCGATCCCAAGGCCGGCGGCAACCATGTCGACCACGGTCCGGACATGCCTGGCTTCACAGATCGCGGTGGGCAGTTTAAGAATATCGGCCAGTGCCAGGTCAAGCAGCAGGCGATTGCCGCTAGCCTTGGTCACCGCGATGCAGTCGTGTTTGGCGAGCTCTGCCCAAGTAACAGAACGCCGAGAGGCCAGGGCATGGTCATGAGGACAGGCGACTACGAAACGCTCCCTGAACAGCGGGATGAAATCCAGATTCGCTTCCTGCGCACCGATGTAATTGATGCCAAAATCGGCTTCATTACGGACTACGGTTGAAAGCACATCACTTGCACCGTCGTCGAGCACCCGTACGAGGATGCGTGGATACAGGCGCTGATATTCAGTCAGTATACCCAACAGGCAATGGTTCACTGCCGTCGGCACACAGGCGACGGTGACTTCACCCCGGAGCGTGCTGGTTCCCTCGGTGATCCCCAAAAACGACTCATCAAAGGTGTTTACCACCTGACGCGCTTTACGGGCGAACTCGCGTCCAGTCGCCGTTAGCTCGACGCGTCGCGTTGTCCGCTCCAGCAGCCGGACACCCAGATTACCCTCCATTTTTGAAATGCGGCGCGACAACGCGGGCTGTGAAAGGTGCAGCTCTCGCGCGGCCGCGCTGAAGCTGCCCAGTTCTGCGACAGCGACCAACGCACGTAGATCGCCCATCTCGACATTCATGTTCGACATGCATAAATACCCAGGATTATTGCAATTAACTTAGCAGGGTTTGTGCTGCATGATTGTCCGGTGCGCTAGCGCGCGTGTATTCCAACAATTACAAGCACAGGAACACTCATGAACTCAATGAACCGCCGCACATTGCTGAAGGCCGGCGCCATTGCCTCCGCCGCCACTGCCGCACCGGGGCTGGTGTTTTCCGCTGAGCCGGCATCGCCCTCAACCTCAACCTCAGCTGTTGCCAGCCCTGGGCTGGAGGGCCAGGGTGTGACCCGCACGTTGGCTGCCTATCTGGTAAAAGCGCGGTATGAAGACTTGCCGGCCAACGTCCGAAAGGAAGGGTGTCGCACGCTGTTGAACTGGGTCGGTGTAGCCGTCGGGGGCTCTCGCCACGAGACAGTCGAGCGGGCGATCGTTGCGCTCACGCCTTTTTCAGGCCCGGAACAAGCCAGTCTGCTCGGGCGCAAAGAGCGTTTCGACATCATGAACGCTGCGTTCATCAATGGCGTTTCCAGCCATATTTTCGATTTTGACGACACTCACTTGAAAACCATCATTCACCCCGCTGGCCCGGTGGTTTCAGCAATTCTGGCGTTGTCCGAATACCGCCCGGTGTCTGGCAAAGCGTTTCTCAATGCGCTGGTTCTGGGCGTTGAAACCGAGTGTCGTATCGGCAACTCCGTTTACCCAGAGCATTACGACGTTGGCTGGCATATCACAGGCACGGCAGGGGTATTCGGTGCCGCGGCGGCCGCTGGCAAATTACTTGGCCTGACAGAGCAGCAAATGGTTTGGGCTCTTGGCCTGGCTGCTTCGCAACCGGTGGGCCTGAGGGAGTCTTTCGGCTCCATGAACAAAAGCTTCAACCCAGGCCGCGCCGCGAGCAATGGGCTGTTTGCAGCCTTGCTGGCGGAGCAGAACTACACCAGTTCGGATGCCATGATCGAGGCCAAGCGTGGCTGGGCTCATACCATCAGCACTAAACAAGATTTCAGCCAGATCACTGAGGGGTTAGGCACCCACTATGAGTCTACCCTCAACACCTACAAGCCATTTGCGTGCGGAATCGTGATTCACCCGGCCATCGATGCGGCCATTCAGTTGCGCAACGAATACAAGCTCAAGCCTGAGCAGATTGCCAAGGTGGAGTTGAAGGTTCATCCCCTGGTTCTGGAGCTGACGGGTAAAAAAGCCCCAAAAATCGGCTTGGAGGGGAAGTTCAGCATCTACCATTCGGTGGCCGTGGCCATCGTTCAGGGTGCAGCGGGTGAACGTCAGTACAGTGATCAGGCGGTACTCGATCCCACTGTGGTCAGTTTGCGCAATCGCGTAGTAGCGGCCATTGACCCTGCCATCAAGCCTGAGCAGGTCGACATGACTATTACCCTCAATGATGGGCGTACGCTGCATAAGTACATTAAGCACGCGATAGGAAGCGTGGAGGTGCCAATGACTGATCAGCAACTAGAGGCCAAATTCCTTGACCTTGCCAAGGACATTTTGCCAGGGAGCCAGGCGCAGCACCTCGTTGAGCTATGCCGGGGTGTGGAAGCGCTGGCGTCGGCTGCGGAAATTGCCAAGGCTGCGACTGCACTGGGTTGACCGGCTCGGCTTAGGCGCAAACACGCCTGGGCCATCGCTTGCCTTACAGGGTTTCAACTATGGCGCTGCGCTGGCCCTTGGCGTCAGGCGGGAGATCAAGTGCCATCGCAGCCTGTCGGCCTGCCTTACACCACCCCGTTACGCTTGGCGATGTCCAATAGCTCCACCAGCGATTTTGCCTTCAGCTTGTGCATCAAGCGCTTTTTGTACGTACTCACGGTTTTGTTGCTCAGAAACATCCCTTCGGCGATTTCCCGGTTCGTCCTGCCCTGGGCAAACAGTTGCAACACCATCAATTCCCTATCGTTGACCTGATGAAACAGCCCCAACTCCACTCCGCGCTCCGGGTCGTCCGCGGCGGTCAGCGCCTGGCTGGGGAAATAGGTATAGCCGGCGAATACCGCGCGCACCGCGCTTAGCAATTCGGTGAGGTCTTCGACCTTGGACACATACCCCGCGGCGCCCAGTTGCATGCAGCGTATGGCGAACAGTTGGGACGCCTGGGCGGTGAGTACCAGTACCCGCCAGGGCATGCCCATGGCCTGGAAGCGCGCCAGCACCTCCAAGCCATCCAGCCTGGGCAGGCTGATGTCCAGTACGACCAGCCTAGGGTTGCACTCGCGGACCATGCGCATGCCATCCACGCCATTGTCGGTCTCGCCAATAACCTCATAGCCTTCGTTCTCAAGCACCATCCGTACTGCAAGGCGAATGACCGGGTGATCTTCAATGATAAATACCGAACCCATTCCTGCTTCCTTACTGCGACAAGGAGCGGGACATTAGCTCAGTTGGGTGCGGGGCAGGTTGCTAACCCGGGATGGGCCCGGGCTTATCAGAGTTTTCCTTGCAGGGTCATACCGGAATGGCGCGCCCTGTCATTTCGCTGGCCATTTCACTGGCGTAGCTATCGGTCATCCCGGCGATAAAGTCGATCATGCGCATGAACGCCGCATGCAGGGGCCAGGACGGTTGCGGCACATTGCTGCCCATCAGGTCGAGGATGCGCCGGTTCTTGAACGATAGCGGCTTGCCGCCATGCTGTTCCAGGGCCGCGCCACAGAACGCATTGAGCAAGATCTCCAGCGTGGTATAGGCGCCTATCTCATGCAGGGTTTTGCGTTTGTCCTGGAAAATTTTCTGCCGGGCGATGTCCTTGGCGCCCAAAACGCAGAGCTTGGCCGGGCCGTCCATGTGCTCTACCAAGTCTCCGGTCAAGGAACCGGCCAGCAAGGCGGGCTGTTGCTCCACGAAGGCGCGGGCGGCGGCATTGGTCAGGTGCTCGATCGCCTTGCCGCGTAAAATGGCCAGTTTTCGTCGGCGTGAGTCCAGCGGGCCCAGCTGCCGGTAGGTATCTGGCAGGTCATCGCCTACCAGCCCCAGCAACAGGGCCTCCACCTCGCTGTACTCCAGTAGGCCCATCTCCAGCCCGTCTTCCAGGTCGATCAGGGCATAGCAAATGTCGTCGGCCGCTTCCATCAGGTACACCAGTGGGTGCCGTGCCCACCGCTGGGGCTCGAGCAACGGCAGCCCCAGCCGCCCGGCGATCTGCTCCAATAGTGGCAATTCGCTTTGGTAGCAGCCAAACTTATGCTTCTTGTAGCCCAGAGAGTCTGCATGGCGGGCCGTCCAGGGGTACTTCAGGTAAGTACCGAGGGTGGCATAGGTCAGGCGCATGCCGCCTTCGAACTGGTGATACTCCAGTTGCGTCAGCACCCGCAGGCCCTGGGCATTGCCTTCGAAGTTTAGAAAATCCAGGCGCTCGCCATCGCTCATGCTGTCGAGCCAGCCGCGCCCGGCGGCTTGCTGAAACCAGTACCGAATGGCGTCTTCACCGGAATGGCCAAAAGGCGGGTTGCCGATGTCATGGGCCAAGCACGCCGATTGCACCACCATGCCCAAATCCGACGGGTCACACCAAGCGGGCAGTTCGTCGCGCAGGGTCTCACCAACGCGCATGCCCAGGGAGCGGCCCACGCAGCTCACTTCAAGGGAGTGGGTAAGGCGGGTGTGGATATGGTCGTTGCTTGATACCGGGTGCACTTGGGTCTTGCGCCCCAGGCGGCGGAAGGCACCGGAGAAGATGATCCGGTCATGGTCTTTGTGAAAGGGGGTACGGCCGAGCTCATCGGCGCTATGTAGGGGCTTGCCCAGGCGTTCGCGGGTGAGCAGTGTTTGCCAATCCAAGGCGCTTCTCCATCGAAAATTTACACCTTCGGAGCTTGTTCCCATTGAGGCAAAGCCGCAACGGCTAAAACGTTGCCGCCTCGGTAAGCTGTAGTGGCGCCATCAAAAAAGCCGCTTACGGTAAGGTAAGCGGCCTTGGCACCGGCGGTTGAGTCAGTGCCGGTTTGCGTTTTGCAACAGCTTGAGCAGGGGCACCAGGCTTACGCCCAATTTGATTAGCCGAGCGGCTGAACCAATACCACCTTTACGTGCGCCCTTGCCGGACAAAAAGCCCAACAGGCTGACGGCACCCATACCCCACAACGGGGCATGGCGCGCGCGCAGGTTTTTGTTCAAGCCTTCGCCCATGGTCCGCAGGCGCGAAAACGGGTTAACAAGCTGCTTGGCCTCCTGGCGGATTTCCTGGCGATGCATTTCCATGCGCAGGCGGATGACCGCCTTGCGCATTTCACGGCGCGTGGCGCCATTAGGTACGTGTCGGCTCATGGCAGCAGGCGCTCCCGATCGTTGGCCAATTCCTCAAGGGTGGCGTGGAACGGCGAGGACTCGTCAAATATCGCGGCCTTGAGTTTAATCGCGCAGAACAACCCGGCAAGCAGGTAGAACGCACACAGGCCAATCATGCCTGGAATGCGGTAATTGTCCCAAAGCAGGATCAGGATCAACCCAGAAAGGGCCACCAGTGCCAGCAAAGCGAACACCAGCGCCAAGCCGGCAAATAGCAGCAGGCTTAGGGTGCGCGCTTTTTGCTCCTGAAATTCAATGCCCAGCAGTTCGATATGGCTGTGCAACCAGCCCAGCAAGGCGCCACCCAGCCGGCGACCGTGGGAGCCGGTGGTCTGGCCCGTCGGCGGTGGCAGCGAGGAATCGTCCCGGTTCATATCAGCGCCTTGTAGCCAGCAAGCCCACCAAGAAGCCTACGCCAGCGGCGATACCGATGGCTGGCAGCGGGTTGGCCTGCACATAATCTTCGGCCGCAACCAGTGCCGCCGCCCCTTGTTCGCGCAGTTCGACTTCTGTCTGCTTGAGCGCAGCCCGTGCCTTCACCAGGCTGGCCTTGATCTGCCCGCGCAGCTCTTCGGCCTGTTCACCGGCCAGGGTAGCGGTGTGTTCCAGCAGCTTCTCGCTATCGCGGATCAGCGTTTGGAAATCCGCGGTCAGCACGTCTTGTGCCGTAGTAATAGTATCGCGAGTCATGGCGTCCTCCTTAGGTTGGCTTTGAGGTTCGAGTCCCGTTTCGTCGTCAAGGTTCAGCGCTTCGTAACAGCATTTTGCTGGAAGCGCCGTGTAAGGTTGTTTAAGCGTCGCAGGTGAGGCCGTGGCTGAGCGGTCAGCGCAGGGCTAGACTGCTAAGCCCCAGGTCCAGGTCAAGGTTGATGCCGCCATGTGCCCCGAATGCCAACTGTTCGTGATCATCAATTGCCCACGCTGCGCCCTGGCCGAAGCTGCCTTGGTAGCACTGGTAGAGCATGGCTTGTGGGTAGAGCTCATTGACCTGCGTGAGGCCGCTTACCTACCTGAACGTTATGAAGCTCGGGTACCTGTGTTACGGCGGGTTGACACGGGTGCGGAATTGGACTGGCCGTTTGATGAAGACCAGGTGGTTCATTTTCTGAAATAACCAACCCTGTGCCAAATCGCTAATAGTCGTTGCACAATGCCCAGGAATGGATCGCGCAAGCTTGGCACACGAGCTTCGTTGCCTTTGTGGCTTCGTGTTATAGGCTGTATAAAAATACAGTAGGAAGCGACCTTGCGCCCGCACACTAAGGAAAGCATCGTGATCAACATTCAGCAGCTCAAAGCCAGTGTAAACCGCATGTCGCCAGAAGCCGTGTTCGAAGCGGTACTAGACCTGCGGCTCGACGGGCTGGTCATGGAAGGTAAGACGCCCTTCGGCAAGCTGCACTTCAACACCTGCTTTGCGGAGATCGAAGCGCTGTTTCAGCGCGCGGGCTATCACCAGCGGTTAGACGTTGTGGGCTTTCAGGGCCAGGCCTATGCCTTGTTCGACCCCGCCCGTTGGGATGCGGTCGACGTACTGCGCTGGTTGGAAGCGCAGGCCAAGGCCATGGCAGCGGGGCAAAAGCAGAGCGTGGTGCTTTGAGTACACAGCGGGGCAGGGGATAATCACGGCTCAGTCACTCTGGAGCCACCCATGCCCGCCACGCCCTTCGACCCCGCCCGCTCTCAGGCCAGCACCCTTTGCCTGCCACCTGGAGCCTGGGCCACGGTACTCGATTGCCTGGCCGATCACTTCCCGGCTGTGGGCCGTGATCAATGGGTCGACCGTTTTGCTCGCCAGCGCGTGCTCGATGCCCAGGGGCAGCCCCTTGCCCTGGAGCAACCTTACCGCGCGGGCCTGAAGATTCACTATTACCGAGAAGTGCCTGAGGAGCGGCCCATCCCTGTAACCGAGCGAGTGCTGTACCAGGACGAGCACCTGCTGATCGCCGACAAGCCTCACTTCTTGCCCGTCACACCGGCCGGGGCGTTCGTGGAAGAAACGCTGCTGCGCCGGCTCATTCGCGCCACCGGCAACGGTCACCTGGTACCGCTGCACCGTATCGACCGGCACACCGCGGGGCTGGTGATGTTTTCCACCAACGTGGCAACCCGTGGGGCGTATCAGCAGCTGTTTCCAACCCGCCGTATCGACAAGCGCTATGAGGCCGTGGCGCCAGCGTTGCCCCAGTTGCCCTTACCCCATGTGCGGCGAAGCCGGATCGTCCGAGGCGAGCCGTTCTTTTGCATGCGCGAAGCACCGGGTGAGCCCAACAGTGAAACTTTGGTGCAGGTGCTCAAAGCCGACGGGCCACTGTGGCATTACGCGTTATCTCCCGTTACGGGGCGCACGCACCAGCTCAGGGTGCACATGGCAGGGCTGGGCGCGCCCATTTGCAACGATCCGTTCTACCCGAACGTTACGCCAGCGGAGCAGCCGGATGACTTTGCCCGGCCGTTGCAGCTGCTGGCACGGTCGCTGGCGTTCATGGACCCGCTCACCGGTGCGCAGCGCAGGTTCAATAGTGACCTTGCCTTAAGGGTGCCCTAGCCGATTAGCAGTGTCGTTAACTGGCCCGCTCGGCTATAGTGGCGGCCCCGTTGGGGAGTAGCCTGCTTCAGAGGGGGTTCTGAAGCGTTCGCGTCAACATTCTCGGCAGCCTGCCGTGGCGCTGACACCTTTTGGTAGGCGAGACCAACGACATCTCCATGCCTAGGGTCGGGCGCGTGGTGGTGTCGTTGTCTCAGAGCCCGACTGGAAGTTACTCGTGAACCCGCTATCTCTTATCTTCCTGGCCCTCGCCATGTCTACGGATGCCTTCGCCGCCGCGATCGGCAAAGGGGCAAGCCTGCGCAAACCACACCTGTTCCAGGCCGTGCGTACTGGCTTGATTTTCGGCGTGATCGAGGGTCTGACCCCACTCCTGGGGTGGGGCATCGGGCGGGCCGCCAGCCAGCGTTAAGGCAGGTCAGGCCTGGCACACAGGTGCTGGCGCAGCTAGCGCTTAACATTTGTTTACAAGCGCTCAACACATATTTACGCCAAAACGGCGAAGTAGCATTAGCATGGCGCGCCACCTTCAGGAGCGTTGCCATGCTGTCGTTCGCCCATACTTTCGCCCCGGTGCGCGTGTTGTGCGTAAGCCTGGCCCTGCTCGCGGGTTGTAATAAACCCGAGGACGCCCCGGCCGCCCCTCCCGCGCACGTCACTGTCGAAACCGTTCAGCCGCAAGCCTTGACCCTGACCACAGAGCTCAATGGCCGCCTGGTGTCGCCTCGTACCGCCGAAGTGCGTGCGCGGGTTGCGGGCATCGTACTCAAGCGGGTGTACCGTGAAGGCAGTGACGTTAAAGAAGGGGATGTGCTGTTCTTGATCGACCCCGAGCCGCTGCAGGCGGAGGTCGACAGCGCCGAGGCGGGGGTGAAAAAAGCCGAGGCCACGCTTTATCAAACGCGGCTACAAGCCCGGCGTTACGCGGAATTGGCGGGTATAGATGCGGTCAGTCGACAGGACGCGGAGAACGCCCAGGCAAGTTACCTGCAGGCCGAAGCAGACGTAGCGGCCAATCGCGCCGCCCTGAAGCGGGCGCGCCTGAACCTGGGTTATGCCACCGTTAAGGCCCCAATCGCGGGCCGTATCGGTAAGGCCCTGGTCACCGAAGGGGCGCTGGTAGGGCAGGACGCTACTACGCCCCTTGCGATCATCCAGCAGCTCGAACCTATCTATGCCGATGTGAACCAGTCCACCCGGCAATTGAGCGAACTGCGCCGCTCGCTACAACAAGGGCAGGTGCAGCCGCTCTCGCACACCCAGGTCAGTGCCACCCTGATTCAGGAAGACGGAGCGGAGTACCCGTTGAAAGGGCAGTTGTTGTTCTCCGACCTCACGGTAGAGCAGAGCACGGGGCAAATCACCCTGCGCAGCCAGTTCCCCAACCCAGACCGCGCCCTGTTGCCGGGCAGTTTCGTTCGTGTACGGCTCGACCAGGCGCGGGATGCTCAGGGGATTACCGTCGCGCAGCGTGCGGTGCAGCGCGACGCGGCTGGTAAAGCCTTGGTACTGGTGGTGGGTGCCGACGGTAAGGTTCAGGAGCGCCCCATCGAGTTGGGTAGTGCTCAGAACAACCGCTGGGTGGTGAAGGCCGGCCTGGCGGCGGGTGACCGCGTGGTGATCGAGGGGGTACAGCACGCACAGCCTGGCCAGCAGGTCGAAGCCCAAGAAGCCGCGCCACTGGCGCCTGGCAAGGAGCAGCGTTAATGGCGCAGTTTTTTATCGGGCGTCCAGTATTTGCCTGGGTGATTGCGTTGTTCATTCTGCTGGCAGGGCTGCTGGCGTTGCCGCGCTTGCCCGTGGCCCAGTACCCCAACGTGGCGCCACCTCAAATCGAACTGACGGCCACCTACCCAGGCGCCTCGGCGCAAACCATTGACGAAAGCGTGGTCAGCCTGATCGAGCAGGAGCTCAACGGGGTCAACCACCTGCTGTATTTCAGCGCCAGCAGCAGCCAGAACACGGCCACCCTGACCATTACCTTCCAGCCGGGCACCGACCCGGAGCTGGCCAAGGTCGATGTGCAGAATCGCCTGAAGGTGGTCGAGCCTCGGCTGCCACGCGCGGTGACCCAGCAGGGGCTGCAGATCGAGGAAACGTCGGCCGGTTTCTTGCTGATCGCTACCCTGACCTCCACCGATGGACGCCTGGATGAAACCGCCCTGAGCGACTACCTGGCCCGTAATGTGATCAACGAACTCAAGCGCCTCGATGGAGTGGGCAAGGCGCAACTGTTCGGTGCCGAGCGGGCCATGCGCATCTGGGTGGACCCGCGAAAACTGGTGGCCTACCACCTGACCCCGGCTGATGTAAGCCAGGCGATCGCCGAGCAGAACGTACAGGTGTCCGCCGGGGGTATCGGTGACTTGCCAACGTCTGCCGATCAAGAGATGACCGCTACCGTGATCGTGCAAGGGCAGTTGACCACGCCGGAGGCGTTTGCTGGCATCGTGCTTAAAGCCAACCCGAACGGGGCAAATATAACGGTGGGGGATGTGGCCCGCGTAGAGGTGGGCGCGCAGAGCTATAACTTTGCTACCCGCTTGAATGGCCAGGCCTCGGTCGCCATTGGGGTGCAACTGGCTCCAGCGGGCAACGCCATGAGCACTGCCACGCAGGTGCGGAACAAACTCGATGAGCTGGCTCGGTATTTCCCTGCTGGGGTGAAATACGACATTCCCTACGACACCTCGACTTTCGTACATATTTCTATCACCAAGGTGATTCACACCCTGATCGAAGCCATGGCTCTGGTGTTCGTGGTGATGTTCCTGTTTTTGCAAAATATCCGCTATACGCTCATCCCCGCGTTGGTGGTGCCCGTGGCCTTGATGGGCACACTGGCCGTGATGCTGTTGCTTGGGTTTTCCATCAACGTGCTGACGCTGTTCGGCATGGTCTTAGCCATTGGCATCCTAGTGGATGACGCCATCGTAGTGGTAGAAAACGTAGAACGTCTGATGGCTCAGGAAGGGCTGTCTTCCAGGGACGCTACTCGCAAGGCCATGACCGAAATCAGCGGCGCGATCATCGGCATTACCCTAGTGCTCACGGCGGTGTTCATTCCCATGGCGTTCATGCCCGGGTCGGTCGGGGTGATCTACCAGCAGTTTTCTGTCTCGATGGCCGTGGCTATCTTGTTCTCGGCCTTCCTGGCGCTCAGCCTCACCCCGGCGCTGTGCGCCACCTTGATCAAGCCCCTGGCCCCAGGCGGGCATGCCGTTAGAACCGGGTTGTTCGGTGCCTTCAACCGCCGCTTCGACCAGGCCAGTGACCATTATGAAGGCTGGGTACGGCGGGCAGTGCACCGGGCTGGCCGCTGGATGCTGGGCTTTGTGCTGGTGGTGGGGCTGCTGGCGGTGTTATTCGTGCGCTTGCCGTCTTCGTTCTTGCCCGTGGAGGACCAGGGTTACACCATCACCGACGTTCAGCTTCCACCGGGCGCCAGCCAGAACCGCACCGTGGCGGTGGCCAAGCAGATAGAGGGCCACAATGCCCAAGAGCCCGGCGTGGCCAACACGGTGATGATTCTGGGCTTTAGCTTCTCTGGCAGCGGGCAAAACGCAGCCCTGGCTTTTACCACCCTCAAAGATTGGTCCGAACGCGCCACCGAAAACTCCGCTCAAGCCATCGCCGACCGCGCCAGCGCGGTATTCTCTGGCTTGAAAGACGCCATGGCGTTCAGCTTGCTGCCGCCCCCCGTGGAGGGGTTGGGTACCTCTGGCGGCTTCGAGGTACGGCTACAGGATCGCGCGGGGCAGGGCTACCAAGCCTTGCAACGGGCTCGGGACGAATTGCTTGGCAAGGCCCGGGGCAGTACCGTGCTGCAGAACGTGCGTGAATCCGCCCTGGCGGAAACCCCGCAGGTCCAGATTGAGGTGGACCGCCAACAGGCCAATGCCATGGGCGTGTCCTTTGCGGAGATCGCCAATGTGCTGTCCATCGCCCTGGGCTCCGCTTACGTCAACGACTTCCCCAATGCCGGGCGCATGCAGCAGGTGATCGTGCAAAGCCAGGGCGACCGCCGGCAGCAGGTGGAAGATGTATTGGCCCTGGAGGTGCGAAATACCCAGGGGCACATGGTACCGGTGTCCGCCTTCGCCAAGGCGGTATGGGCCCGTGGCCCAGCCCAGCTCAACCGCTACAACGGTTACCCCGCCATCAGCCTGTCGGGGGAACCCTCGCCGGGGCATAGTACCGGGCAAGCCATGGAAGAACTCGAACGCCTGGCCTTGGGCCTGCCTAAAGGCTTTGGCCTACAGTGGACCGGCTTGTCCTTGCAGGAACAGATATCAGGTGGGCAAGCGCCCTTGTTACTGGGCTTATCGATGTTAGTGGTGTTCCTGTGCCTGGCGGCGCTCTACGAAAGCTGGGCGATCCCACTGGCGGTGCTGCTGGTGGTACCACTAGGGGTTGTGGGCGCGGTACTGGCCGTGACCCTGCGTGGCATGCCTAATGATGTGTTCTTCAAGGTGGGCTTGATCACGCTGATTGGCCTCTCGGCCAAGAACGCCATCCTGATCATCGAGTTCGCCAAAACCTTGCATGACCAGGGGATGGACCGCTTCGAAGCCGCTATCCGCGCGGCCAGGCTGCGTTTGCGGCCCATCGTGATGACCTCGTTGGCGTTCGTTCTCGGTGTAGTGCCCTTGGCGTTCGCCACCGGCGCCAGTTCCGCTAGCCAACAGGCCATCGGCACCGGCGTGATCGGCGGGATGCTGACCGCGACCTTGGCGGTGATATTCGTCCCCGTGTTCTTCGTGCTGGTGATGGGTGGGGTGGAAAGGCTTAAGCACAAACCGCAGCGCGCCTAATAGCGAGGGGCTGTACTAGCCCTGCGCATACGAGATTGGCCTCTGTGAACGAGCGGGAACCCTGGCCGGCTACTAGTACAGGCGCATGTGTACCCGCGTAGCAGCCGAGCTGGCTCGCGACCGGCCGCGCCGCGGGGTGTAGGGCTTTACCAGCATGGGCGGTGGTCACAACGGCACCTTTGTGCTGGACATCCAGGGCAAGTATGGCGCGTGCAGTCGCTGGACGCTCAGCGGCCCGGGCCTGGCCACCGGCGATGTCGGGAACGCCCTTATTTTCGCCCCAACGGTTGCGCCCATGCCGGAGCACTTCACCTGGCTTGGCGCTACCGAAGGCAAGGACGTGCTGACACTATCCCCTCAATACAACGGCGGCGATTACGATGGAAACAAGAAAGCCCGCGCAAGGCGGGCTTTTGGTATTTCAGGCCAGGACATTACCCAGCGCAGCGATATGGTCGGAGAGACAGGATTCGAACCTGCGGCCTTCTCGTCCCGAACAAGACGCGCTACCTGGCTGCGCTACACTCCGATACCGAAAGATTACCGGTGCTGATTAACCTCCACAAGCCCTTGATACCGGTGCAGTCTTACAACGATCAGAGCTCTTTAACGGTACGAACCTGGTCTTTGTTGACGCGGGTCTGCTTGCCGTCGAGTTGCTCGATTTCGTAGAAGCCGGAGTCTTCGTCGTACTTAGGCGAGTCAACTGCCTGGATTTCACGGCCATCGTTCAGGGTGATGACGGTCGGGGTGGAGCATCCCGCCAAAGCGGCAAGGCCCGCTGCGAGCATCAGTGCGGGAAGAATCCTGTTGGACATTTCAAGTCTCCGGAAAGAGTGTTAAGTGATAACCCCCGTATGACGCAGCCGGGCACGGCAAGTTCCTTAGGGGCCGGCGGCAGAGGGGGCGTTATTGTCCTGCATCAACGTGAGGGTATTCAAATTACGCAGCCGAGGGTCTTGGGCCGGGCAATCCAACGCTTGCGGCCGCAAGGCCAGCATCACCTTGCGGGGGCTGCGTTCGCCTTGGCCCCAAGCCTGTTCGAAGGCAAGTTTGACAGCGGTTGGCAGCACACACAACAAGGGCTCCCAAGCGCCGCCCTGGCGCAGGATCAAGGGTGCCGCGGGGGCCTTGGCCTGATGGGCCAGCATGCTTGCAAGCAAGGCCCTATCGATACCCGGTACATCGCAGGGCAGCACTAGCAGCCGTGAATGCCGCGCCAGCCGCAGCCCTGCCAGCAGCCCTGCCATTGGGCCTGGGTAGCCGGGCTCAGCATCGATAGCCAGCCGATCTGCGTACGGGGCATAGCGCTCGGTATTGCGATTGCAGGAGATGATCAAGTCGTCGGTCAGTGGCCGCACCCAGGCGTACAAGTGTTCAATCATCGGCTTGCCACGCCAAGGCAGCAGGCCCTTGTCCGCGCCGCCTACACGCGACCCTTGACCACCGGCCAGCAGCAAAACGGAGGTAGGTGGCTGGGGTAAGGGCAGAGAATCCATGGCAGGCTCAGGCGTGGAGTAGGTGGCTGTGATATAACACCGAGCGTTTTCCTCAACAACTGGAACGTGCCATGAATACCAAGGCCGATGCTCCTTTCGTGCCCCTCAATATCGCGGTATTGACGGTCAGCGACACCCGCACTCAAGAAACCGACACCTCAGGCCAACTGTTCGTTGACCGCCTGACCGCCGCTGGCCATGGCCTGGCCGCGCGGGTGCTGCTCAAGGATGACCTGTACAAAATCCGCGCCCAGGTCGCCACATGGATCGCCGACGAGGTGGTTCAAGTGGTACTGATCACTGGCGGTACCGGTTTCACCGGGCGTGACAGCACTCCTGAGGCGGTCGCCTGCCTGCTGGACAAACACATTGACGGGTTCGGCGAGTTGTTCCGCCATATTTCCCTTAAAGACATTGGCACGTCCACGGTGCAATCCCGGGCGTTGGCCGGCCTGGCCAACGGTACTCTGGTGTGCTGCTTGCCGGGCTCTACCAATGCCTGCCGCACTGGTTGGGATGGCATCCTTGCCGAGCAGTTGGATAACCGCTACCGGCCTTGTAACTTCGTGCCACACCTTAAGAAAGCCGCGCCTTGTGAAAGCCGTGGTTGAGCCCAACCCGCGGGGCCTCATCACGCTGGCCCAGGCTACTGAACGGCTACTGGCCTTGGCCGACGCAGCGCCTGCGCTGGGAAACGAAACCCTACCCCTGGCTGCCGCGGATGGGCGTGTATTAGCCGAGGGGGTGAGTGCCAGCACAGACCTACCCCCATGGCCTAACAGCGCCATGGATGGTTATGCCTTGGCCGCAGCCTCATGGACAGGTGCGCCCTTGGAGGTAACGCAACGGATTTTCGCGGGCCAAGCCCCCGCGCCCTTGCAACCGGGCACCTGCGCACGAATTTTCACCGGTGCCCCCATGCCCGAGGGTGCGGACTGCGTGCACATGCAGGAAAACGCTGAAGTCGCTCCCGATGGCCGGGTCGGCTTCACTCAGCCTGCGAAAGTAGGCCTGAACGTGCGGCCACAGGGGCAGGAGTGCCGGGCGGGCGATCGCGTATTGAGTGCCGGCACCCGCCTGGGCCCTATTGAGCTGGGGCTGGCGGCTACCCTGGGCGTGGCCACCTTGAGCGTAAGCCGTAAAGCGCGAGTGGCGGTACTGTCCACCGGGGACGAGCTGGTCGCCCCCGGCAGCCCGCTAGGCCCTGGGCAGATCTACAATAGCAATCGGCAGCTGCTGTGCAGTTGGCTCGAGCGCAGCGCCTGCGAGGTGATAGACGCCGGCATCATCGGTGATGACCTTGACCTTACCCGGCGCACCCTCGAAGGGCTCCAAGGGGTAGACCTGATTCTCACCACCGGCGGTGTATCCGTGGGAGAGGCTGATTACCTGGGCCAGGCCTTGCGCGAAGGTGGCGAATTGGCGTTGTGGAAGCTCGCCATCAAACCTGGCAAGCCGCTGACCGTAGGTACCTATCAGGGCACGGTAGTGATCGGCCTGCCGGGCAACCCTGCTTCCACACTGGTGACCTTCGCGCTGCTGGCGCGGCCTTACCTGTTGCGGCGGATGGGCTGCGAGCGTGCCGAGCCACGGCGTGTGAAGGTTGCCGCAGGCTTTACCTGGCCAACCGGTGGGCGCCGTGAGTTTCTTCGCGCACAAATTGATGCAGGCCATGCCCAGCTGTACCCCAATCAGAGTTCCGGGGTGCTGCGCAGTGCTGCGTGGGCCGATGGACTGGTGGAAGTGCCAGAAGGGCAAGCAGTAGCCGAAGGGGATTTGCTGGGCTTCATACCCATGAGCGAACTGTTGGTTTGAGAATGTTTCGTTCGCGGGCGCTTTTCCCGTTGGCCGTGGTCACATGCCCATTGGCACTTTAGCGAAGGGGTAGGTGAATGCAAGCGCGTAAGGCATGGCTGATTCTGCACGGTAAGCAGGCACTCAACGAAGACGTGCGCGCGGCGGTCGAGGCCCAGCGCGAACAGGGCTGGGAGATCGCCGTACGGCTTACCTGGGAGGGCGGTGACGCCGCCCGCCTGGTAGAAGAGGGCATCGCCGCAGGCTATCCGACCTTGATCGCCGGTGGCGGCGACGGCACCCTACGGGACGTGGCCGAAGCGGTAGCTCAAAGCAAGGCTGATGTGAGCCTGGCGCTGATGCCGTTGGGCACCGCCAACGACTTCGCGCGTGCCGCGGGCGTGCCTTTGGAGCCCCAACCTGCCCTGGCCTTGCTGGAGCAACCAGCCCGGGCGGTGGACTTGGGCGAGGTAGGCGGCCAGCTGTTTCTCAATATGGCCACCGGCGGCTTCGGTAGCCAAGTGACCGCCAACACCTCTGAGGACCTGAAAAAGGTACTGGGCGGCGCTGCCTATCTCTTTACCGGGCTGAGCCGTTTCAGTGAGCTGCGTGCTGCCTCCGGGGTACTGCATGGCCCAGACTTTCATTGGGAAGGGGAGCTGCTGGCGTTGGGGATCGGCAACGGTAGGCAGGCAGGGGGCGGCCATGTGTTGTGCCCAGGGGCAACAGTGGACGATGGCATGTTGGACATCAGCATTCTGCCCGCACCCACTGAAGTGGTTTCTACCCTTAAGGAGTTTCTGGGTGGCGGCGGGATGGATAACCTGTTTATCCGCGCCCGCTTGCCTTGGGTGGAAATCCAGAGCGCGCAAGGATTGGACATCAACCTCGACGGCGAACCGCTGACTGGCACCGATCTACGCTTCACCGCCCGCCCGGGCGCCCTGCGACTGCACTTGCCCGCCAACTGCCCGCTGCTCAGTCAGCAGGCTTAAGTACCTTTTACAAGGCTTGCAGGCCACGCCTTTGCGAGCCGTTCAAGTTTGACCTGGGAGCGCCGATAGCCCGTACATGGCTTATCCAACCCCCGGGGACTTTCATGGCCGGCATACTCGACAGCGTTGATCAGCGCACCCAACTGGTGGGTGAAAACCGCCTTGAAATCCTCATGTTTCGCTTGGCGGGCCGCCAACTGTTCGCGATCAACGTGTTCAAGGTTCAGGAAGTATTGCAGTTGCCCAAACTGACGCTGATGCCGCAACGGCATGCGTTCGTGTGTGGGGTAGTCAACCTGCGTGGGCAAACCCTGCCGGTGATCGACCTGTCTCAAGCCATCGGCATGCGGCCACTGGAACCGGGCCCGGACAGCACCATTATCGTGACTGAGTACAACCGCTCGGTGCAGGCGTTTTTGGTGGGCGGTGTGGACCGCATTATCAACATGAACTGGGAAGCCATTCTGCCGCCGCCTACCAGTGCGGGCCGGCAGCATTACCTCACGGCGATCACCCGGGTCGAAGACAAGTTAGTGGAAATCATCGACGTCGAGAAGGTACTGGCCGAAATCGTTCCTTACAACGCCAAGGTTTCCAAAGACAAACTCGAAGACTCAATGCTCGCCCATGCTCGTGGCCGGGAAATCCTCCTGGTGGATGACTCCACCGTAGCCTTGGCTCAGTTGCGGGACACACTCTCCCAGCTCGGGGCCGTACTGCATGTAGCCAGCGATGGGCTCAAGGCGCTGCGTATGTTGCAAAAGTGGGCCGATGCTGGCGAGGACGTGTGTAGCAAGCTGCTGATGGTGTTCACTGACGCTGAAATGCCAGAAATGGACGGCTACCGGCTGACCACGGAGATTCGCCAGGACCCTCGCTTGCGCGACCTCTATGTGGTGCTGCACACCTCATTGTCGGGTAGCTTCAATGAATCGATGGTCAAGAAAGTGGGCTGTGACAACTTCCTTTCCAAGTTCCAACCAGACCGTCTGGTAGAAGTGGTGCGTCAGCGCCTGGAAATGGAACACGGCTAAGTCGTTGTGAGGCCAGGCATCGTTTAAGCTAGGCGAGCCCCCTTGAGGAAGCCCGCCATGCGTTTACAAGCGTTGTATCGGTACCCTATCAAATCCACCCTGGGTGAAGCCCTGTCGACATCTGCCGTGGAGCGGTTAGGGCTGGCGGGGGACCGCCGTTGGATGTTCGTAGACGAGACCAGCGGCCGTTGCTTGACCCAGCGTACTTTGCCCGTATTAGGCAGGATCTCGGCCCGCTACGCCGCCAACGGCGGCCTTACCTTAAGCGCGCCGGGCTTGCCTGCCTTAGAGGTACCCTTGCCTGAAGCCGATAGCCAGTTGCGGGGCGTGGTGATCTGGAAGGACGCTTTGCGGGTACCCGATGCCGGTGATGAGGTGGCGGCGTGGGCCAGCCAACTCATTGGGCAGTCGGTGCGCTTGGTGTATGTGCCTGAGCATCGGGCCCGGCCGCTTGGGGCCGGAAACACAGAAGCCGAAGACCGGGTGGCCTTCGCCGACGGCTTTCCTCTGCTGCTGATCAACCAGGCGTCTGTCGATGACCTTTCTCGCCGAGTGGGGCGCGAGATGATGATGCCGCGTTTCCGCCCCAACCTGGTAATCGAAGGCGCCCAGGCCTATGCCGAAGACAATTGGAGCCGCTTGCGAATTGGGGACGTAACCTTCCGTGTAGCCTCACCCTGCGCTCGTTGCATATTAACCACCATCGACCCCAACACCCACGAACGTGATGGGGACCGCGAGCCCCTCAATACCCTCAAGGACTACCGTCGCTTCGAAGGCGGCATCATGTTCGGCCAAAACCTTATTGGTGAGGGCGGGGGAGTAGTGGAAGTGGGGATGCCAGTCACCCTGCTTTAGTACCCAGCCCCATGGCTCTGTAAAGGGCCATGGGTTATGGGTGTTCGCTCAGGCGCGCGCCTTGGCCGCGATCAGATATCGTCGAAAAACCGCTCGTGCCAGTCCACGATAGGCTGGGGTGTATTGAGTTTGGCACCGTAGATCACCGCGTATGACAGTACGTTCTGTACATATTGCCGGGTTTCGTCGAAGGGAATCGACTCGACCCACACATCGAAACTCAAGTGGTTGGCACCCCGTAACCACTGTCGCACACGGCCCGCGCCCGCGTTGTACGCCGCCGAGGCCAATACCCGGTTGCCATTGAACTGGCCATGAACCACGCTCAGGTAGGCAGCGCCGAGTTGGATGTTCTTGTCCGGGTCGATCACTTGCTGTGGCGAGGCCAGCGCAATGCTGAACTTGCGAGAGGTTTCCTTGGCAGTGGCGGGCATCAGTTGCATCAGACCCATGGCCCCGACGGGGGAACGGGCGTCGTCCATGAAGGCGCTTTCCTGGCGTGTAATGGCAAATACCCAGCTGGCATGCAGGCCTCGCGCGCGAGCTTCGCGCAACAAGGTGTCTCGGTGCGCCATGGGGAAGCGAATATTCAGGTCGTCCCAGTACTGGGCCTGACTGATGGTACGAATGGCTGGGAAATACCAGCCCATGTCGTACGCAAGCTTGGCTTGAGCCACCATTTGGTCCCGGTCGAAGTGGCGCGACACGTAGTACCACTCACGGCGCCCATCGACGATCTGCCCGCGTTGGTAAAGCTCCAGGGCGCGCCTGATGCCGGGGGCGTTGCGCACGCTATTGAGCTGGGCCTGGCTAAGGGCCAGGGGGCGGTTGGTGAGCTGATAGGGGACCTGGGCTCGGTCGGCGGCCAGAAAACCGTAGAAATCCCGCTCCTTGGCCACGGCGCGATACAAGGCTGGTACTTGGGGATCGTCAGGCCGCGCCAGTTCCAGGGCTCGAGCCTCCCAGTACTTCCAACGATTGGTCTGCGCCAGGCTGGCGGGCAGCCGGCGTGTCAAGTCGTAGGCCTCTTGCCACTGGCCCAGGCGCAGCAGCAGGCGCAGGCGCCATTCGCTTACGGTGTCGTCACGCAGGTCGGGGTCGTAACGGGTCATCAGGCTCAGTGCCCGGCTGTCGTAGCGCCGAGCCAGCCCCAAACCAATGTCCTTGGCGATGGCCACTTTTTCGTCGCTAGAAAAGTGCATGGTGGCCGCATAGCTGTCCAGTAGGCCCAGTGCCTTTTCTGGGTCCTGCTTGGCCAGGCGGCGCAGGCCCAGGCTCACTACATCGGACATGGCTTCGTCCGCCGGTACGAACAGGCCAGGTTGGTCCAGCAGCTCGGGTTTACGGGCGACATCCAGCAGGCGTTGCCCCTGAGTGCTCAAGGTAGGCAAGCCATTAACCATGGCGGTAGCCAAGGTGTAGTTCTTGGCCTGGGCGGCCAGTTTGGCCCGCTGCCAACGCTTTTGCTCGGTCAGTTGCCCTTCGGCCGCCCACCGCCCGAACAGCGCCTCACACGCCGGTGGGCGGTCCTTGCCGCTCAGCCACAAGCGTTCGGCATTGGCATAGCCTTCAGCGCGCAGGTTGGGCTGGGTGAGTTGGTATTGGCCGAACAGGCAATCGAGTTCGGTGAAATTGAGCTTGGGGTCGTAATAGCGCGCGAAGGTGGGCCAGTCCCCACGCTCGGCCAGCATGCGCAGCCACCGCAACTTCAGCCAGTTAATCTGGGGGAGGTCGCCGTGGGCCTGGATGAACCCCTGGATTTCCTCGTCGCTGGCCCCCGGCAGACGGGCGGTAAGCTCCTCATACGCCAGATAAGGTTCCAGCGGGTAGTCCACCAGCATGGCCTTGTACTGGAAGTAAGGCGCGCTGTTGCCCTTGGTCAACGCAGCCTTGGCTTGGTCATAATATTGGCGCTGAAGGGCCAGGTCCCCGGCGTGAGCGGCGGGAGCAAAAGGAATAACCGCGAGCAGCAGGGCGGGAACGAGGCGGGACAGTCGACTGCGCATGAGACTTCCGAGGGGCGTACAGATTGGCCGCTAGCTTAGCCTGTTGCCCGACGGCCCGAAAGCGTGCCTGTTGTTTCAGCATATGCCGCCCGGCGCTTGCTGTGCCCGGCGGGTACATAAGGTAGAATACGCGCCGGCTTTTCCGGAGATTCCCATGACCCTGCTCAAACTGAGCGATGTTTCCCTCGCCTACGGCGCCATGCCGTTGCTCGATAAGGTTTCCTGGCAGATTGCCCGCGGCGAGCGGGTCTGCATCATCGGCCGTAACGGCACTGGCAAGTCCAGCATGTTGCGGTTGGTACGCGGCGACCAGAAACCCGACGAGGGCGATATCTGGCGGGCCCCTGGCCTGAAGATCGGGGAGCTTCCTCAGGAGCTGCCTCGGGCCGATGACCGCACCGTCTTCGACGTGGTGGCCGAAGGGCTGTCCGGCGTGGGCGAGCTGCTTGCGCAGTACAACCACCTAAGCCAGAACATCGTGACCGACGCCGACCTGGACGCGCTCATGCACGTTCAGCAAGAACTTGAGGCCCGGGATGGCTGGCGCCTTCAGCAGTTGGTGGACAGTACCCTGAGCCGCTTACAGCTGCCGGCGGACAAAACCCTCGCCGAGCTGTCCGGCGGCTGGCGCAGGCGCGTGCTGCTGGCCCAGGCGTTGGTGTCCGAGCCCGACCTGTTGCTGTTGGACGAGCCTACCAACCACCTGGACATCGGGGCCATCGCCTGGCTCGAGGAGGCCTTGGCCGGTTTTGGCGGCGCGGTGCTGTTCATCACCCACGACCGGGCTTTCCTGCAAAACCTGGCCACGCGTATCCTGGAGCTGGACCGCGGCAAGCTGATCGACTGGAACGGCGACTACGCCAGCTTCCTGGTGCACAAGGAGGCCGAACTGGCCGCCGAGGAAACCGCCAATGCGTTGTTCGACAAGCGCCTGGCCCAGGAAGAAGTCTGGATTCGCCAAGGTATCAAGGCCCGGCGCACCCGTAACGAAGGCCGCGTACGTGCCCTCAAGGCCTTGCGCACGGAGCGGGGCGAGCGCCGCGAGCGGCAGGGCAAGGCCAACATCCAATTGGATGTCGCGGACAAGTCCGGCAAGCAGGTGATCGTGCTGGAGAACGTCAGCTATGCCCACCCAGGCGGGCCGCTGTTGGTCAAAGACTTCTCCATGGTGCTGCAGCGCGAAGATCGCATTGGCCTGCTCGGCGCCAACGGTACTGGCAAAACCACTCTGCTCAAGCTGTTGCTGGGGGATTTGCAGCCTGTCGAAGGCAAGGTAGAGCAGGGCACGCGCCTGGAAGTGGCTTACTTCGATCAACTACGCATGCAGTTGGATTTGGAGAAAACCGTGATCGACAACCTGGCCGAGGGCCGGGATTTTATCGAGATCGATGGCCAGAGCCGCCATGTGCTCAGTTACCTGGGGGACTTCCTCTTCAGCCCACAACGTGCCCGCACGCCGGTAAAGGCATTGTCCGGCGGGGAAAGGGCGCGGTTGTTGCTGGCCAAGCTGTTCAGCAAGCCGGCCAACCTGCTGGTGCTGGACGAACCCACCAACGACCTGGACGTGGAAACCCTGGAGTTGCTCGAAGAGGTGTTGTCGAGCTTCAAGGGCACCGTGCTGATGGTCAGCCACGACCGGGCGTTCCTCGACAACGTGGTCACCAGCACCCTGGTCTTCGAAGGCGACGGCTTGGTGCGTGAATACGTTGGCGGCTACCAGGACTGGATTCGCCAAGGCGGTTCGGCCAAGTTGCTGGGCGTCAAGGATGCCAAGCCCGCCAAGGCAGAGCAAGCGGCAGCAGCGCCTGCGGCAACCCAAGCCCCGGCGGCAGCGCCGGCCAAGAAGAAACTTAGTTACAAGCTACAGCGCGAGCTGGAAGCGCTACCAGGAGAGATGGAGGCCTTGGAAGCGGAGATAGCGAAGGTCAATCAGGACATCGCTTCGCCCAGCTTTTACCAGCGCCCCGCGAGTGAAACGGCCGCGGTGTTGGCCAGCCTGGAAAGCTTGCAGGCGCGCTTGGACGGGTTGCTTGAGCGCTGGGCCGAGCTTGATGCCTGATCGCTGAAAACACAGGCCGCCGCCACTGATGGGTGAACAGCGGCCTGTGGCTTCAGGCTTTGTCGTTTTTGGCTTTGTCCAGCCGCACCGCAAGCACGTCACAGGGCGCGCCATGCAGCACGTCGTTGGAGGTCGAGCCCAACAGCAGGCCAAGCCCATGACGGCCGTGGCTGCCGACGATGATCAGGTCGCAGTTTTTATCCTTGGCGAGCTTGTGAATTTCCTGGCGTGGCTGGCCGTAGGTCAGGTGGCAGTACTCTTCCTGTACGTTTGGGAATTTCGCGCGCAGGGTCGTCATGCGCTCCTTGGCCTGGTCGAACTGCTGCTGTTGCAGCTGTGACAGGTCCATGGGCACGTCACCCCCGAAGGCCATGGCCATGGGTTCGACGATATGCACCAGCGAGAGCGTCGCCCCAGTGGCTTCGGCTAACGCCCGCGCGCGTTTGATGACCGGGTCGCATTCCTCGGTCAGGTCCACTGCTGCAAGGATGTGTTGATAGGACATGGCGCATTGCTCCAGGCAAAAATATTGGCTTGATTATGGCCCTTTCAGGGTGGCTGCGTGCAGGCTACCGAGGGGTTGTTTGTAAAAAACGCGGGAAGAGTTCTATGACGGTCTGGATAGTGGTGTCAATCCTTGCAGTGATACTAAGCCCCCTCGCATGGCTGCGCCCGTCCCGAAAGCAAAGTGGGCGCATGGCGTGTCGCATGCGTGCGAGGGCCCTGGGGCTGGGTATGCAACTGGCGCCGCAAACCTGGCCCCACTGGATGCCCGCACACCTGCCAACACCCGCCGCTCAATACCACCGTGCTCGATTGGCCGAAGGCAGGGCAGACTGGAGTTGGTGGCAAGTCCAGCCAGGGCAGTGGGTGAATCAATGGCGTGAAGCCTGCGATCAGCCGACGCTGCTCGAACAACTGGCTCAATTGCCCGCTGACGTGTGGAAGGTGTATGCGCAGGGGCAAATGGTCTGTGCCGTTTGGGGCGAGGGCAGTGGCGAGGACCAAGCGCTTACCCTTGATAAGGTTTTACGCCAATTGGCATTGACCTGAGCAACAGGCTCGGCAGGGCTGCCTGACCTCTATGTCACGCCTTGTGACCTATCCCCGCGTACAACCCGCTGACCTCGCTCAAAGCATGATCTAAAGTGACCGAGTAGTCCGAAAACGGCGGCGTTTGCGGGGCGATTGACAATCCACCACTTTTCGCTGAAGGTGTGCTCACCCAAATCAAACGGGCGTATGAATCGAGCGTTTAGCGCTGTTTCATACCCCGAACGCGCGCTGGCGGGTGGGCCAACTGGCCGCTTCAGCACGTAACGTTCAGCTTCCATTCCTGGAGATCAGTTGATGATTTACGAAGGTAAAGCCATCACGGTTAAGGCTCTTGAAAGTGGCATCGTCGAACTCAACTTCGACCTCAAGGGTGAGTCCGTCAACAAATTCAACCGCCTAACCCTCAACGAGCTGCGTGAGGCGGTCGAAGCGCTCAAGGCCAATACGTCGGTCAAAGGCGTATTGGTGACCAGCGGCAAGGATGTGTTCATCGTAGGCGCCGACATCACCGAGTTTGTCGATAATTTCAAGCTGCCCGAAGCCGAATTGATCGCGGGTAATCTGGAAGCGAACCGGATCTTCAGCGCATTCGAAGACTTGCCATTCCCCACTGTGGTCGCGATCAATGGCATCGCTTTGGGTGGCGGGCTGGAAATGGCCCTGGCGGCTGACTTCCGGGTGATGTCCACCGCTGCGAAAATTGGCTTGCCAGAGGTCAAACTGGGTATCTACCCAGGGTTCGGCGGTACCGTGCGCTTGCCACGCCTGATTGGCGCCGATAACGCCATCGAGTGGATCGCCGCCGGCAAGGAACAACGCCCTGACGACGCCTTGAAAGTGCGTGCCGTAGATGTAGTGGTGCCTGCGCAAAAGCTTCGCGAAGCTGCCCTGGATCTGCTTGCCCGCGCCATTTCGGGCGAGATCGACCATCTGGCCCGACGTCAGCCCAAGCTTGAAAAGCTCAAGCTCAACGCCATCGAGCAAATGATGGCGTTCGAAACCGCCAAGGGGTTCGTGGCGGGCCAGGCCGGCCCGAATTATCCCGCGCCTGTGGAAGCGATCAAAACCATTCAGAAAGCGGCCAACTTCGGCCGTGACAAGGCACTGGAAATCGAAGCCGCAGGCTTCGCGAAAATGGCCAAGACCTCTGCCGCCGAAAGCCTGATCGGCCTGTTCCTCAATGATCAGGCGCTCAAGCGCAAGGCTAAGGTGTACGACGCTCAGGCACGTGAAGTGAGACAGGCCGCGGTACTGGGCGCGGGCATCATGGGCGGCGGTATTGCCTACCAGTCGGCCTATAAAGGCACCCCTATCCTGATGAAGGATATCAACGAGAAGGGCATCGAGCAGGGCCTTAACGAGGCTTCAAAACTGCTGGGCAAACAGGTTGAAAAAGGCCGTTTGACCTCGGCGAAAATGGCCGTGGCGCTTAACGCCATTCGCCCGACCTTGTCCTATGGAGATTTTGGCCAGGTAGACATCGTGGTCGAAGCCGTTGTCGAAAACCCCAAGGTCAAGCAAGCGGTGCTGGCCGAAGCCGAAGCGCAGGTGAAAGACACCACCATCCTGGCCTCCAATACCTCGACCATTTCCATCAGCCTGCTGGCCCAGGCGCTCAAGCGCCCGGAAAACTTCGTGGGCATGCACTTTTTCAATCCTGTGCACATGATGCCCTTGGTCGAAGTGATCCGTGGTGAGAAATCCAGCGAGCAGGCTGTTGCCACCACCGTGGCTTATGCCAAGAAAATGGGCAAGAACCCCATCGTGGTCAACGATTGCCCAGGCTTTTTGGTCAACCGTGTGCTGTTCCCCTACTTTGGAGGCTTCGCCAAACTGGTCAGCGCGGGCGTAGACTTTGTACGCATCGACAAGGTAATGGAGAAATTCGGCTGGCCCATGGGCCCGGCGTACCTGATGGACGTGGTTGGCATCGACACCGGTCACCATGCCCGTGACGTGATGGCCGAGGGTTTCCCAGACCGCATGAAAGACGACCGTCGCACCGCCATAGACGCGCTGTACGACGCCAATCGGCTGGGGCAGAAGAACGGCAAGGGCTTCTACGCGTACGAAACTGACAAACGCGGCAAGCCGGCCAAGGTAGCCGACGCCTCGGTACTCGACGTGCTCAAGCCTGTGGTTTACGAGCATCGCGATGTGACCGACGAAGACATCATCAACTCGATGATGCTGCCGCTGTGCCTTGAAACGGTGCGTTGCCTGGAAGACGGTATCGTGGAAACCGCTGCTGAAGCGGATATGGGCCTGGTCTACGGCATCGGCTTCCCTCCCTTCCGTGGGGGCGCCCTGCGTTACATCGATGCCATCGGCGTAGCGGAATTCGTGGCCATTGCCGACCGCTACGCGGAGCTGGGCCCGTTGTACCACCCTACCGAAAAACTGCGCGAAATGGCCCGCACCGGCCAACGTTTCTTCGGTTGAGCCGCCCGATAACAGAGCGAGATTTGTACTATGAGCCTGAATCCAAGAGATGTGGTGATCGTCGACTTTGGTCGTACACCCATGGGCCGCTCCAAGGGCGGCATGCATCGCAATACCCGCGCCGAGAACATGTCGGCCTACCTGATCGACCAACTGCTGGCGCGTAACCCCAAGGTCGACCCCAGCGAAGTCGAGGACGTGATCTGGGGGTGTGTCAACCAGACCATGGAGCAGGGCTGGAACATCGCCCGCATGGCCTCGCTGATGACCCGCATTCCCCACACCTCGGCGGCCCAGACGGTCAGCCGCCTGTGTGGGTCGTCCATGAGCGCCCTTCATACGGCGGCGCAGGCGATCCAGACCGGTAACGGCGATGTGTTCGTCATCGGCGGGGTAGAGCACATGGGGCACGTGAGCATGATGCACGGCGTAGACCCTAACCCGCAGTTGTCCCTGCACGCTGCCAAGGCGTCGGGCATGATGGGGCTGACCGCCGAGTTGTTGGGCAAGATGCATGGCATTACCCGGGAACAGCAGGACGCCTTTGGCGTGCGCTCGCATCAGTTGGCGCACAAAGCCACGGTGCAGGGGTTGTTCAAGAATGAAATCATTCCCATGGAGGGGTATGACGAGCAAGGCTTCCTCAAAGTGTTCGACTACGATGAAACCATTCGCCCGGAAACCACCCTCGAAGGCCTGGCGTCGCTCAAGCCTGCCTTCAACCCCAAGGGCGGTACCGTGACCGCGGGCACTTCATCGCAGATCACCGATGGCGCATCTTGCATGATCGTGATGTCGGCCCAGCGGGCACAGGACCTGGGCCTGCAACCCATGGCGATCATCCGCTCGATGGCGGTGGCCGGTGTCGATCCGTCCATCATGGGTTATGGCCCCGTGCCAGCTACCCAGAAAGCACTTAAGCGCGCGGGGCTGACGGTGGCCGACATCGATTGCTTTGAACTCAACGAAGCTTTCGCGGCCCAGGCGCTGCCGGTGCTCAAGGACCTTAAAGTGCTGGATAAAATAGAGGAGAAGGTCAACCTGCATGGGGGTGCGATTGCGTTGGGGCATCCTTTTGGTTGCTCAGGGGCTCGTATTTCCGGCACTCTGCTTAATGTAATGCAACAAAAGGGGGCTACTCTTGGGGTAGCAACCATGTGTATCGGCCTCGGCCAGGGCATCACTACGGTGTTCGAGCGAGTCTGATTGCATAGCGTGGCAATGACCGGGGCCAGGCGCCCCGGTTTTTGTTTTCACCGTTTGAAACAATGAGGCGAAATATGCTGTTACAACCGGGCGTCTATCGTCACTACAAAGGCCCTAAATACCGGGTATTTGGCGTGGCGCGCCATTCTGAAACCGAACAGCAGGTGGTGTGCTACCAGGCTTTGTATGGGGAATATGGCCTGTGGGTGCGACCGCTGGAGATGTTCTTGGAGTCGGTGGAGGTTGACGGCGAACAGGTCCCGCGCTTTGCTTTGGTGCAGGCGCAGGCGAGCGTATTTGCCTCCTCCGCCGATGATGCCATTTAAGTGGCGCCCTTGACCTCACTCGGTTGCCACTATATATAGCGGGGCCTCTAAAGGCGTCACCGCCTTCTATTTCTGTTTTTAGGAACCTTCCGATCCATGGGAAAATCGCTGGTCATTGTGGAATCCCCAGCCAAGGCCAAGACCATCAACAAGTACCTGGGCAACCAGTACGTGGTGAAGTCCAGCATCGGCCATATCCGTGACCTGCCTACCAGCGGTTCCTCCACGTCCAAGGAACCTGCTGCCCGCAAGGGTAAGGCCGCGAGCGAAACGCCAGCGCTGTCGCCGCGCGAAAAAGCCAAGCGTCAGTTGGTAGCGCGTATGGGGGTTGATCCCGAGCACGGATGGAAAGCCAAATACGAGATTCTTCCAGGAAAGGAGAAAGTCATCGACGAGCTGCGCAAGCTCGCCAAGGATGCCGATACCATCTATCTCGCGACCGACCTTGACCGCGAAGGGGAAGCCATTGCCTGGCACCTGCGCGAAGCCATAGGCGGTGACGACGCACGCTACAAGCGCGTGGTGTTCAACGAAATCACCAAAAAAGCTATCCAGGATGCGTTCTCTCAGCCCGGTCAGCTGGATATAGACCGGGTAAACGCCCAGCAAGCGCGCCGCTTCCTGGACCGGGTAGTGGGCTATATGGTCTCGCCGTTGCTGTGGCAAAAAATCGCCCGGGGCCTGTCCGCCGGGCGGGTACAGTCGGTGGCGGTCAAGCTGGTGGTGGAACGCGAGCGGGAAATCCGCGCGTTCATTCCACAAGAGTACTGGGAGCTGCACGCAGACCTGGCCAGCAGCAAGGCCAAGGTACGCTTCGAAGTTGCCCGTGAAAACGGCGAGGCTTTCAAGCCGCTGAACGAAACCCACGCCATGGCCGCGGTCGAGCAACTGAAAGCCTCGACGTTCAGCGTGGTCAAGCGTGAGGACAAGCCTACCAGCAGCAAGCCTTCGGCACCTTTCATTACCTCTACCTTGCAACAGGCCGCCAGTAACCGCCTGGGCTTCGGGGTAAAGAAAACCATGATGATGGCCCAGCGTTTGTACGAAGCGGGCTACATCACTTATATGCGTACCGATTCCACCAACCTGTCGGTGGATGCGTTGGAGATGGCGCGTAGCTACATCGAGGGTAACTTTGGTAAACAGTACCTGCCAGCGACCCCCAATGTGTATGGCAGCAAGGAAGGCGCTCAAGAAGCGCACGAAGCCATTCGTCCTTCGGATGTGAACCTGCACCCTTCGCAGCTCAACGGCATGGAACGGGACGCAGAGCGGCTGTACGAGCTGATCTGGCGGCAGTTCCTGGCGTGCCAGATGCCTCCGGCGCAGTACCTGTCCACTACCCTGACCGTGGTGGCAGGGGCCTATGAGCTGCGTGCCAAGGGCCGCATTCTGAAGTTCGACGGTTACACCAAGGTACTGCCCCAGGTCAGCAAGCCCGGTGAAGACGACGTGCTGCCTGAAATGGCACAGGGGGAGGCGCTTCAACTGCTCAGGCTCGACCCTACCCAGCACTTCACCAAACCGCCGGCGCGTTACTCCGAAGCCAGCCTGGTGAAGGAAATGGAAAAACGCGGTATTGGCCGACCATCGACCTATGCGGCCATCATTTCCACGATCCAGGACCGTGGCTATGTGACCCTGCACAATCGCCGGTTCTATTCCGAAAAGATGGGCGATATCGTTACCGAGCGTTTGAGCGAAAGCTTCGCCAACCTTATGGACTACGGTTTTACCGCTGGCATGGAAGAGCACCTGGACGATGTGGCCCAGGGCGAGCGCGACTGGAAAAACGTGCTGGATGAGTTCTACGATGACTTCCGAGCCAAGTTGGAGGTCGCCGAGGCCAGCGAAAATGGCATGCGAGCCAACCAGCCCACGCTCACCGACATTCCGTGCAAGGAATGTGGTCGACCGATGATGATTCGCACCGCGTCAACCGGCGTGTTCTTGGGTTGCTCGGGTTACAGCCTGCCCCCTAAGGAGCGTTGCAAGGCGACCATCAATCTGGTGCCAGGTGATGAAATTGCGGCCGATGACGAAGGTGAATCCGAGTCCCGGGTACTGTTGAACAAACACCGCTGCCCTATCTGCGCCACGGCCATGGACGCTTACCTGCTTGATGAAAGCCGTAAATTGCACATCTGCGGTAACAACCCGGATTGCGCGGGCTATGAGATCGAGCAGGGCAGCTTCCGCATCAAGGGTTACGAAGGCCCGAGCATTCAGTGCGACAAATGTGGCAGTGAGATGCAGCTCAAAACCGGCCGCTTCGGCAAGTTCTTCGGCTGTACCAATGCCAGTTGCAAGAATACGCGCAAGCTGCTGAAAAACGGTGAGGCCGCTCCGCCGAAAATGGACGCTGTAAAGATGCCGGAGCTTAAGTGCGAGAAGGTGGATGATACCTACGTGCTGCGCGACGGTGCGTCGGGGCTGTTCCTGGCCGCCAGCCAGTTCCCTAAAAACCGCGAAACCCGAGCGCCCCTGGTGCGGGAGTTGTTGCCGCACAAGGACGAGATCGATCCTAAGTATCACTTCCTCTTCGACGCGCCGGTGAAAGACCCTGAAGGGCGCTTCTCGGTAATACGCTATAGCCGTAAAACCAAGGAGCAGTACGTGCAAACGGAAGTAGACGGCAAGCCCACTGGCTGGCGCGCCTTCTTCGACGGTAAGGCGTGGAAGGTGGAAGACAAGCGCTAAAGGCCGCCGGGCCTTGGCTCGGCACTTTCTGGAGGTTGAACATGGCTTACGAGCTGTACACACGCACCAACCAGAAACTTTACTTCGCGGGCCTGGCCATTGATGCCCTTAAGCGCGCTGAGCAAGGTTCTGTGGTAAATGCTGCGTCCGTGGCCCAGGCCGAGCGGGAAGCGGTGCTGTTTCACCTCTACGGCGCGCTACTGGGGCTGTGTCACGAGATTGCCGGTTATTACCGCCTGGCAGACGCTGCCTCATCAAACCTTGAGCGTTTTCTAACACCTGAGGCCTTGGCTGCGGCGCCTAACCCTCAGTTGGGTGAGTTGGTAGAGTTGGTGGGTAACCCAGAGACTTGGCTCGCTTCGCTCGGGGCAGGCTATGCGCGCCTGTGGCAACCGCCTCGCGAGCCTAAGAAGCCTAAGCAGGATGTAACCCTGCCATTGATTCAGGCCGTAAGCCTGGATGAGCCACCACAAGCCCCACCACTGACCGCTGATACGCTAGAAAACTGGCGTCAGCAGCTCAAATTGCTTGCCATGCGGTTCAGAGAAGGGCTTAGTGAGTGCTGATCCGCCCGGTGGCTGTTACAATGGCCGCCTTTCCTGGAGAACCCTCACGTTATGTCTACGTCTTTTCTTGAAATCGTCGAATTGCCGGACGGTCGGATAGAGCTCCGTCGTGCCGACGATGAGGGCTCGTTAGTGACGCTGAATTTTTCTGAAGACGCCAAGGTATTTCTTCAGGGCCAGCATGTTGAAGTCGCCAAAGCGATGTTGAGCGTTGGCGTGCAAATGGCGGGCAAACTGGTCGAAGGGGAATTCGACCACGAAGAAGGGACCCGCGTACTCCATTAACGCCTCTAGCCCAGGCGAATGTTCAAACTCTGGGCCTCCCCTTGGTGAGCCGCGTTAATGAGTTGCTGACGATTACTCCCACTGAGCGGGTTTACCCAACTGACTACCGTATGGCTACGCCCCAGGCGCAAGGCCTCGCACGCTAGCTGTAGTGGTGTCTGATTTGACTTAGGCTGTAGCAGCAAAATGCGCTCACGGTTGAGCCCAGCTTCTCGAAGCCAGCTCTGGGTTAGGCTGGCAGGCGGTGCTACCAACGTAAGCCAGCGCATATGCTCACCTTCGCTCAATTCCCGCAACATCGGAGCCAGTAGGTTAAGGCAGTTCCCCGTAGCGCCGCGCAGGCTCAATTCACTAAACACTTCAGGGCCATGGCCAGGCCAGTTGTCGGCGGGTGCCTTCTGAAAAGCCTGATTGCAGGGTGCGATAAAGGCTTCGAACAGTGACAGTTGAGGGTGTTGAAGGGTGGTGGGCATTAACGGGGAAAGCTGCATGTCGCCTCCTGACTATCGACGGATGACACCGACACTGAGCCCTTCGATGACCAAATCCTGCTTTTGCAGGTCGATCTCGATAGGCGCGAATTCCGGGTTTTCGGCAAGTAGCTGAACCTTGTCGCCGTTGCGGTTGAAACGCTTGACGGTAACTTCGTCGCCGATCCGGGCTACCACGATCTGCCCGTTACGCGCTTCACGGCAGGTATGAATGGCAAGCAGGTCGCCATCCAGGATACCTACGTCCTTCATGCTCATCCCATGTACACGCAAGAGGTAATCTGCCCGTGGATGGAAGAAGGCCGGGTTGATGTTGCAGGCATCCTCGATGTGCTGCTCGGCAAGAATGGGCGCCCCCGCGGCCACACGGCCAATAACGGGCAGGGTGGTTTCATTGGCGGCGCGGGGCTCGGCACCAGGGATTCGAATGCCGCGGCTTGCGCCAGGGGTCATTTCAATAGCGCCCTTGCGAGCCAAGGCCTTAAGGTGCTCTTCAGCGGCGTTGGGCGACTTGAAGCCCAGCTCCTGAGCGATCTCGGCGCGGGTAGGGGGGAAACCGTTATCGTCGAGGCAACGCTTGATGAAAGCGAGTATCTCGGCCTGGCGTGGCGTAAGTTTCTGCATGGCGTTGGCTCTGGCTTTTTATACAGTGACTGGAATTATATACAGTATTGAGTGCTTGGCAATCCCCAGCCGGTTGGCGTGGGTGCTTGAGCGCCAGCCCATATAGCTGGAAAATCCCCGGCTGGCTTGACAAGCGCCACGGGCCAAACGTATGTTTCAAACACTCGTTTGTCAGCCGGAGCAACCATGGCACAGTCGGAAACCGTGGAGCGCATTCTAGATGCCGCCGAACAACTGTTCGCGGAGAAGGGCTTCGCTGAAACCTCCCTGCGCCTGATTACCGGCAAGGCCGGTGTCAACCTGGCGGCGGTAAATTACCACTTCGGGTCCAAGAAGGCGCTTATCCAGGCGGTATTCTCACGCTTCCTCGGGCCGTTCTGCGCAAGCCTGGACCGCGAGCTGGAGCGTCGCAGCGCACGGCCGGAGCATAAGGCAAGCCTGGAAGAATTGCTCGAAATCCTTGTTGACCAGGCCATGTCGGTGCAACCGCGCAGCAATAACGACCTGTCCATCTTTATGCGGTTGCTGGGGCTGGCCTTCAGCGAAAGCCAGGGTCACCTGCGGCGTTATCTGGAAGACATGTACGGGAAGGTGTTCCGCCGCTATATGACCCTGGTCAACGAAGCCGCTCCGCGCATACCCGCGCTGGAGCTGTTCTGGCGGGTGCATTTCATGCTTGGCGCCGCGGCCTTCAGCATGTCCGGCATCAAAGCCTTGCGGGCTATTTCAGAAAACGACTTCGGCGTGGATACCTCCATCGAGCAGGTGATGCGCTTGATGGTGCCCTTCCTGGCGGCTGGTATGCGCGCGGATAGCGGCGTAAGCGACCCGGTGATGGGCAGCGCCCAACTGCGGCCCCGCAGCAAAGCGCCGGTCAAGGCCTGAGCCGCCGCGACAGCCCTTCACAGATTGGGTAAAGTAGCGGCCCCGCAGCCTTTGCCCAAGGATTTTCCATGAGCGCCAGCCTTCAAGGCTCTCTGATGGTAGACGTCGCCGGTACCTGGCTAACCGCCGAAGACCGCCATCTGATTCGCCAGCCCCAAGTGGGCGGCCTTATACTCTTTGCCCGTAACATCGAACACCCCCGGCAGGTACGTGATCTGTGCGCCAGCATCCGTGCGATCCGCCCCGATCTCATTCTGGCCGTGGACCAGGAAGGTGGCAGGGTGCAGCGGCTGCGCCAAGGGTTCGTGCGCCTTCCAGCCATGGGTGATATCGGTGAGGCGGCCATGGGTGAGCATGCCCAAAAACTCGCCAGGGCCTGTGGCTGGATCATGGCCATCGAAGTACTTGCCGCCGGCCTGGACCTGAGTTTTGCCCCGGTACTGGACTTGAACCACGGGCGAAGCGCTGTGATCGGTGCCCGCGCCTTCGGTGGCGAGCCCGCCTCGGTAACCGCCCTTGCAGGCGCGTTTATCGAGGGCATGAACCACGCCGGCATGGCGGCCTGTGGCAAGCACTTCCCTGGCCATGGCTGGGCCGAAGCCGATTCCCATGTAGCCATACCCGTCGATGAGCGCCCCTTGGATGTACTGCGCGCGGTAGACATGCAGCCCTTCATGGCCCTGCGTCATCGCCTGGCCGCGCTAATGCCGGCCCATGTGATCTACCCGGCTGTGGACGATCGGCCCGCTGGCTTCTCGGCGCGCTGGCTACAGGGCATTTTGCGGGGTGAGTTGGGCTTTGACGGCGTGATCTTCAGTGATGACCTGTCCATGGCTGGCGCCCACGTGGTCGGAGACGCCGCCGCTCGAATAGAAGCCGCGCTGGTCGCCGGGTGCGACATGGGGTTGGTTTGTAACGACCGCGGCGCCGCCGAACTGGCCTTGAGCGCTACCCAGCGCCTGAACGTAACGCCCCCGCCTCGATTGGCTGGCATGCGCCGCCGCGCCGTGGTAACCACTGATTACCGACAACACCCTGACTGGCTGCGGGCGCTGGGTGCGCTGCGCCAGGGTGGGTTGCTCGAACCAGGAGCTTGATCATGACCACCTATGCAATTATCGGCGGCACCGGCCTGACGCAATTGGACGGCCTGGATATCCAACGCGCGGTGGAGATGGAAACTCCCTACGGTGCTCCCTCGGCGCCGATACTGGTGGGCCAGTATGCCGGCCGGGACGTGCTTTTCCTAGCCCGTCACGGCCACCCCCATCGCCTGCCGCCGCACCAGGTGAATTATCGCGCCAACCTTTGGGCCCTCAAACAGGCTGGCGCCGATGCGGTGTTGGCGGTCAATGCCGTTGGGGGTATCCACCCGGCCATGGGCACGGGGCACCTTTGTGTTCCGCACCAGTTGATCGACTACACCAGCGGGCGGGCGCATACCTTCTTTGCTGATGAGCTGGAACACGTTACCCATATCGACTTCAGCTACCCCTATAGCGAAGCCCTGCGCCAGCAGTTGGTGGAGGCGCTGCAGGCCGAAGGCCATGGGTTCAGCGACTTTGGGGTGTATGCCTGTACCCAGGGCCCACGCTTGGAAACGGTGGCCGAAATCACCCGGCTGGAGCGCGATGGCTGTGACATCGTGGGCATGACCGGTATGCCCGAAGCGGCTCTGGCCAGAGAAATCGACCTGGCCTATGCCTGCTTGGCATTGGTGGTGAACCCCGCGGCAGGTAAAAGCAGTGAGGTGATCACGATGGCAGAGATTGAAGCAGCCTTGGGCCAGGGCATCGGTAAGGTAAGGGGCGTGCTGGCTCGGGTGCTCACCGCCTGAGTGTGGCCCCGCGGGGGCTCAAGCTTTAGCGTTTGCCAGGCAGGGGTTCGAACAGGGCTTCGATATCCTCGGTTTCCCAGTGCCAATCTCCAGCCCGGCGGCCGTCTAGCACACCAGCAGCCAGGGCGGTTTTTTCCTGTTGTAATTGGGCGATCTTCTCCTCCACTGTACCGCGGGTAATCAGCTTGAACACGAACACAGGCTTATCCTGGCCAATGCGATACGCACGGTCGGTGGCCTGTTGCTCGGCGGCCGGGTTCCACCAAGGGTCGTAGTGGATCACCGTATCGGCGGCCGTAAGGTTCAAGCCCACGCCGCCGGCTTTGAGGCTGATCAAAAAAATCCGTTTGCGCCCTTGTTGAAAATCCTCCACCGGTGCCCGGCGGTCCCGGCTGGCACCTGTGAGCAGGGCATACTCCAGACCTCGTTGTTGCAGCTCTGCTTCGATCAACTCCAGCATGGAGGTGAACTGGGAGAACACCAGCACGCGGCGGTTTTCGGCCATCAGACGCTCCAGCATCTCCATCAGGCTCTGTAGCTTGCCGGAGCTACTGGCTGGGCCGCCCACGCGCGTTTTGTCCACCAGGCGCAGGTCGCAGCAGACCTGGCGGAGTTTAAGTAGTGCCTCAAGGATGATGATCTGGCTGCGGGCCATGCCCTTTCGGGTGATTTCCGCGCGGACCTTGCGGTCCATGGCCAAGCGCACCGTTTCGTACAGGTCCCGCTGAGCATCGTTGAGCTCAACCCATTGGATGATGTCGGTTTTGGCGGGCAGCTCGGTGGCCACTTGCTCCTTGGTGCGGCGCAGCAGAAACGGCTTGATGCGCGCATTCAGGTGCTGCAAGCGTTCTTGGTCTTCATGTCGCTCGATGGGCACGCGGTACTGGGTATTGAAGCTTTTGGCGTCTCCCAGCCACCCCGGCATCAGAAAATGAAACAGCGACCATAGCTCGCCCAAGTGATTTTCCAACGGCGTACCGCTCAGGCACAATCGCTGCCGAGCGTCGAACTGCCGCGCCGCTTGGGCAGCCTTGCTGCCAGGGGTTTTGATGTACTGCGCTTCGTCAAGAATGAGTACATGCAGTTTCAACCCACTGATGCGATCGATATCCTTGGGTAGCAGGGCATAGGTGGTCAGCAGCAGGTCGTAGGTATGCAATTGATCGAAGTGTTGCTTACGCCCGATGCCTTGTAGCGTAAGCACTCGCAAACTGGGCGCGAAGCGGTTGGCTTCATCCTGCCAGTTAGGGATCAAACTGGTGGGCATCACGACCATCGCCGGCCGGTCCAGGCGGCCTGCGGCTTTTTCCGCAAGAAGGTGTGCCAAGGCCTGGAGGGTTTTACCCAGGCCCATGTCGTCTGCCAAGATGCCGCCCACCTCCAACGCTCGCAGGCTCTGCATCCAGCTCAACCCTTCGAGCTGGTAGCCACGCAAGGTAGCGCTGAGCCCTGCTGGCGCTGCGCTAGGGTGATTACCCAAATCACTCAGGCGCGTGGCCAGAGCCCGTAGCCGCTCACCACCCTCCCACTGTAATGGCAAATTGGAAAGGGCATTGAGGCGCGAGGCGTCCGGGGTGGCCAGGCGCAAACGGGTCGCGCCTGTTTCTTGTTGGTACGCATCGCCCAGCGCCGCTAGTACGGGCTTTAGGCGGGCGTAGGGCAGGGCCACCTGGGTGGCGCGTTTGGCGCCCGGTACGCCAGGCAACGCTACTACCAACAGCTCATCATCCTTTTTGCGGGCCAGGCTGCTGGGTTTGAGCATATCTGGGTGGCTACGCACTAGATTAAGCAAAATGGGCAACAGGCTCTGGCGCTCGCCGTTGACCAGGATCCCGAGTTCCAAGTCGAACCAGTCATGGTCCCGAGCCTCTTCAACCACGGCGTACCAGTCATCCACCGGCGTAAGCTGGAAACTGAAATGTTCGCCGAATTCGATTTCCCAACCTTGGTCCCGCAGCCGCGGCAGGTCATGGAGTACAAAGCGTAGCCAGGCGGCATCGGAGGGCAATTCGTAGAGCTCACCGGCGCTTTCTGGCACCGCCTTGCTCTGCCGAGTGGCGATACGAAACCCAAGGTCGGTGAGGGCCTTGCGGGCATCGCGTTCACGGTCCAGATCGCGAGTCACACGCTTGACGCCACTAACTTTCGCCGGCGCCAGGCTGGAGGCTGGCAGGTAGTGGGCGCCATAGCCGAAGGCCAGGGCCGCACGGTGCTGCACCTGGCGCTGCATGCGCCCATTGCGCGGCTCGAACGCGGTGAACTCGACACTCCCCAACCACAGGCGTGGTCGCGCCTGGGTGGAGGCATTCACACTCATGTTCATGGTGCGGGGGCCACCCGGGCGGGCAGGGCCGGATACAGGCTATCCATTAGGGCGCGCGGCTTTGGCCAACTGTTCAAGCAGGCTTTCGACGGTATTGAAGCGCTTCTCTGGCCGTTCCATGGGGACTTGGAATTTGAACAGCGTGGCCCCTTCGAATTTATACCGCTTCGGCTGGCTTTGAATCAGCTTGATCAGCACCATCGGGTCCACGGGTGTTTCGGCCGCAAACTCGATGCGCCCGCCCTGGGGGCCGCCGTCGATTTTCAGAATGCCTAGCTTTTCAGCCTGCAGCTTGAGCAACGTCAGACGTACCAGGTTCTTGGTAGGGTCTGGCAGCAGGCCGAAGCGGTCGATCATTTCCACTTGCAGGTCTTTCAAACCGTCTTCGTCCACGGCAGAGGCGATACGCTTGTACAGAATCAGCCGCGCGTGCACGTCAGGTAGGTAGTCGTCCGGGATCAGCGCCGGCAGGCGTAGGTTGATTTCCGGGCCGCCGCTCAAGGGTTTATCCAGGTTGGGCTGTTCACCTTTTTGGATGGACTTGACTGCCCGCTCCAGCATTTCCATATAGAGCGTAAAGCCCACGGCTTGAATCTGGCCGCTCTGGCCTTCGCCCAGCAGTTCACCCGCGCCACGAATTTCCAAATCGTTGGTGGCCAGTACGAAGCCTGCGCCTAGATCTTGGGTATTGGCGATGGCCTCCAGGCGCTTTTCCGCATCTGGGGTGATCTGCTGGCGCGATGGCGTGAGCAGGTACGCGTAGGCCTGATGGTGGCTACGGCCTACGCGGCCGCGCAACTGGTGAAGCTGCGCCAGGCCGAACTTGTCGGCCCGCTCAATGATGATGGTGTTGGCGCTGGGCACGTCGATACCCGTCTCGATGATGGTCGAGGCGATCAGCACGTTGAAGCGCTTGTGGTAGAAGTCGCTCATCACCTGTTCAAGGTCACGCTCACGCATCTGCCCATGACCGATGCCGATGCGTGCCTCAGGCACCAGTTCAGCCAGGTCCGCGGCGCATTTCTCGATGGTTTTGACGTCGTTGTGCAGGTAGTACACCTGGCCGCCGCGCAACAGTTCACGCAGCAGGGCTTCTTTGACCGTGCTTTTGTTCTGCTCCATCACGAAGGTGCGTACCGACAGGCGCCGCGCGGGCGGGGTGGCGATGATGGAGAGGTCGCGCATGCCGGCCATGGCCATGTTCAAGGTACGCGGGATGGGCGTGGCGGTGAGGGTAAGAATGTCCACCTCGCTGCGCAGGGCCTTGAGGGCTTCCTTCTGGCGCACGCCAAAACGGTGTTCTTCGTCGATGATGACCAGGCCCAGGTTCTTCACCTTCACGTCATCCTGCAGCAGCTTATGGGTGCCGATCACAATGTCGATCTTGCCATCGGCCAGCTCTGCCACGGCTTCGTTCACTTCTTTGGTGGACTTGAAGCGGCTCATCACTTCCACCCGCACTGGCCAGTCGGCGAAGCGGTCACGAAAGCTGTTGTAGTGCTGTTGGGCGAGGAGGGTGGTGGGTACCAGAATGGCTACCTGACGGCCGCCATGCACCGCAATAAAGGCCGCGCGCATGGCCACCTCGGTTTTGCCGAAGCCTACGTCGCCACATACCAGACGATCCATGGGCTTGGGCGCGAGCATGTCACTGCGTACTGCCTCGATGGCCACTTGCTGGTCGGGGGTTTCCTCGAAGGGGAAGCCCGCGCTGAAGGTTTCGTAATCCAAGGCCGGGTCGCCGAAAGCGTAACCCTTGCGCGCCGCGCGCCGCGCGTAGATATCCAGCAACTCGGCGGCCACGTCGCGCACCTGTTCGGCTGCCTTGCGCTTGGCTTTCTGCCAGGCTTCGGAGCCCAGGCGGTGCAGAGGCGCCAAGGCATCGTCGCTGCCGGTATAGCGAGCGATCAGGTGCAGGTTGGCCACCGGCACATACAGCTTGGCGTTCTCGGCGTATTCCAGCGTCAGAAATTCCGCCACTTGGTTTTCGATTTCAAGCGTAGCCAAGCCCAGGTAACGGCCAACGCCATGGTCGATATGTACCACGGGCGCGCCTTCACGCAACTCGGCCAGGTTCTTGATCACCGCGTCGCTGTTGCCACCGTCGCTGCGCTTATCGCGGCGCCGGCGTTGCATCACGCGCTGGCCAAACAGCGGGCTTTCGGCAATCAAGGCCAGGGCTGGGTCGTCCAGTTGCAGGCCTTCGTCCAAGGGCGCGATGGTGATCGCCAAACGCGCGTCACTGGCCACGAACCCTGGCCAGCCATCGACGGTTTGCGGCTTGAGCTTGAACCGCGCCAGCATGTCCAGCAGCACTTCCCTGCGGCCGGCGGACTCGGCGGTGAACAATACCCGGCCAGGGAATTCATCCAGGTACTTGGCCAAGGCCGCCATTGGCTGGCTGGCCTTGGCTTCGATGGCCAGGTTGGGCAGGGCGCTGGCCGGGAAGCGCTCGAAGCCAGCTCCAATGCCTGGGTCGTCACTGCTGGCAACGACGCGTGGCCAGGTTTTAAGCCGCGCAAAGCAATCTTCCACGGGCAGGAACAGTTCCGCGGGCGGTAGCAGCGGGCGCAATGGGTCGATGCGACGCTCTTCATAGCGATTGCGCACATCGTTCCAGAACTGTTCGGCCGCCTGCTCGATACCCGGCAACGAGAACACTTGCGTGGTGTGTGGCAGGTAGTCGAACAGGGTAGAGGTTTGCTCGAAAAACAGCGGCAGATAGTATTCGATGCCTGCTGGCGTGATACCGCTGTTAAGGTCCTGGAAAATCGGGCTGCGCCTGAAGTCCACGTCGAACCGCTCCCGGAAACGCGCCTTGAAGCGGGTAAGGGCCTCCTTCTGCAACGGGAATTCTCGTGCCGGCAGCAAACGCACCGAATCGACTTTATCGATGGAGCGCTGGGTTTCGGGGTCGAAGGTGCGCAGGGTTTCGATTTCGTCGTCGAACAGGTCGATTCGATACGGCAGCTTGCTGCCCATGGGGAACAGGTCGATAAGCGCCCCCCGTACGGTAAATTCCCCATGCTCGTACACGGTGTCCACGTACCGATAGCCAGCGGCCTCGAAGCGGGCGCGCATGGCTTCGACATCCAGCCGCTGCCCCACGTCCAATACCAGGCTGCTGCCAAGCAGGAAGTTGGTGGGCGCCAGCCTGTGTAGGGCGGTGGTAATGGGCACTACCAAAATGCCGTGGCTCAGCTCAGGCAGCCGATACAAGCTGGCAATGCGCTGGGAAACGATGTCTTGGTGGGGCGAGAACAGGTCGTAAGGCAGGGTTTCCCAATCGGGGAAATGCAGCACCGGCAGGCCTGGCGCGAAGAAGCGCAGTTCCTGTTCGAGCCGATCCGCGGCCTGGCTATCGGGCGTCAGCAGCAGCGTAAAGCGCTTGGCAGTGCTGGCGGCCTCGGCAATGGCCAGGCTCAGGGCGGCACCTGGCAGGTTGCCCCAGGCCTGTTTGACCGGCGAGGCTGAACTCGCCATGGAGGGTAGCGGCGGAAGGCGCAGAACTGGCACGGTAAGGTAAGGCTCCAGGTGCTGGTCAAACGAGGATTGTAGCGGTGGAGCAGGCCGGCTGTCAGTGGTGAGGGGGCTAAAAAGAAGGCTATGGCGGGCGCGAACTTACCTATGCCCAGGCGGTCTATGCAGCCGTGTTGGCGGGTGCTGATTGCATGAACGCAACGGTCGAAGCCATAATGTAGCCCCTTTTTTGTCCCCCTACATGTGGAAGGTTACCGTGAATCAGAAGCCCGACCAGTGTCTTGGTGAATGGATCGACCGTGAAGCGCTCGCCGAAGCGATGATCCCGTTGATTGGTCAGCTTTACCGCAACAATAACGTGGTGACCTCGATCTATGGCCGCAGCCTGATCAACCGTTCCGTGATCGCGCTGCTCAAGGCCCACCGCTTCGCTCGTCACCGTCAGGTCGATTCGAGCGAGCTGTCGGTTCACGAAACGTTCCCCCTGCTTCAGGCCATGAGCCAGCTCGCATTGGGCGCCGCTTCCGTGGATCTGGGCAAGCTGGCGGTCAAATTCAAGGCCGAAGCCAACGGCCGCAGCCCCGAAGCCTTCGTGCGTGACGAGCTGGCCGATGTAGTGGGCAAACAGGCGACCGACGCGGGCCACCGCAAGGGCCAGGACGTGGTGCTATACGGCTTTGGCCGCATCGGCCGCCTGCTGGCGCGCATCATGGTCGAGAAAACCGGCGGTGGCGATGGCCTGCGCCTGCGTGCCATCGTGGTGCGCAAGGGCTCCAACGATGACCTTACCAAGCGGGCCAGCCTGCTGCGCCGCGACTCGGTTCATGGCTCCTTCGACGGCACCATCATGGTGGACGAAGAGCACAATACCCTGAACATCAACGGTAACCTGGTTCAGGTGATCTACGCCAAGGCGCCCAACGAGGTGGACTACACCCAGTACGGCATCCAGCACGCCCTGCTGGTGGACAACACGGGCGTATGGCGTGACGCCGAGGGCCTGGGCCAGCACCTGGCGTGTCCTGGCATCGACCGGGTCATCCTGACCGCCCCGGGCAAGGGCAAGCTGAAGAACATCGTTCACGGTATCAACCACCAGACGATCACCGCTGAAGACAAGATCGTGTCGGCCGCTTCCTGTACCACTAACGCCATCGTGCCGGTGCTCAAGGCCATCAACGACAAATTCGGCATTGCCAACGGCCACGTCGAAACCGTTCACTCGTACACCAACGACCAGAACCTGATCGACAACTTCCACAAGGGCGAGCGCCGCGGTCGTAGCGCGGCGTTGAACATGGTGATCACCGAAACCGGCGCCGCCACCGCCGCTGCCAAGGCCTTGCCAGAGTTGGCCGGCAAGCTCACTGGCAACGCCATCCGTGTGCCTACGCCGAACGTGTCCATGGCCATCCTGAACCTGAACCTGGACAAGCCAAGCAACCGTGAAGAGATGAACGAATACTTGCGCCATGTGGCGCTGCATTCGGACCTTTCTCGGCAGATCGACTTTGTCAGCTCCACCGAAGTGGTATCGACGGACTTCGTCGGCTCCCGCTACGCCGGGGTGGTCGACGCCGAAGCCACCATCTGCAACGACAACCGTGTTGTGCTGTACGTGTGGTACGACAACGAGTTCGGCTACAGCTGCCAGGTGATCCGCGTGATGGAAGACATGGCCGGGGTCAACCCGCCTGCCTTTCCCAAGTAAGCGTTAGCCCGCTGTACAAAAGCCCCGATGCCTGTAAAGGCCCGGGGCTTTTTGTTATTGCGCCCCTTACCGTAGAAGGGGCCTTTTTGTAGGAGCAAGCGAAGCTGGCGAACAGTAGCATCACGGGATCGCTGGCAAGCCAGGCTGCTACTTTTTACGCTGCGTGGGCCGTGCGCAAATGCGGGTTGGTGCGAAACAGCACCAGGGTCGCGATCAAGCCCATCACCGCCGCGCCACTCAGCCACAGTCCAGGCGCTGCCTGGTTGCCCAGGGCGTGGATCAGCCAGGTGCAGGCTGCGGGGGTGAAGCCGCCGAAGGTGGCGGTGGCCAGGCTATAGGCTAGCGAGAAACCTGTAGTACGCACTTCCTTGGGCATGATCTCGGTCAGGGCCACTACCATGGCACCGTTGTACGAGCCATAGAGGAAGGATAGCCAGAGGCCCACCATCAGCAGGTGAGTAAAGCTTGGCGAGCCCACCAGCCATGCCAGCAAAGGGTAGGCGGTAATGATCGCCAATACCGTGGTGGACACCAGCAAGGGCTTGCGCCCGATACGGTCTGACACCGCGCCCATCACCGGCAGCCAAATGAAGTTCGACAGGCCAATGCACAGGGTCACCAGCAAGGCATCAAATTCAGATAAATGCAGTTCAGCCTTGCCGAAGGTCGGGGTGTAGGCAGTGATCAGGTAGAAAGACACCGTGGTCATCACCACCATGGCCATGCCAGCGATGATCAGGCCGAAATTTTGGCCGATAGATCTGAGCACTTCGCGCAGCGTCGGGCGATGGATACGGGCCTGGAATTCAGGGGTTTCTTCCAGCGAGCGGCGTATGAAGAAGATCACCGGCACGATCAGGCAGCCAATCAGGAAGGGCACGCGCCAGCCCCATTCGCTCATTTCCTGCGGCGAGAGGAAATGATGCAGGATAACGCCCAATAGCCCGGCGAAGATCACCGCAACCTGCTGGCTCGCGGACTGCCAGCTAACGAAAAACCCTTTGCGCCCAGGCGTTGCGATTTCCGCCAGGTACACCGACACGCCACCCAACTCAACCCCTGCCGAGAAGCCTTGTAGAAGCCGGCCCAGCAGCACCAGGATGGGCGCGGCCACTCCGATGCTGGCATAGCCCGGCACCAGAGCGATAAGCAGCGTGCCCATGGCCATCATGCCCAGGGTCACAATCAACCCCTGGCGTCGACCATGACGGTCGATATAGGCGCCTAATACAATGGCGCCCAATGGGCGCATCAGGAAGCCCGCGCCAAAGGTGGCCAGCGACAGCATCAGCGATGCGAAGGCGCTATCGGTGGGGAAGAACGTGGCGGCAATGGCCGTGGCGTAAAAGCCGTAGACCATAAAATCGAACATCTCAAGGAAGTTGCCGCTGACAACGCGAAAAATCGCTTTGCCTTTGCCTGGTGATGAGGCCATGAAGGTACCCGATTATCGATTGGAATGGAGGGAGTCCCCGTAATAGACGCCTTGACGCTCATGTTGCGCTCGGCTCGCATGGCGGTGGGCGAATTTGTAACCATATGTGTTAGCAGTGGACCTGAGCAAATGAAATCAGTTCGTAGCGGCCAAACGTGACTAGGTTTTGCTTTCAAAGAACGCCTGCACAGCGGATTATTACCGGGCGTGTAACTACAATTGTCTCGACACTGAGATAGCCAATTAGCCAGCTAACAGTTAATGTTCGCCGCTTGCAGGCTTGGCTGGATTGCACATGAATTGATGCCGGCCCGGGCATTTCGAGCCGTAGGCAGCCAATGGGCGCCGCGGCCTGTTCTGAAGGAGTACGCATGGCTGTCTACAACTACGACGTAGTGGTGCTGGGGTCCGGTCCAGCAGGTGAGGGGGCGGCCATGAACGCCGCCAAGGGAGGGCGCAAGGTGGCCATGGTCGACAACCGCCGGCAGGTGGGCGGTAACTGCACCCATTTAGGGACCATTCCTTCCAAGGCGCTGCGTCATTCGGTCAAGCAGATCATTCAGTTCAACACCAACGAGATGTTTCGCATCATCGGCGAGCCTCGCTGGTTCTCTTTCCCCGATGTGCTCAAGAGCGCCGAACGGGTGATTGCCAAGCAAGTGGCATCACGCACCAGCTATTACGCGCGTAACCGCGTGGACGTGTTCTTCGGCAGCGGCAGCTTTTCCGACGAGCAAACCATCCAGGTCATCTCCGTCAACGGCGCTCAGGAAAAGCTGATCGCCAAGCAGGTGATCATTGCCACCGGCTCCCGTCCCTATCGCCCAGCAGACATCGATTTCACCCACTCGCGCATTTATGACAGTGACACCATCCTTAGCCTGACCCATACCCCGCGCAAGCTGATCATCTACGGCGCGGGTGTGATCGGCTGCGAGTACGCCTCGATCTTCAGTGGCCTTGGCGTACTGGTCGAGCTGGTGGACAACCGCCAGCAGTTGCTAAGCTTCCTGGACTCGGAAATTTCCCAAGGCCTGAGCTACCACTTCAGCAACAACAACGTGATGGTGCGCCACCAGGAAGAATACGAGCGGGTGGAGGGGCTGGAAAACGGTGTGGTGCTGCACCTCAAATCCGGCAAGAAGATCAAGGCCGACGCCTTGCTGTGGTGTAACGGTCGTACCGGCAATACCGACCAATTGGGCCTGGAAAACATCGGTATCAAGGTTAACAGCCGTGGCCAGATCGAAGTGGACGAAAGCTATCGCACCAGCGTGCCCACCATTTATGGCGCCGGTGACGTGATCGGTTGGCCAAGCCTGGCCAGCGCTGCCTATGACCAGGGGCGGTCCGCCGCCGGTACCATCGTCGACAATGGCAGCTGGCGCTTCGTCAACGACGTGCCGACTGGCATCTATACCATTCCGGAAATCAGCTCCATCGGCCGCACCGAGCAAGAGCTGACCCAGGAAAAAATCCCGTATGAAGTGGGCAAGGCGTTCTTCAAGGGCATGGCGCGGGCGCAGATTTCTAACGAGCCGGTGGGCATGCTGAAGATCCTGTTCCACCGCGAAACGTTGCAAGTACTTGGGGTTCACTGCTTCGGCGACCAGGCTTCGGAAATCGTGCACATCGGCCAGGCCATCATGAGCCAGCCGGGTGAACTCAATACCCTGAAGTACTTCGTGAACACCACCTTCAACTACCCCACCATGGCAGAAGCCTATCGGGTAGCGGCCTATGACGGCCTGAACCGGCTTTTTTAAGCGGCTCCGGCCGGCGGCCCGAGCCGGCCGGGGCGCAGGCCTTCAGCGAGTCCCGAGGGTGGCGCTGGCCAAACCGGGAAAGTCTGTGATCAGGCTGTCCGCGCCAAAATCCGCGAGCCTGCGCATCAGCGCGGGCTCGTTCACGGTCCATACCGACACATGCAACCCCTGGCGCTGAGCTTTTAGCAGGCGCTCGGGGGTGCATAGTGTCCAGTTCAGCGCCAAGTATTGGCAGGCGTAGCTCTCGGCGATTTTCAGTGGGTCTAGCCAGGCATATTCCGCCACCAGGCCTCGAGAGACATCCGGCACCCAATCCACCGCCGCTCGCAACACTTCTCGCGAGCTTGAAGTGATGGTGATCTTGTCCAGCAGCCCGTACCGCTGAGCCAGTTCCCGAATGGTGAGTACCATGGTGGCCGCGCGGGTGCGCGAAGCGCTTTTCACCTCTAACTGCCAATGCTCGAAAGCGCACTGTTCGAACAGGGTTTCCAGGCGCGGAATGGGGCAGGGCTTGAGGCACCCTGGCGTGCCCTTGCGTGCGTCTGTGGCTTGCAGTTCAGCTGCCGTGTAATCGGCCACCTTGCCGCGCCGGTCCGTGGTGCGCTTGAGGGTAGGGTCATGAATGACCATCAAGGCCCCGTCCTTGGAAAGGTGCAGGTCCAGCTCACAGCGCTTTACGCCGTGCTCCAGACATTTCTGGAAACTGGCCAGGGTGTTTTCGGGAGCTTCGCCTTTCGCGCCGCGATGGCCGTAGATCAAGGTCACTTCAGGTTCCTTCTGTGTGTTAGACAGCGTCCAAGGCTTGGTCTAGGGCCTGGCGACGTTCCATCGCCTGTTTCTGCAATACATAGCGCGCCATTAGCTGGCGTTGGGCGTCGGTGGTGCCTTCGAACTCCACGCCAATGGAATAGCTGCCATCGGCCGAGGCGTTGCAGTGCACAACCCGCGCCTTAAGCATCATGCCAAGGGCCTGGGGCATAAAGGCCATTTTCAGGCTCAAACGTGTACCGGGTGCCGCTGGAACCGGGTCATGGAAATCCAGCCCCGCTTCGGAAATCACCACAGGCCGTGGTTCACCCAGAGTGCCCATCAGCATTTGCGCCAGCACCTGGCTAAGCAGGTCAATGCGCTTATTCTGAGCCTTCAAGAAACCACTCATCGCGCGATTGGAATCCCCCAACTGCCGCAGCAGGTGCTGGGATTCGAACTCGCTCAAATGCAGTTCGCTAAGCAGGGTAAACAGGGGAGAGCCGTCTGGCGTCGATTCTGGCGAGTCGCTCAGGGGGGTGATTTCAAGTGCGATGCGATCTTCGATACGGTAGTATTCGCGGCGCTCTGCTTCATCTGGTGTTGGCATGGCGAACCCAAGTTGGCGGTTATGGTCCGAGTGTACGGCCGCCGCGGCGGCGTAGCCACACGGATGTTCCTTTCACTCCGAACAAGCACTTACATGTTCAGACCTCTTTTTGCCTTCGTTGGCGCGCGCTATACCCGCGCCAGGCGTCGGAATCATTTTGTTTCTTTCATTTCACTAACGTCCATGACTGGGCTTGCCCTAGGCGTGATCGTGATGATCGTGGTGTTGTCCGTGATGAACGGCTTCGACCGCGAGATGCGTGATCGGGTTTTGGGCATGGTGCCTCACGCCACCCTTGAAGCCGGCCAACCTATTGATGATTGGCAAGCACTCGCGGCCAGGGCCGGGCAGTATCCAGGTGTTGCCGCCGTGGCGCCCTTTACCCAGTTGCAAGGGTTGCTAACCCATGACGGCCAGGTGCAGAAGGTTTTGCTCAACGGTATCGACCCTGCCCAGGAAGCTAAGGTTTCGATCATCGACGCCTTTGTTCGCGAGGGCCGGTTGGCCGACCTGGCTGCCGGTGGTTTTGGCGTGATGCTCGGCGACAAGGCCGCCGCCAAACTTGGGGTGAAGGTGGGCGACAAAGTAACGTTCGTGGCCCCGGAGGTCACTGTCACCCCGGCCGGCATGTTCCCGCGCATGAAGCGCTTTACCGTGACCGGTATCTTCCATGTGGGCGCGGGTGAAATCGATGGCTATCTGGGCCTCGCCAACCTGAGCGACCTGGGCAAACTGCACCGCTGGAAGCCGGGGCAGATCCAAGGCGTGCGGCTGAAGTTCGACGACCTCTTCCAGGCGCCACGGGGCGCGTATCAGTTGGCGCAGCAGTTGGGCAGCGAGTACTACACCCGCGACTGGACCCGCACCCACGGTAATCTCTACCAGGCCATTCGCATGGAGAAGAACATGATCGGCCTGCTGTTGCTGCTGATCGTGGCCGTGGCGGCGTTCAATATCATTTCAACCCTGGTGATGGTGGTGAACGACAAGCGCGGGGATATCGCCATATTGCGCACCCTGGGCATGACGCCTCGGCAGGTGATGGGCGTATTCATGGTGCAGGGGACCATCATCGGGGTCATCGGAACCCTCGTCGGCGGTGCCCTGGGCATGTTGGGCGCTTTGAACGTAAGCCGGGCCATTGCCGGGCTGGAAAGCTTGATCGGGCATAAATTCCTCAACCCGGATGTCTACTTTATCGACTATATCCCGTCGCAGCTGATGGCCCAAGATGTGCTGCTGGTGTGCGGCGCGGCGTTGGCCCTGAGTTTCCTTGCCACGTTGTACCCGGCCTGGCGCGCGGCACGCACCCAGCCCGCGGAGGCGTTACGTTATGAGTGAGTTGCCCATGAGTGAACAAGCCGTACTGAGTTGCCGCAACCTGGGCAAGGCCTATGAGGAAGGGCCTGAATCGGTGGTGGTGTTATCCAACCTGGAGCTGGAACTGCATGCCGGTGAGCGAGTAGCCATCGTCGGCACATCCGGCTCCGGCAAAAGCACCTTGCTTAACCTGCTCGGTGGCCTGGATACCCCCAGCGAAGGCAGCGTGTGGCTCGCCGGGGAGCAGCTCTCCGCCTTGAACGAGCGTGATCGTGGCTTGCTGCGCAACCGTGCCCTGGGCTTCGTATATCAGTTCCACCACTTGCTGGCCGAGTTCACCGCCTTGGAAAACGTGTGCATGCCCTTGCTCATCGGGCGCACGCCGATTCCCGAGGCCCGTCAGCGCGCCACTCAGTTATTGGAGCGGGTAGGCTTGGGCCATCGCCTGGCGCACAAGCCCGCCGAGCTTTCCGGTGGCGAAAGGCAGCGCGTGGCCATTGCCCGCGCATTGGTCAACCGCCCTGGCCTGGTGATGCTGGACGAGCCTACCGGTAACCTGGATCAGCATACCGCTCAGGGCATTCAGGATTTGATGCTCGAGCTTAGCCGCTCGCTGCGTACCGCGTTTTTGGTAGTGACCCACGACCCGGTACTGGCTCGGCAGATGGACCGGGTGCTCAAGTTGGACGAAGGCCGTCTGGTGCCTCTCTAACCCTTCGAGGCGCTTGGCGCCTCCTGCTTTTTATCTGGTGCAGCGCATGTTCAGACCCTTGCCCCTTTTTATCGGTGCTCGCTATACCCGGGCCAAGCGCCGCAATCATTTTATTTCGTTTATTTCCATGACTTCCATGATCGGGTTGGCGCTTGGCGTGCTGGCGATGATCGTGGTGTTGTCGGTGATGAACGGTTTCCAACGGGAAATGAGCTCGCGCATTCTCGGCATGGTGCCTCACGCAACGGTAGTAGGGGACACGCCCCTTGATGACTGGAGGCCGGTAGCCGAGGCGGCCTTGCGCAACCCTGAAGTGCTGGCCGCCGCGCCCTTCACCGAGCTGGACGGCATGCTGTCGTACAAAGGTGCCATGCAGCCCATTCAGCTCAGCGGCGTGGACCCGGCCCAGGAGGCGAAGGTGTCCATCGTCGCCAGCCATATCACCCAGGGCAACTTGCAGCAATTGGTGCCAGGTGAGTTTGGCGTGGTTATTGGCGATATCACCGCACGGCGCTTTCGCTTGAGCGTGGGTGACAAGCTGACGCTGATCGTGCCGGAAAAAAGCACTGCGCCCGGCGGCATCACGCCGCGCATGCAACGTTTGAACGTAGTAGGGATTTTCCGCGTGGGGGCTGAGATAGACGGCTCACTTGCCTTGATTCACATGGCCGACGCGGCAGAGATCAACAAATGGCAACCCGGCCAGGTGCAAAGTGTGCGCCTGAAGGTAAAAGACCTTTGGAGCGCCCCTGAGGTTGCCCAGCGCATCACGCAGCAGTTGGGCAAGGGTTATCACCCCGACGACTGGACCCATACCCAGGGCAGCCTGTTCAGCGCAATGAAAATGGAAAAGACCATGATCGGCCTGCTGTTACTGATGATCGTGGCCGTGGCGGCGTTCAACATTATCGCTACGCTGGTGATGGTGGTGAACGAGAAGGGCGCGGATATCGCTATCTTGCGCACCATTGGCGCTACCCCTCGGCAGGTGATGGCCACTTTTATGGTGCAAGGCAGCATCATTGGCGTGATCGGTACCTTGGTGGGGAGCGTGCTCGGTATTGTGGTGGCCTTGAACGTGAGCACGTTGGTAGGTTGGCTGGAGCGCGTAACCGGCCAGCATATCTTCACATCGGACGTGTACTTCATCAGCAACCTGCCGTCCCAGCTTCAATGGCCCGACGTGGCGTTGGTCAGTGGGGCGGGCTTGGTGCTGAGTTTCTTGGCTACCCTGTACCCCGCCTGGCGCGCGTCGCAGATCGAGCCAGCATACGCGCTGCGCTACGAGTGACCGTCAACGGCGGGGGGCGTAAAGCTCTCACTCCCCGCGGATGTACTGCTCCAATTGGTTGATCAGACTGGCCTGCTCGGCGATGGCTTCCTTGACCAAGTCACCGATGGAGAGCAGGCCTACCAAGGCGCCGTTCTCTACCACGGGCAGGTGGCGCAAGTGGCCGTCGGTCATAGTGTTCATGCAGTGGTCGATATTTTCCCCTGGCCCTACCGTGATCACCGGTGCACTCATAATGGCCCGTACCGGCGTACCCACCGAGGAGCGCCCCGCCAGTACCACCTTGCGGGCGTAGTCGCGCTCACTCACCACGCCAACCACCTTGCCATCTTCCACCACTGGCAGGGCGCCCACGTTCTTCTCTGCCATCAATTTCAGTGCGTCGAGCACCATCTGCTCAGGGCCAATGGTGTACACCTCGATATGCGCCTTGAGCTTGATCAACTGCGCTACTGTCTTCATGGGCTGGCCTCTGTGGATAGGGATAGGGTGCCTTGCAAGCATCGTTCACAGTCTGCAAGGCAGCAAGCCAAAGGGCGACATGGGCCCTATTGAAATACGTCATTGGCAAGCGATTGAAGCCTGATGGGGTAGAATAGCCGCCTATTTACCGCTTTCAGGTCGTCGCCATGCATCCTGCCGCTGAACATTCCCCCCTGGGCAAAGCCAGCCAATATGTGGCCACTTACACCCCCAGCCTGCTGTTTCCTATTCCGCGGCTGGCCAAATGGGCTGAGCTTGGCCTTACCGCCGACACCCTGCCGTACAAGGGCGTGGACTACTGGAACTGCTATGAGCTGTCGTGGCTGTTGCCGTCAGGCAAGCCCGTGGTGGCCATCGGGGAGTTTTCGATACCGGCGGACTCTGCGAATATCATTGAGTCCAAGTCCTTCAAGCTTTACCTGAATTCCCTGAATCAAACGACGTTTGACGGCTTTGAGGCCGTGCAGGCTTGCTTGGTCAAGGACCTAAGCGCGGCGGCGGGTAAACCAGTGGGTGTGCGCCTGTTGCGCCTGGCTGAGGTCGAGGCGCAGGGTGTGGCAGCCTTGCCAGGGGTATGTGTGGATGACCTGGACATTACCCCTACCGACTATAGCCATCCTCGGCCTGCCTTGCTGCGCTGCGATGCCGAACGCCGGGTAGAGGAGAGCCTGCACAGTCATTTGTTGCGCTCCAACTGCCCGGTAACGGGGCAGCCGGATTGGGGGAGCCTTGCGGTAACCTATACGGGCGCGGCGCTGGACCATAAAAGCTTTTTAGACTACCTGGTAAGCTTTCGTGAACACTCGGACTTCCACGAGCAGTGCGTAGAGCGGGTGTTCGTTGACCTGCAGCGCTTGCTTAAGCCCGAGCGGCTGACGGTGTTCGCCCGTTATGTACGCCGTGGCGGGTTGGACATCAACCCTTACCGTAGCACCCATGAGCAAGCGTTCGATAACGCTCGGTTAGTTAGGCAGTAATCGAGTAAAGCTGTTCGCGAGCTTTTGCTCGCTCCTACAGCCCCCTCCAGTTAGATACCAATGCTGCCCAGGGTTTGCATGATATTGCGCAGGGCGCCTGCCAAGCCTGGGTGGCTGACCTCGAAGCGTTCAGCGGCAAGGTTTACGCCATCGACCAGGCTGTCGCTCTGAGTGGCATGGGCGTTTTCGAGTTCCAGGCGCGCTTGAAGCTGTTGCATCAACGCTTCCAGATCAGCTTTTTCTTCAACCGTGGCCGGTGGGTTGCGATCATATTCTTCGCGCAGGGCATCGAGTTGAGCTTGCAGTTCGCGGGCTGGCATAACAGTCTCCTAGTGGGTGAGCATAGGCATTGACCGCTTTGGGCTGGTAAAAAATCCCGAGGCGTGTCACAAGCTTAGGTCACGGCCAGAAGGATGCCCCTGCCTTGCCTGCGCAAGGGCGCCGTTAGGCTTTATACTGGCAGCCTTCGATGCGGGCAGGCATTCCATGGCTTGCCCTAACCCATGAGGATTTAACTATGCGTTGCAAGGGTACAGCCCTGTTTACTCGTTTTGCCGGGACTTGCCTTGCGGCGGGCCTGGTATTGGCTCCGATATTTGCCCAGGCTGCGGAAGAAGACCCTTGGGAAGGTGTGAACCGGGCTATTTTCCGCTTCAATGACACCCTCGATACCTACACCTTCAAGCCACTGGCCAAAGGTTATGAGGCAGTCACTCCACAGTTTCTGGAAGACGGCATCCACAATATGTTCAGGAATGTGGGCGACGTCACAAACCTGGTAAATAATGTGCTGCAGGCCAAGCCCGCGGCCGCGGGTACAGATACCGCCAGGCTGATCTTCAATACCACCTTCGGCCTGCTCGGTTTCTTCGATGTGGGTTCGCGCATGGGCCTGCAGCGCAGCGATGAAGACTTTGGGCAAACCCTGGGGTACTGGGGCGTTGGCAGCGGCCCTTATGTGATGCTGCCGTTCTTCGGCCCAAGCACCGTACGTGATGCCTTGGGTAAATATCCAGACACCTATACCCGCCCGTACCGCTATCTGGACCATGTGCCTACTCGCAACACTATCCTCGCCACGGACATCATCGATACTCGCGCCAGCCTGCTGTCGGCTGAGAAACTGATCAACGGCGACAAGTACGTATTCCTGCGCAATGCCTACCTGCAAAACCGGGAATTCAAGGTCAAGGATGGAGAAGTGGAAGACGACTTCTGAGTGCGCTAGCCAGGCACGATACCTGAGTAGGCTGAAGAAGGGTGGGGGCCGTAGGGCACCCACCCCGTACCGCGTTACTGCTGCCTGATTACACTCAGCCCGAGCAGGCGCGAGCCATCTGCGAGCTGCTCCACACGGACTATCTTGGTCAGTGCGTTGTAGTCATCGAGCTCCTTGGAGTGGGAGGGCAGGTGTACCATGACCTCGTCTTCCATATTCCATGTGCAATTGACTTTTAGCCCGATGCCATTACCTGATAAATCGTGACAAATGGCCTGAATTCGTTCGCCATTACAGGTCGCTGTTACCTCCGCGTCCACTGTCATGCGAATGAAATCCCGTTTTTCGCTGTACTGCTGGTCCAGCTGGCCCATGGTTTCTTCCTTTGATGGGTGCAAAAAGCTTTCACGGATTTATAACGCCGTGTCAATTAAGGTGTAAAGGGCCCTTGCGACCATCGGTGCCCGCTTGAAACCCCTGGCGGATGGGAGTACCGTCTGCGCCTTACAGGGCACCTCCATTATTGCCGTGTTGGGTCGATTGATCTACACAGTACAGGAGTGGCCAGAAAAGAAACCAGCGATGCTGTTCTGCTCCGGCCGAGCCTCCCTGATGCCAACCCAATCCTGGCGCCGTTTGCCCAAATGCAAAACTCCAGTGCAACGCTGCTCATAATCGACGATGACGATGTAGTGCGCGCCAGCCTGGCGGCCTACCTGGAAGATAGTGGCTTCTACGTCCTTCAGGCCAGCAATGGCGAGCATGGGCTGCGTATCTTCGAGCAAGCCCAGCCTGACCTCGTCATTTGCGACCTGCGTATGCCCCATGTCGGCGGCCTGGACATCATCCGCCAACTCAGCGAACGCGGTACCAGTGTGCCGGTGATCGTAGTATCAGGCGCCGGCGTGATGAGCGACGCCGTCGAAGCCTTGCGCCTGGGCGCGGCGGATTACCTGATCAAACCGCTCGAGGACCTGGCGGTGCTGGAGCATTCCGTGCATCGGGCCTTGGATCGCGCGCGGTTGATGCGTGAGAACCAGCGCTACCGTGAGAAGCTCGAAACCGCTAACCAGGAACTGGAAGCGAGCCTGCACTTGTTGCAGGAAGATCAAAACGCTGGCCGCCAGGTGCAGATGAACATGCTTCCGGTCAGCCCTTGGACCAGTGGGGGCTTTCGTTTCGAGCACCAGATCATCCCGTCGCTGTATCTTTCGGGGGACTTTGTAGACTGTTTTCGAGTGGATGATCGGCGGCTGGCGTTCTACCTGGCGGATGTGTCTGGTCATGGCGCTTCGTCGGCATTCGTTACCGTGCTCTTGAAATTCATGACCACGCGCCTGATGTTCGAATCCAGGCGCAATGGATTGATGCCAGAGTTTCGCCCATCGGATGTGCTTTCTCATATCAACCGCGGCCTGATCAACTGCAAGCTGGGCAAGCATGTGACCATGGTAGGCGGTGTGATCGATGAAGAAACAGGCGTACTGACCTATAGCATCGGCGGGCATTTACCCTTGCCAGTGTTATTTGCCAGCAACAAGGTGCATTATCTAGAGGGGCGTGGTTTACCCGTAGGCTTGTTCAATGAAGCCACCTATACCAACCACGAGATGGTGCTGCCAGAGCGTTTCAGCCTGTCTCTGTTCTCTGATGGCATTTTGGACCTTTTACCCGGGGAAACGCTCAAACACAAAGAAGCCGCCTTGCCGGAAATCGTCAAGGCCGCGGGCGGTAGCCTGGATGGCTTACGTCAGAAGTTCGGATTGGCCACCCTTGGAGAGATGCCGGACGACATCGCCATGTTGGTGCTAAGCAGGAATTTTGAATGAGTACCGGTAGAATTCAGTTCGCCGAGCAAAGCGGGACGTTCGTCCTCAAGTTCGTTGGGGAAGTGCGCCTGACGCTTTGTTCTGCCCTGGATGCAACCATTGAGCGGATTTTCACCGCCTTGGATTTCTCGGCCATCGTTATCGACCTGACCGAAACCCGCAGCATCGACAGCACTACATTGGGCCTGTTGGCCAAGCTATCGATCCTTTCGCGGCAAAAGGTAGGTCTATTGCCCACGGTAGTCACTACTCACGAAGACATCACGCGGCTGTTGGCCTCGATGGGGTTTGATCAGGTATTCAATATCGTCGACCGGCCTATCCCATGCCCTGAATGCCTGACTGACTTGCCCTCACAGGACCAGTCCGAAGAGGTCGTGCGCACCAAGGTGCTGGAAGCCCACAAGATTCTCATGGGCCTCAACGATTCCAACCGTGAAGCTTTTCACGATCTGGTCACGGCGCTAGAACGCAGTTGATACCTTCTGGCGGTAGCGCTAGCCCACAAGCGCGTGGCTGAGGGCTAGCGTGTGATGCGGTGATCAGGCCTTGTATTCGCGAATGATCTTTTCCAGCTTCTCTTGATCTCGGGCGAACTGCCGAATCCCTTCGGCCAGCTTTTCGGTGGCCATGGCGTCTTCATTGGACAACCAGCGGAACTTGGCTTCGTCCAAGGCCAGCCGTGCTTCACCGCCAGTGCCTGGGGTCAACTTGCGCTCAAGGGTGCCTTGGTCTTCGCGCAGCTTGTCTAGCAGGTCAGGGCTGATGGTCAGGCGGTCGCACCCGGCCAGTTGCTCGATCTGGTTGGTGTTACGGAAGCTGGCGCCCATCACTACCGTATTGTAGCCATTGGCTTTGTAGTAGTTGTAGATGCGGGTAACTGACTGCACGCCTGGGTCTTCAGCCCCCGTGTAGTCGGTGTTGTTGGCCTTTTTGTACCAGTCGTAGATGCGACCTACGAAAGGCGAGATCAGGAACACGCCAGCATCGGCACAGGCAGCGGCCTGGGCAAAGGAGAACAGCAGGGTAAGGTTGCACTGGATGCCTTCCTTCTCCAACTGTTCAGCGGCGCGAATGCCCTCCCAGGTAGAGGCCAGTTTGATCAGTACGCGGTCTTTGCTTACGCCCGCTTTATCGTAGAGTTCGATCAGGTGGCGAGCCTTGTTGAGCATGGCAGGCGTGTCGAAGGACAGGCGCGCGTCTACTTCAGTAGAGATGCGACCATCGATGGCCTTGAGGATTTCACCACCGACGGCAACCGATAAGGCGTCGGCTGCTACGCCTACGTCGCCATTGGAGGCGCTGATGGTGCTTTTCAGTACTTCGGCATAACCAGGCAGGCCAGCGGCCTTGAGCAGTAGGGAAGGGTTAGTGGTCGCATCCTGAGGCTGAAGGCGCTTGATGGCGTCCAGGTCGCCGGTATCAGCCACGATGGTGGTGAATTGTTTCAGTTGTTCCAGCTTGGAAGTCATGAGCGTTCTCTGTCCGTTGCGGTTTGACGACATTACCCCAGCAGCGCCGGCCCCTCAACAGGGCCTGCCGCCATATGAATACGACCTTCGAGTGCATCAGAGCGTGCCAGGTTCCAGCGCGGCGCCGAGGGCCTATCGACCGTCGAGCAATGCCCCGGCTTGGTCCAGCAGTGCCAGTGGATCATTAGCTTTGTGTATGTCCACCGACAGCAGCTGACGGAAGCGCCGGGCACCTGGAAACCCCTGCGCCAGCCCCAGCATATGACGGGTGACATGGTGCATCGCGCCCCCGCTAGCCACGTGCGCGGCAATATAGGGGCGCATGCGCGCAAGCGCTTGGCCGCGGGTGATGACCGGCGCGCTACTGCCAAACAGCGTTTGGTCGACGGCCGCCAGTAGGTAAGGATTATGATACGCCTCGCGGCCCAACATCACGCCGTCAAATGTAAGCAGGTGGGCGTTGCAGGCTTCAAGGGTTTTGATGCCCCCATTGAGCACGATTTCCAGCTCAGGGAAATCCGCCTTCAGCTTGGCGACCACGTCATAGCGCAGCGGCGGTATATCACGGTTTTCCTTAGGTGACAGCCCCTGGAGGATGGCGATACGCGCATGCACGGTAAAGCTGCGGCAGCCGGTATCAGCGACTTGCCCCACGAAGTCACACAACTGCTCATAGCTATCGCGCCCATCGATCCCGATGCGGTGTTTGATCGTCACCGGAAGGTCCACGGCGTCCTGCATGGCTTTGATGCAAGAAGCCACCAGGGCGGGGTGGCCCATCAGGCATGCACCGATCATGTTGTTCTGCACCCGGTCACTGGGGCAGCCAACGTTCAGGTTCACCTCATCATAGCCCGCCTTTTGGGCCAGCCGCGCGCAGGCCGCCAAGTCCGCCGGTACGCTACCGCCCAACTGCAGGGCCAAGGGGTACTCCGCCGCGTTGTGCTGAAGAAAACGCGAAGCGTCGCCATTAAGCAAAGCCCCTGTAGTGACCATTTCGGTGTAGAGCAACGCGTGCCGTGACAGCTGCCGGAGGAAATACCGGCAGTGATGGTCTGTCCAATCCATCATGGGTGCGACGCTAAAGCGGCGGGACAGCGCAGGGCTTGATTTTGATGGGCTAAAGGTCTGTTTATCTAGCATTTTCTTCAGTGTGTTCTGGGCGGTATTTTGGGCGTTTTCAGGCGTTTTTTAAGGCTCGGTGGTACGATGTACCACTTCAAAACTGACGCGTACCACTTTCGACATGGCGACTATCAGGGCAAGAAAACTCGCAGATGGAACGGTGAGCTACACGGCTCAGATCCGCATCAAGCGCGATGGAGTGCAAGTTTACCAAGAGAGCCAGACCTTCGCCCGAAAACAGGCCGCCCAGGCCTGGGTGCGTAAGCGCGAGTCTGAGCTGGATGAGCCGGGTGCGATCGAGCGGGCGAACCGTAAGGACGTCACCGTCAAAGAAATGATTGAGCAGTATCTGTCGGAAGTGGAGAAGGCCCGCCCGTTGGGCAAAACCAAGAGGGCCACGCTCGAAGCCATCGGCAAGATGGACATCGGCGAACTGAACGATACAGCCATCAATACTCAACGCCTGGTCGACTTCGCCCTTTGGCGGATGAGCAAGGAGGGCGGCGGGGTTCAACCCCAGACCGCCGGCAACGACCTGGCGCACCTCGGCGCTGTGCTGGCCATTGCCAAAGACGCATGGGGTTACCAGGTCGATCCACTCGCGATGAGCGGCGCCCGACGAGTGCTACGCAAACTCGGCTACAACCTAAAAAGCCGTGAGCGTGACCGCCGACCTACGTTGGAGGAGCTGGGGAAACTGCTGACCCACTATCAGGCTATGCAAGCGAGGCGCCCGACCGCTATCAATATGCTGAAGGTCGTGGGCTTCGCTCTGTTCTCAACCCGCCGCCTCGATGAGATCACCCGCATTCGATGGGCGGATGTGGATGAGGCTGGCCAGCGAGTCTTGGTTCGGGACATGAAGAACCCCGGGCAGAAGATCGGCAACAACGTTTGGTGCTACCTGCCAGACGAGGCATGGCAGATCCTCCAAACAATGCCAAAGGCCGGCGACGATATTTTCCCGTATAGCCCCGAGTCAATTTCTACGTCCTGGACGAAGGCCTGCAAGTTTCTGGAAATCTTTGACCTGCACTTTCACGACCTTCGACATGAAGGTGTTAGCCGCCTGTTTGAAATGGACTGGGATATTCCCCGCGTGGCCAGTGTTTCCGGGCACCGGGATTGGAATTCCATGAGGCGTTACACTCATCTGCGTGGCAAGGGCGACCGCTATGTGGGCTGGGAATGGCACGAGAAGATACTGAGGGCGCCCGTCCAACTGGGCGCCGCGTCAGAGAAGTGGCTCAAACGGCGCGTTTTATCCCGTTGAGCTGGTTGTGCTCTTTTACAGCTGCAGCACGCTGCATGTCCAGGTACGCAGCGAAGTCGGTGATGTGTACGCCCTTAGCCGACTTCTGGCTACCTTCCAAGCGTGTGATAGGCAACTTGATCTGACCAGCCATGACCTTACGTTGGAACATGTCCGGCGTCAGATGTGTGAAGTAATCCCGACAGACCAGCTCCAGCGGGATAATCACTTGGCCGTCATATTGAGCCATCAGGATAAACGCTGTGTTCATAATGATCTCCCTGGATACACGTATCGACGCCGTTTGTTCTGTTTGGCCGCTTCACGCTCTGCCATCAATGCAGCCCACTCCACCGCCTTGCGCTGCTGGCGGATTCGGCTACATGCCTTGTGCTTACGTGTGGCGCGGGGCTTGCCGCAGATATCACAACGGTTGGGTAAATCCAGCCGGTACCCTGCCATAGGCGGGCGGGTGCGAGGGTTTGAACTCATTACTGCCCCCTCATAAGCATACGTGTCAGCGCATTGGGTTCGACGTCCGGCGTCAACTCATCCAGGGGCAGGCTGATAGTGCTGCCACTGGCGGTGCGCAACGTCGCAACATCGCCAGCGATTCCAATGATGACGGCTGTACGAGCGCTCAGACGGTACGCCTGGCCATCGCAGCTCATTGCGACGAAGCTGACCGTGTCGCCGATTGCCAGCGGGGTTGTGGTAGCCTCTGCGATGCCGCCTTTGGGTTGATTCACTTGCATGGTGCTTCTCCTTTGGGTGGTGGGTGGCGAGGGGTTGCAGCCCTTCGCCACCACTTCTTTTCCGGTCGAACCGGTGTCAGTACTGCCTTGCAGCCCAGTCTTTTTTCAGTTGCGACCAGATGTGGTCGCCGTTCTCCACATATTCATGCACCTCTTTTTCTGACCAGCGGTCCATCGTCAGCAGAGCGATACAGTCGTTGAACAATGCCGTGTCCAGTGCTCGCAGATCGGTAAGAGGGAAGGGGAAAGCGCGTCCGTTGTAGAGGCTGAGCAGGAAGCCGCCGACGATGCGACTTTGCCCCGTGCTACGTTGGGCGACCGGCAGGAGGCGGTGTAGCGCAGCTATGCCAGCAGCGCGGATTGCTGGGCGCTCACGCTCCTCAATTGCGAGCTGTTCCGCTATCTGGCTGATGACGTCGCTGGTGGGTTGAGTTGAGTGCATGGTGCTTCTCCTTTGGGTGGTGTCAGACGTTGCAGCGCCTGACGGGTAAAGCTGGTGATGTATCAGGCCTGGAAGTGCCAGCACTTCACGATGGGTTGCTTGGTGACAACAGTGTTGGTGTTTCTGGCCTGGTAAGCCCGTACCGCGCTGTCGGTCGCCTTGTTGACGTCGAGCAGCTTCCGAGACCGGGAGTCTTTCAAGCGCTCGCGCAGCTCGCTGACGTCGGCGATCTTCTGGCGATGCTCGGCCGCACACTTCACAAAGTCATTGAGGTTGATGGCGATGATGTGGTCTTTCTTGCTGTGGTTGACCACCGGGCCGTCGGCGTCGAGGCCTTCCAGGTACTCATAAACCTCCCAGAATTCAGCCACTACCGGATGGTCGGAGTTGAGCGAGGCCTGGCGCTCGATGGCCATACGGACGATCTGCGAGCGGGTGTGCTCGATCTGTGCATCGGTGAGCGGCACCACCAGGCACAGGCAGTCCAGCAGCGTGAGCATTTGGGCGTGGTTCTTGTTGATCCGCTCCACGCGGATGTAGCCGCGCAGCGTGTTGCCGCAATGGCTACAGTCGCTGTGCTCGTCTTTGAACGGGGTGTCACAGGCAAAGCAATGGGCGTGCAGGTTGCGCAACTTCGCCTCATAGCCCGCTATCCGCTGGCCGAACAGCTCCATCACCTCCAGCTCTTTGCGCACAGCCTGCAACACGAAGTTGCTGAGGGTCGAACCTTCCAGCGCATTAAGTCTATCGGCCGCCGCACGGCTCTCAGGCGTCACGTTCGGCCGCACAAAGTGCAGTTTGACGATCCGGGTCATGATCGCCTCTGACGCCACCACAGGGGCGTTTTGGCTAATGGCGATGGTGCCGCGAAACGGTGGCTCGTAGGTTTCGTTACCGGCGGTTTTAACGCCTTTGGTGGCCAGGGTGCCACCGCCGTAGTAATCCTTGAGTTCGTCCCATTCGAAGGTTTTAGCGTGGGCCTTGTCGTCGCCGCTGCGGTCTGATTCCAGCAGCACGATGGGCATACCGGATACCTGGCCCATCAAGCGGCTGCGGCCGGCCTTGGTGGATTTGGACGGGTCAAACCCTTCATAACCGTCGCGCCCCGCGAGTTTCCAAAGCAAGGTGAGCAGAGTGGTCTTGCCGGCGCCGGCTTCGCCGGTGGCTTCAAGGAACGGAAAAGACTGGTAGCGGCCGCGGATCTGTTCGGCAAACAGAGAGCCAAACCAGAAGGTTAGCGCCACAATGCCCTGGGCGCCGAAGCACTGCCACAGCAGCCCAAGCCACTGGTCATCGTATTTTTTGCCATCCTTTTCCAGATCGATCTTCACACCCTTTTGCAGCGTTTTGAGCTTCAGCTTGCCCAGCTCAAAAAACTCTTCCTCGTTGATGGGGATCACCTGGCCTTCCCGGATGGCCACGTCGTTGAACACGTAGCAGCGGTACTCCTTGCTGTAGCCCACATAGTCGATGGTCTGAACGGTTTTGATGCCAAAAAGCTGGTCTTTCATGATCTTGTCCAGTTGCTGGCCACTGCCGGTGAACACGGCACCGGCGGCCATGCCGAGAAGTCTCTTTTTGAATTCGCTGGCGGCAGCGACCTGGCCACCGGTGAAGGTGTTTTTCACGGAACCACCGTCGTGAGGGAAGTCGACGCGGAAGAAGTACCAGGACTCGTCGGTGATCTCGTTGCGCTGGAAATAGAGGGCCTTGGGGTAGCAGTTAGCGATTTCTACGGCGCAGCCGGCCATCTGCAAAGCCTTCTCCCGAATCTGCTTTTCGGTGAGCACTTGATCTTCCTGTTTGTCGCTTTTGTCGAGCGTCTGCTTGGCGGTGTTGAATTTCGCTATATCCAATTTCCACCAGTACAAGCGAGAGTCGAAGCAGAAGTGAAACTCCTCGCGCTCGCGCCACTGATACATCAGTAGTGCCTTGTCGGTGGCACTGTCAGCTATCAGCAGATCGCCCTGGTGTCGGGCTTCTTTCAGGTCTTTCTTGATGCGCTCTGCGCGTGTGTTTTCGTCGTCTACAAACGCCCAGCGCTGATGCAGGTCATTCCAATCGACCTTGCGTGCGTCCGGTTGCGGGATCTGCGCGGCTTCGCAGGTGAAACTGAGTTCGCGGGCACGCTTCACCCAAGTGCAGGTGTACTTATGCGCGCCAGGCTCGTTGTCCAGGGCCCAAACCAGCTTGGGCGTTTTACCGCCGCGAGCGGTGATCAACGCCTTCAGCGATTCTTCTGGGAAGGCGTTTGAAGACAGCGCTGCAACCGCAGAGATACCGTTTTGAATGAGCGCAATGGCGTCGAAAATGCCTTCGACGATCCATAGCTCAGTCACTTCAAGCAGATCCAGGCACGGCGGGCACCACCAATAGCCTCTGTAGCTCTTGAGGGGCTGGAAGCGGGCCTTCTTCTTACCGAACCGCGACGGTTGGTCAATCAAGCGTTCCCAGTACCCGCCGTGCTCCAGAGGAAAGCGCACCGTCGCAGAGCCAATATTCAGGTTGCGATCAAAATAGCTTTCCTGGGTGTACCAGCCCTCAAGCAGCTCAACGCGGAAACCTCGGGCAAACGTCAGGTACGCTTTTGCGCTGGCGGCGGGCTCGTCACGGGTGGCTGGCGCACGCTTGCTCCAGTCATCGAACAGGTCCGGGTACAGCTCTTTGGTCGGCGCCATGTACCTGCAGTTTTGCTCGCGGCCACAGCGGATGAACCAGGGCTCATCGTAGCGCGAAAACAAGCGTTTCTGATTGCACTGCGGGCAGGTGCCCTTACGCATGTAATGCGTGCCTTTCATGTGCTGAAGGCCGTAGTCAGACTCTAGGCGCTGAAGCACATCAGCGCGGATCTGGTTGTCCATGGGCTTGCGAATCACTGCGCATGCTCCGCGACCGAAACAACGAGCTGTTTTTTCAGCTCGCAGCGCGTCTTGCAGATGCCTGCCAGGTAGGGCAAGTCCTCAAGCACCTTCAGCGCCCGCTGACCGCTTGGCACATTCCGGTAGCGGTCGGAGTACCAAATATCAGCCATGGTGACGTCGTACTGGCGGGTCAACCACAACAGGTAGTGCTGCGCCTGTTGCTCATCCAGCTCCAGTTTTATGGTGATTTTGCTCATTTCGGCCATCAGTAAGTTGCAAATTTCCCCTACCCACGCGGTGCGGGCATCAAACAGGGAAGGGGTTGGATTAGTGCGGGAGGTTGCGAGTCAGCCGCAGGCGTGTGGAGAGCAAGCGTGCTGGAACAGAATGTCGTTGTTGGGTGGCGTTGTCGGGCAGCCAGATCACCGGGCGCAGCGGCCCACTGGTGGGATGAATGCCCAGCGAGGCTACACGTTTGCACGTCATGCTTTCGAACTCAGCTACCGCCAGCTCAGCAATGCGCTGCACCAGGTGCACGGGCACCTCAAGCGACAGGGTCAAGTACCGGGTGCAGTTCTCCAGCAGTTGGCTGTCACCGGCCAGATGCTCGCAGCGGTGGCGATAGAGGTAGGCCACGGCCGCCTGCTGCATCGCGGCCCGGTAATCACTGGTGGGGTTGGTGGTCAGGGCGAGGGTGCTCATAGCGTTGCGGCCTCCATATCCAGTTGGTCCAGCAGATCGGGCTGGTCGTTTTTTGCCGTAAGGTTTTGTCGAGCCAATAGCCGCACTTTGGTAGGCGCCAGGGGCAACACGGTAAGAGGGCGCTCGATGCCCGACGGGCTAAGCTGGTATTCCCACACCAAAGAGCCGGAGAACGTGGCCCCACACAGCAGGTTGGTGCATTCCGAGTACATTGAGCGGAAGCAAGGCGTCTGCCCCTCGGAGGTCCGGATGCGCATCGAGCTGTTGCAGCAAGGGCAGACCAGCTTGTAGGTGCTCACTGTTTAGGCCCTCGGCTATGAAGAAGAATCGTGGCCAGGACCTCGGAATGACGAGCCGCCATGTAGTTGCTATGAGCGCGCAAAATGGCCTCAGCTTCGTCGCGCTCGATGACACCGTCGTCCAGCGCCTTTGCAATGATCTGATCCACCACGCCGCGCTTGGCTGCGGCCCGTACCGAACGGTTGTACAGGTCTACGTTGTCCAGCGTTTCAGGTTTGGCGAGGGGGACGAACATGCCGCCGTACATGGCTGCGATGTATTCGGGCAGGTAGGTCGTACCCATGTCCTGCTCTAACAGATGTATCTGTTCATCGCTCAGAGGCCGACTGCCAGCGTTTTCGTATATGTGGTTATCGAACTTCTTGAGTTCGTATCCCAGGCGCGCTGCAGCGCATTCTCGGCCACCTTCGTAGTCGTTGATCACCGCACTCATTACCTGACGCTTGGTCGCTAGAACTGGGCGTTTCATCTTCTGGTTTCCCTCTGGAGCCAGAGGCCCTAGTTTGTGATCTGGCCGTCTTTGATACCGAGCAGTACGGCTGCTCGATGTGCTTCACCACGACGGCCTTTCTTTCGTCCGTTCAGCAGGTCACTGACCAAATTTTTGTTCAAACCATGTTGGCGGCTAAATTCGGCAATGCTTTTGCCCTCGCGATCAAGAACCGCACGGGCTTGCTCGGGGGTCTGTAGGGCATGCATAGTGTTCGTCCGTGTTTAATCGTGTTTGACGACAAGGATTCTTGGTCAGATTTCTGCTCAAGTCAAATTATTTTGATCAAAAAAACGATCATTTCTTTAGGGGTAGGCGAACGCCTGAGAGAGGAACGCGAGCGGCTGGGTAAAAATCAGACCGACTTTGGTGCCTCTGCAGGCGTGAGCCGTGGGACTCAGAAAGCCTATGAGCTTGAGTCCAGCTCCCCCGATGTCCGTTATCTCTCCGGGCTCCAAGAGCTTGGGGTCGACGTGCATTACGTGCTGACCGGCTCTCGGATCGACACAGACCTCAACCGCCTCACCGACGTCGAGACGGCGGTGCTAGGGCACCTGCGGCAAATGGCTGAAGCAGACCGCAATGTTCTATTACGTACAGCATCGGCATTTGCGTGTGCAGCAACTTGGGAGGGGGCGAAAAGCCACAACTGAGCAAGGTGCAGTTGGAAACAGGAAATAACGTATCGACCAAGAGGGTCGATGTTTTCGTGTGGTGCAAAGGAGCTAGTCAAATGGCGCTTAAGCCTTGTAAGTCTTGTAAGCACACTGTGGATACCACAGCAAAAACCTGCCCAAACTGTGGCGTAAAAGACCCAGGCGTGACTGCGGGGCAGCAGTTGCTTGGGATTGCGATACTGGCTGTGATTATCGCTGTGGTCGTTTCAATGTGTTCTAGTGGGAAGAATGACAAGCCCAAAGATAAGCAAACAGAGCAGCAAGCAAAGGTTGATGAAGCGGCCTGCCGTAAAGACCTTCAATGCGCGGGTGACAAGTACACCGTCGCAGTCGGTATTTACTGCAAAGACTCTGTGGCACGCCTTGCTAAGTTTACGGCCCGCTGGACAGATGGCACCTTTGAGCCGAAGTTCAGCCATTTCCGTTGGCTAAATCAGGAGCAGGGCACGCTTACTTACATAGGCGACAAAATCGAATTTCAAAATGGTTTCGGCGCGTTTCAAAAACACATTTACGAGTGTGATTTCAACCCTGCAAACAATCAGATCCTAGATGTCCGTGCTCGACCAGGTCAATTGTGATGCAACAAGGCGTCACAGTTTTTCTACACGCAGTGCGATGACACAGCAAAACGTGATGGAGATTGGCTGTTCCCCGGGAAATCTCGACGGCGCTATGGTGGCGCCGGGTACCGGTTGCGTGCGCAAGGAGTATTCGCATGACGGAGAACAGCGGTGTATTGAAAAACCAAGTGTCAGTCGTAGATGCGATTGGCCTTAGCGAACAAGAAGTGATGTTGCTGGCGATGTTCAGGGCTATCAGCGCCCAGCGTCAGAAAGACGTATTGCGATTGTTGGAGGTTTTCAAACACGCACCGGAGTAGTAAGCCTGCAGGCCCCGGCAATGCGTCGGGGCTTTAAATTGATGTCGACCCAGAGCGTAGGAGGGTACGTGTCTAACGATTATCAAAGTCTTAATACAGATCGGCTGGCGCAGATATTCAAAGAGCGCATTACCAAGCCGGAATGCCCGTTTTGTGAGTGTGACGACTGGGCGCTGCCCCACCTACCAGGAACTGCAGGAGTAGTTCTTCCTTGGGGCGCGCACGGAAGCTATCTGATGGGTGGGCCATCTGCTGTCATGTTGTATTGCAAGAATTGCGGTTTCATCCGGCTGCACGCCCTTCAAGCGTTGGACGGTGTTCTTGCCGAGGAGGATGTTATCGAAGTCGGTCCGCCGAAGGAGGCGCTATGAGCGAGCCGTTTGAGCTGGTTAACCTGCATGACAGGTTTCCCGATCGCTTTGATAGTGACAGAAAAGGAGGTGGGGACGATAATGGAAGCAGAACCCCACCGGGACCACCGGGAGACGATCCAATGGAAGCGCGCGTAGCGAAACTTGAAACCCACGTTGAGTACATCCGTAGAGACCTGGATGAAGTCCGTGGTGACGTCAAAATCATCAAAAATAGGCTTGCCTATTTTGCTGGTGCTTCGCTGGTAATCGTGGCCATTCTGGCTTGGGTAGTGAACAACCGGTTTGACCAGGTACTGCAAGTGCTCACCAAATAGGCATTTGGTTTTCAATCAAACCCGGCGATTGCCGGGTTTTTGTTTTTATGGGCCTGCTGAATTTTCATACAGTTGCTATCTGCATTTTCTTCCACTCCCGATCCACTGCCCGCTTGGCCGTCTTCTTACTGGCATACAGCCACCGCAACCGTCTAGGCTTCGCCTGATCCCCCGCTGTAACCGTCTTTTCGTTCCCGGTTTTCTCATCCCGGTAGTACGCGATGATCCCCGTGTAATCCCCCGTGCTTTCCTCTGCCAGATCCTCGACATTATCCTCGGGTAACTTGCTCTCCAGCTCCAGGCTCACCGTGTACCCACCGTCGGCAGTGAGGCTGTGCTGCACGTTTCCCCCATACCAGATGATCTCGTCGATTTCCGCCTTTACGCCCTGCAGCGTATAGGTCAGTTCAGGGATCAGATCCGGTCTGCCCACTGCCAGGGTGTAGCTAAGCGTAGCGCTGCCGCGTTGAAGGCGCCTGAACTCGGCACGGGCAGCGCGCAGGGCTGAGTGCTGGTCACTGTAAGTGTGCCGCAAGTCTTTGAGGTTCTCGCCACCGCCGGCAATGGCTTCCTGCTTTTTGGCGCTGTTCACATCGTAGAAATACGCGCGCACCCCGTCGTAGCTGTCCCGGTCCGCCTGCAGGTAGCGGTGCTGGTCGCCGTCGGCGCGGGTGAGGGTGATGTGCGGCAGGGGGAGCCCGCTGGCGGTCTTGCCGCCCCCGGCGGGAATGCACACCAGGCACCCGGCCTTAACGCTGGCCACCGCGTCGAACTCTTCACCCAGGCGGGTAATCAGGTTGGCGTCCGATTCGTTGGCCTGGTCCAGCTGCAAGATCGGCAGCGCACCGAGCGCGCCGGCTACAGTCGGGGTCAGGTTGTTCCCCATGGCGATATCGCCAATGACTTTGCCCAGCGTGGTGTTGCTCCAGCTGCGCTCGCGCTTGGTCTTCAGACCTTTGCGAAGGTCTGCCGATCGAGCGCGAATACTGAGCACATCCGGCGCGCCGCTGTGCTCCGTTTCGTCGACGGTGTAGGTCCCCTTGTCCACCAGGCCGGTGTCGCTCCAGCCTAACCACAAGCGAAGTACTGCGCCCTTGGGCGGTATGGATAGCAGGCCGTCGTGGTCGCTCAGCGTGATGGTGAGTTGGTCGGCCTCGACGCCACGGTTGTCGGTTAGCTCCAAGCTCATCAGTCGTGGACTGACCTTCATGGCGATATCGTCGCCGTCCACCGTGAGGCGGAAGGCCGGAACGGGATAAGCGGCGTCTCGCGCGAAAGGTTTCGCCGTATCCACCAGATAACCGGTGACATTGGGCAACGCGGTCTCGATCACAGCAGCCCCCGCAGAATGTTGAGCCCAGTGCTGGTCGCAGTGCCGAGCAGGTCGATACGGTCATCATCGGTACGCTTCAGCGTAAGGGTGAACTCAATGCGCTGTGGCGTGCCGTCTCTGAAGAAGACGGTTTTGGTCTCGCTCAGGCTTTCGATCACCCATAGCCCGTATATCCGGCCGGTACCCTCGACCATTGGCCAGGCCTTGCCGGTGTTCGCCATCAAGCGCAGAGCGTCCAGGCTGGACACGCTCCCGGCCAATTCCGGCAGGAGGATGCCGGGCAGGGTGATGGTGTCCTCGCCACGGCCAATAAACTGCAGCGCTGGGGACGCGCCGATGCGGCTGTTGCTGGCATGGCGCCAATTGGTTTGGCGCTGTAGCTCCTGGTAAGCGAGGGTCGATAGGCTGAACACGAACATGCCGAGGCTGAGCATCATGGCGATTAGTCCCGGTCCGATAACTGGCTGCGCTGACGGGCGCGTTTCTCGTTTTCGATTTTACTGAGCATCGCGCGCAGCGTTTTCTCCATAGCCTGTACGTCCATGCCGGGCGCCGCTTCGAGGGTGATGTGGTAGGTGTCGTGGCTGTCGTAAACCGTCGATGTGCCCGCGCTGCTGATCGGAGGTCGATCATCGACGGCCAACGCCGGCATGGCGGTCGCGGTGAGGGCCAGGGTGCCAGCGGCGGTCAGGTGTTTGCCCATGTTGGCCAGGGCATTGAGTGGTCCTTTTTGTCCACCCTCGAGGCCCTTTGTCAGCCCTTCCATAGTGAAGCCACCCAGCTCGGCAAACACCCGCGACGGGCTGTGAATGCCGAGCTTTTCCTTGAACCAGCCGATGCTTGCGTCGCCGATTGAGCTGATGGCGTTTTTCACTCCCTTGAGGCCGGCGGTCAACCCGTTGATCAATCCGTTGACGATCATGTTGCCGAACTCGGTAAAGCGGCTGGGCAAGTCCGCGCCCAAGTAGCTCATTACACCAGCAAAGGCCTGGTAAATCAGGCCGAGGGGGCTGAAGTTGGCCAGGGTGTTGATGATCCCGACTATTCCACCGCTGAACCCTGCCTTGATTTCCGTCCAGGCATTGGCGAAGTAGTTCTTCACCGCATCCCAGTTTTTGTAGATCAGGTAGGCGCCACCGGCCAGAGCGGCCACGACGGCGGCGATGATCAGGACAATCGGATTGGCAGAAAGCCCCCACAACGCGATGCTGACAGCCCGTAGCGCGGATACCAATGGACCCACCAGGATGGCGCCCAAGGCCCGTATTAGGGTGCCGAACACCTTGAATATCGCAATGAGGCCGGGCAGGCGAATGCCGAGCATTGCCAGGCCAAACCGTAGCAGTAGGAACGGCGCCAGGACGCCGCCCAGGGTAAGGGCAAGCCCTCCGAACACAGCCGATAACGCCGCCACACTGGCCACAATGTTCAGCAGTGTCGCGGTCAAAACCGGGTTTGCTTGGACCCAGTCATTGGCCTTATCAAGTACACCACCGATAGCGTCCATGACGGCGACCATCGTGCCCCGTACGGCCTCGCCTGCGCCGCTTTTGGTGTTAAACAGCTTGTTTTGCAGGACCTGCCAACGGCCTTCGATAGCGGCGGCCCGGACCTCCATTTCCCTCTGCATTGAGCCTTTGGCCGCAGCGTCATCCACCAATTTGAGCTGGCGGCGCAGCTCCTCAAGGTTGTTGACCAACTTCCCCGAGTCCTTGCCGAACTCTTTGCCGAATAGCCGTGTAGAGGCTTCAGTCTGCTGCTCGGATGACAGCTTTTTGATGCGTTCGAGGACGCCCATCAGGGTGCCAAGGGCGTCCTTGGTCATACCGGTTTGCACCGATTTCGAGTCCAGGCCCACCATCGCCATACCTTCCTGGAACTTCTTGCCCTGCATGGTCGCGATTGCCAACTCGCGTACCATCGCTCGAGAGGCGCTAGCCGCGACTTCAGGCGCCGCGCCTAGCGACAGGAAGGTACTGCCCAGCGCTGCTGCCTTGCGGTAGTCGAGTTTGTCGGCCACATCGCTCATGCGAGTCAACGTCTCGATGATGTCGCCGCCCTTGGAGCGGGTGTTGTCGTCCAGGTAGTTGAGTGCGTCACCCAGCTCAGCGATGTTCTTGATCGGCACTTTGTACAGGCCAGCAATCCGGCCCATGTCCTCGCCAACCTGTTCGGCAGGTAGGTCGAAGGCCACGGCGGCGGTGGCCGAGACCTTTGCCATTGCCAGGAGGTTTTCCTTACCCTGAATACCAGCCCGGGCCTGAGCTTCGACCAGGGCCGCAAATTCGGTGGTGGCGATGGGCATTTCATTACTGGCCGCCTTGATCGCAGTGGCGAACTCGTAATAGGTGCTGGTGAGTTTGCCGTTGTCGTCCCGCGCACCATCGACCTGCTTGGCAACGCCCATCATGGCGCTTTCGAAGTCGACATATTCCTTGACCACGCTGATAACCGGGCGGCTGGCTGTATAGGCCACGCCCAGGCTGGCACCACCCGCGATAGCCGCGCTACCGGCGAACTGCTGCCCCTTGTCATACGCGCCCCGGGCCGTCGCCGCACGCTTGTGTTGGGCAGTCAGCTCGGCCATCCGCTTACCCTGCGCGTTGATGCTGGTGTTGGTGGCGTTGATTTGCTCGCGCAGCTGTCGTTCGTGAGTACTCAGGTTTTTGGTGCTGATACCCGCGTCATACAGGCGTGCGCGCAGCCCTTGGAGCTGCTCGCTCTGATGCTGGTGCTGCTGTTTCAGTCGCTGAGCCTCACGCACGGCCGTTCGAAAATCCTTCGCCAAAGCCTTGGTCGGCACGCCAGTTGAGGCAAATTGCTGGCTGAGTGCTTTGGTTTTGGCCTGCGCGGCCTTCAATGCCTCGTTAGTTTGGTTCACAGCTGCGCGTTGCGACCGCCAGGCGGTGATGTCTTTCTGCTGGGTGTTGAGTTCCTTCAAGCGGTCACGGGCAGCCTTGAGGGCACGGGCGGTCTCTAGGCTGCCGTTATTGATTGGCCTCAGTGGGCGGGTGGCCTTATCGATGGCGCTGAGCAGCACCTGAAGTCTCAGATCATTCGCCATCGGTGGAACTCCGCACCCTGGCGCGCTCGCGCCAGTCCATCAGGTCTTGCAGGCCCAGCTGATCCATCTCAGCAGGTGCCCAGTGGAAAACCACGGCCAGATCAGCCATGGGGTCTTCTACGCGACGAGGGATGCATCCGTCTTCGCCGACTTCTGCAATAAAAAACCAGAGATCTTGCTGCTCAAGGCCAGCAGGTCGGCCGGGTCCATGGCGGCGACCTCAATGGCGGTGAGGCTCGGCAAGCTGATGCGTGGCAGCACCTTGATCAGACTGCCGACGTCCATCTGCAGTAGCTCCACCAGGCTTACGCCGCGTAATTCCCCGGCGTTTGGCCTGCGCAGGGTGATGCTCTCGATGCTAGTAGTGCCGCGCCGAATCGGCGTGTCGAGGGTGACGGTGTTGTCATCGACCAGTTGCTGTACGTCTGGCTGTTCGATGGATTCGTTTTTCATTGGATTCGCTCCTGGTGATTAGAGGGTGGGGCTTGATCAAGGGGCAGGTCAGATGCCCATGGCGGTGCGGTGCTTCTCCAGCATGTCCACGCCGTTGACCTTCTCGACGAAGTTGAGCAAATCGATCTCGATGATTTCCTCGCCATCGACGGTCAGCTTGTAATAGCTACAGGTGGTGGTCATGGCGTGTTCGGTGTCTTCACCAGGCTTGGCATCGCCCATCTCGATGGTTTCGTGGCGACCGCGCACCACCACCTCCACGCTACTGACTTCGCCGGTGTCATCCTGCTGGTAAGGGCCAGAGAAACGCAGGGCCACGCCGGAGGCGTTGACGGCGCCGAACTGGCGCAGCGAGATCAGGTCGATGCCGCCGGTTTTCCATTCGAACTGGATACCGTCGTCCGAGAAGCCGAGGTCGGCTTTGACCGGGCCATTCATGCCGCCACCGCGATAGGCTTCCATCTTGCGGGCGAGGGCGGGCAGGGTGACGGACTTGGCCACGCCGAGGTAGCTGTTGCCGTCATTGAACAGGTTGAGGTTTTTGAGCTTACGAGGCAGGGCCATGGCGGTGTTCTCCGGTAAACGGGGTCAGGCTGAACTCTCCTTTTGGGGAGGCCTGGTTAGCTGTTGATGCCTTTGGCGAAGTCGATCAGGTAGCGGTCGGTGATGCGCTGGCGGAAGGTAAGGTCTTCCAGGGGCGGCACGGGGGTGTAGTCGTAATCCACCCAGAGCTTGCCGGCCTTGAGGGTGTCCTCGTCGTTGATGTCTTCCGGGTACCAGCAGCTGCCGCCGATCAGGTAGCCCTGGGATTTCAACTCGCGCATCTTGGCGTTCACGCCTTCAACTAGGTCGCGCACGAGCGAGGCATGCATGGGGCGGTCAATGGTCCACATATGCGCCTCGCCCATGGTGTCCGCGAGGATCTGCGCGGTACGGGTGTAGTTTTCGAAGGCGAACAGCGGGTCGCTGCTGCAGGTGCGGCTACCCCAGAAGCGAAAGCCGTTGGCGTTGATCAGGGTGGTGATGTCGTTGCTGTTCAGATAGTTGGCGTCGGTAGCCGGGTTTTGCAGATCCCAGAACACATCGGCGCTGATACCGGTCACGCCGCTGACGGCGACGTTGGACAGGGTTTTATGCCAGCCTGTCTCCTGATCGATCTTGGCGCGCAGGCCGAGCGCACGGGCCACTGCCGAGGCGGTGGCGGTCTTGTTGGCGACGGTGTCCCAGCTCTGGAAGTCCGGCCAGATCACCATCATTTCGCGAGCGCCGAAGTTCTCGCGGTAAGCGACCACCTCTTCCTTGGTGTTGCAGCCCCAGGCGCTGACGTAGGCGAAGGCGCGCAGATCTTTGGCAATGGCGCCGAGCGCGGTGGCCACCGGCAAACTGTCCAGGCCGGGTACGCCGAGAATGCGTGGCGTCATGCCTACGCGTGACTTGGCGGCGAGCAGGGCTTTCATGCCGGTGTATTGGCCGGTGGGGGTGGTGCCGCCGATCAGGGCGCTGGTAGTGGCCGCTTCGTCGGCGCCTTCCTTGACCCGTACCACGATGACGTAGGGCTTGGTCTGGTCGGCGATGCCTTGCAGGCTGGCTGCTAGCGTGCCCTTCTTGCCGGCCTTGCCGACAGCAGTTTGCACGTTAGTCACCAGAACGGGCGTGTCCAGCGGGAAGACGGTGGCATCCGCATCGTCAGCCGTGCAAACCATGCCGATAACTGCGGTGGGGATAGTGCGAATGGGGCGGGTGCCGTCGTTGAGTTCGATGACCCGCACGCCGTGGAGGTAATCGGCCATGGGTTGTGCCTGCGCTGTGATGGAATGACAGGGCATAGGCTGCCGCGCGCGCGCCGGTTGAGCGAGGGCGGGGGCTTGTAGGAGGGGAGGTTACAGGGCGCCATGGCGGTAGCGCCCGAAGGGTATTGGTTATTGGGCCTGATCAGCGATCCAGGCAGGGGGCACGGGACGGGATGAGGCCGCGGGGAAACCAGCTTCCTTGGGCCAGTCACGCAACGCCTGTACATAGTCAAGAAGCTCGCCGGATTGCTTCACGGTCAGCGTGGTGGGCCGTTGCGAGTCGATTTCGTCGCGGTGGCGCTCGCGTAGCCATTTAAGGCTTTCGATTTCGGCGTCCCGCCATTGACGAGCCTGAGCTGATGAGAGCGTTGGTGAGGGTGGCGGCGGCTCCACAAGCATGGGATATCCCTTACTGTCAGGCTGGATACGCTTGCCTTCAGCCTCACCGTCAATCAAGTTTTGATGCTGCTCGGCCGTGATAATAACGCCGCCGTTATTGGCAGATGAAAAGCCAAATCGATCATCTTCCTTAACCCACTTCGCGTACATAATACTTACCTCAGCCTACTTATTTACCCAGCCCCACGCGCGCCAAACACACTGGGCCATCGAAGGGCTATTCACTAATGTACTGCCACGCACCAAAGTGCACATGTTTTGTGCCGTAAACCCTGTCGTTGAAACATTAACCATCTGCCATAACGTCATCGCAGTACCACCACTCCCAATGCTGTCGTATGGAACAACGAATGGCGTTGTGGCAAATTGCTGTGAGAACGTAATATCTAACTTGTCGGTAGTTACTGTGGACTTACCCCAGCATTCCAACATGCCACCGGGTAAATACCGATAACCGTTCGCGGCTTTCGACTGTAGAAAGTCGGAAGATTGATCCAGCCTCACGCTCCTATTAATAGCGCACCAGGTGTCGGTGCCAGAGCTGGTCAGCGTTAGGAAGTCGCCGTTGTTGAGCGTAAGCGACGGTAAAAACGCGCCGAGCCCCACATTGATGAAATCCGCTCCGGTCACTCTGACCGTGTCCGGCGTTAAGAATCCATGGTCAACAAAAAAGCTGATGCTTGCTCCGGCCGGTACCGAGTTGGCAGGCGGCAAGGTTGCGACAATTGAGCCATTGCCAGACAAGACAATTAGATAGCCGATGTGTGCCTTCGTCAGTGTTTTTACGGTGTTGGTGACAACCTCCAGCCCCCGGTACGAGCCCAGGGAATCAGCCACGAACTCGGTGGTTGCAAGCGAGGTATCTCGGTCAAACTGGGGCGGTGTGGGCGCCTTCGGATCACCGGTGAAGACTGGCGACTCTAATCCGTTGCGGATGGAGTCTGTGACGAATTTACGGGTTGCCAATACTACCGCTGGGTCAATCATCAGCACCACATTGGCGGCGCTGGACACGATGAAGTTCACGCGCACCACTTGGGTACGCCCAGAGCCCTGCGACATCAGCGGTTTGTAGCTGGGCGCACAGTTCGCGACGGCGACCAGGTCCCCGTCTGCGTCATACAGGCCAATTTCCCGAATCCACCACCCGCCCTCATCGGCCGGGATGATCTGCTCCGCGATCAGGATGTTTGAGTTGGCCGGATCAACCGACAACGTATTCAGTGGTCGGCGGCGGCGTTCGTTGATCAGCTTCTTTTGCGCCCGGTCAGGCACCGGGTCGGTGCCGTTGGCGTCGCCCACCCCCAGCTCCGTGAGTTTCCAGGGAATGCCCAGGGCGTCCGCGTTGGCCTGTTTGGCTTCACCAACAGCGGTAAGAATCGCAAAAAATTGAGCGTTGGGATCGATCATGGGTAGATGTCCAGAGTGTCGAGGGTATGTTCGCGGCAGGCGGTGCCGAGCTGGCACACGAGGTCGATGACGCCGGGTGCTGGCGGATAGACGTCGACGGTGTCGGTGGTGTGCTCACAACCAACGGCGCCGATGACGCCTGTGGAGACAATGTTGCGCAGAGCTGGCGGATAAACGTCGATTTCATCGCCCTCGTAAACGCTGGCGAACAGGTTGATGGGCCCGGTGGTTTCGAGGCTGATGGCCAGGCCCGTTAGGTGCCGGGTGACCGGCCTGGCATCATCGATGAGCCAGGTCAGCTCCTGGTACATTTCTTCAGTGATACCGGTCTCCAGCACGCCCACCTTGATGGCGAACGTCCCTGGCACGCCCAAGGGCGTGGTCTGCCACCACTCCAGCACCTCAATCAGGTAACCGAGCGGCTCGATGACGCGGCGCAGGGCCCCGATGGTGCCCTTACGCGAGTGAATGTAGTGGGATGAACGAATGGCGGCGCGTTTGGCCACTTCCGGCCACGTGCTGTCCCAGCGATCAACCGAAAAGGCCCAGGCCAGGTAGGGAAGAAGGTCAACAGGGCAGGTGTCTGGGTTGCAGAGCTGCCGTAGCGGAATGGGCACGCGCTGAATGTGCGTGAGCGCCTGTGCCGCTTGGCGTTCCAGCGGGGTGCAGTTCCCCGGTAGCAGGTGCTGGGCGGCCATCATTCAGCACCCTGGGTAACTGTGATGTGGGTGCAGAAAGGAGCCTGGGCTTTCGTCGCGACGATATCTGTCCAGCCTTCCAACTCGACCTTGCGCACGCCCTCCACATGCAATGCCGCATGCAGGGCTGACGCTGAAACCTCCATGCCCAGACGGCGCCGTTGGTGGACGTAGGCCAATAAACGTTGCTCGGCGGCGGCGAGGATCGGTTCCGACTCTGGCCCACTGGAGAGCAAGAAGAGCCGGGCTTTGACCTGGTAGTTGAGAATCTCCGCGCCCTGGACAAGCAAGCGGTCGGCCACCGGCCGGCGGTCTTCGTCGCTGAGGTAGGCATCGACCAGGGCGAGCAAGTCAGAGGAGGCCGCGCCGTCGCCGAGTAGCGATTGCACGGTCACCACCGCCACCGCGGGCGACGGGCTTTCAGCGGTAGCATCGGCGACCCGGCCGTTCGCTGCACGGGCGTGGAAAATGTAGCTGTTGCGTGGCCCGGCGGTGCTCAAGCCTTCCCAGGCCATCTGTGCGCGTTCGCGCAAGCTCTCATCGCTTTCCATAAGCCTTGGCACAGGCGGCATCGCCGAGGGCATACCTCCCTGTATGACCAGGCGTTTGACGTTGAAGTTGGCCGCCAGTTGCTCCAGGTCGGTACCCCGAGCCGTGGCGAGCAGGTTGGCCAGGGAAGCCTCGTTGACCCGCTGACGCCAGACGGTTTCTCGGTAGGCGTTCTCTTGCAACAGCTTGGTCAGTGGCTCCGACTCTCTTTCAAGGCGCGCAGCGATCTGGGCCTGCTCCTCGACGGGCCAAAGACTAACCATGTAAGCCTTGCGTTCAACCAGGATCTGTTCGAAATCGATGTGCTCGACGATTTGTGGCGCTGGCAGTTGGCTGAGATCGATGGCCGCGAAACTGTTCATACACTGCCCCCCAGTTGCAGTGGCACGCTGAGGCTCAGCGCCGCGTTGGTGTCCACTACAGTGCCCTCCAGTTCGATCAAGGCCTGGCCTTGCAGGTTGGCGCCTGCGAACTGCACGCGGCTCAAGCTGATACGCGGTTCCCAGCGCATAAGGGCCATGACCGTGGCGGCATAGACGCGTAGGCGGGTGACATCGTTGAAGGGGTGGTCCACCAGCTCGGGCACCAAGCTGCCGTATTCGCGGCGCATTACACGCGTGCCGATACGGGTGGTGAGAATGTCAGAGATCGACTGACTGATGTGCTCGCGCTCGCTGATAGCGCCGCCGGTATATCGGTTCATGAGGGAACGGGCACCCCCGACTGGTCGTCGCCGACCTTGACGCCGGTGTGCGGGTGTTTGGCCAAACTCACGCCGGCCGCCATCACGTCAATAGAGACCTGAACCTGGCCGGTGACGGTCTGGTTGCCGGTTTGGATGTAGTCGCCCTGGTGTGTGATGTCCCCAACTAGGTTGATGCCGCCGGTGCTAATCAGGTTGGTAGTGCCGCCGTCGACCAGGGTGGCGTTAAGGTGATGGGCGACGCTGTCGTACTCGATCACCGTGCCGTCCGCGTAGGTACGACGGTGTAGGCCGGCGCGGTTGCCGTTGGCGGGGATGTGGTCGCTGAATACACCCGCCACGACGATGCCGCTGGCGAGCTGGCCGGACGGGCTGAGCAGAATCACCTGCTCTCCGACGGTGGGCGGGTCCCACTCGCGGTCAGACCCAGCGCGCAGTGCGAGCCAGGGAAGCCAAGCAGTGGTCAGCTTTCCGGTTGTTACCTGCACGCGCGGCGGCTCCATCTGCACAGCGGCGATGACGCCGAAGCGGATGAGGTTTTCGAGCAGGCGGGCGAGGGTGGCTAAGTCGTTCATGGCGCTGATAGTGTTGCCACATGCGTGCGAGTGCAGCAAAGGAGGATTGTAAAGGCCCCCTCTACATGCTCATGTTTCTTTCTAATATTTCTCTCAGGCTGTGGGTGATGGATTGCCCGTTTAAAGAAAGGCGCTTACTCTTATCGTTGCAATCCCAACGGAATTCAAATTTAGTTCGAAAATATAATAAGGATGTTGATAATGATTAAGACCAAGCAGTTTATAATTCAATGTCCTCAATGCGGTAGTGAGGAGTTTCATGTCCCTCATGACGCGCAGGATGAGGATATTGTAAAGTGTGGTTTCTGTAATTTCGAGATTGCTTTGCTTGACTTGAGAGAGCTTGGGTTGGAGCAAGCAAGAAAGGTTGTGCTCCCTGAAGCAAAGAAAGCAATTGATGATATGTTGAAAAACGCTTTCAAAGGGTGGAAAAAATGAGTGGTTACGAAATGCTGACGCTTTTGGTTTCTTTGTTGGCAGTCGTTATATCTGCAGTCTCGCTAGTTCGGTCTAGAAAATTAAGTGAAGAGCAGTTAAAGCTAGAGAGGATTACAGCGGAGTTATCGGCTTATCAAATAAAGGAAATTGAAGAGCGAGAATCCCTTAAGGATAAACCGAAAATTGCTGTGAGATTGGCGAAGCTTAGTGATTCCTCAGAATTTGTAGTGGCTAATACCGGGCAGGGTAGTGCCTATGATATTGGGTTTGAGCTGATAGATTGCAAGGAAAATCCGTTATATGACGCTCAATACAAGCTTCCATTTCCAGAGCTTAGGCCAAGCTGTACCTTCAAGCTCAGAGCTGCTTTCCATATGAGTAGCCCTATGCAGTATCAAGTTCAAGTGAATTGGCGAGATTCGACAGGTATTCAGCAAGACACTTTTTATGTCTCGCGTTAAGGGTTGATTGTGATGGCTACTTAATTATTTGTCTTACTAAGGTGTGAAATTAGCGTGTCGCGGACTGTCTCAAGGTCCGCCTCATCGAAACCCAATAATTCACGCTGTTCATAACGCACATCGGGCGCCCCACGCTCCGCGCGATCCTTCAACCCGTACGGATGAACCCTGGCAATCCGGGCGATCCGCCCAGTGAACCCCACAGTCACGGCGTTGCTGTCGCCTCGGGCCTTCACGTAGGTCGCGGTACGCAGCTTTTTGAACATCTTGACCTTACGCTGGATGCGGCCTTGCTTGCCGCGCAAGTCCCGCTTTTTGCGTGGTGCATACGTGCTGCCATCCGGGTTTTGCTGCAGCAGCACCCGCTTTTGCTGGCTACGCCACAACTCCTGGCCGATGGAGCGGGCGAGTTGATTGCGGGCGCCTGGCGGAAGTTGCGCCAGCATGCCGGATGCCCAAGTATCCAACGCTTCCAGATTACTTGGCATCGGCAACTACCCATTCGCTGGTGTCGCCCTGGGAGCCTGGCACCCAGTTCGGATCGAGATATCCTGCTACTCGTTGCGGCTCACCGATATGGCGGACGGTGGTATTACCTTGTTCATTTTTGCTTACTACTTTACTCGATCACCGTGCCGTCCGCGTAGGTACGACGGTGCAGGCCGGCGCGGTTGCCGTTGGCGGGGATGTGGTCACTGAATACGCCTGTCACAGCGATACCGTTGGCGAGCTGACCAGACGGGCTGAGCAGAATCACTTGCTCACCGAGGGTGGGCGGGTCCCACTCGCGGTCCGTTCCAGCGCGCCACGCGAGCCAGGGTAGCCAGGCCGTGGTCAGCGCCCCGATTGTTACCCGCACGCGCGGCGGCTCCATCTGCACAGCGGCGATGACGCCGAAGCGGATGAGGTTTTCGAGCAGGCGGGTGAAGGTGGCTAAGTTGTTCATGGCGCTGATGGTGGCGCCATGCGTGTGAGGGTGCAGCTTCGGTGTCTTGTAAGGGAGGTATTTACAGGCCGTTATCAGCTTCTATTTCAAAACTATGAGGATGGCCATTACTAAGGTTATTGCAACTGCCGCTAAGGACATCAGTAAGGAAAGCTTTATATGTTTCTCGATTCTGTTTGTAACTTCAATTAAGTGATCTATATGCTTTGTGTTGTCGATAGGGCTACTATTCTGAGGTTTGTGCTCATAATCGATAGAGGTTTTGTCTGCATAGTTTGCAATAATGCTCCCTCCTGCTCCGGCGCAAGCTAACAACAATACTTGCATGTATAAGTCTAGTTGTAGCGATAGATTTTCAAAATCTGGGTTGGCATGGTCAACAAACAAAAAATAATACTTGGGGAAAAGAATTTGGAATAGAACGCCGTACCCAATGAGTATCATGCCCTTCATAAAACGAATTTGCCGAATTTCAAGTAGCAGGATCAACAGCGTAAAGCCACTGATTGCACCTGTATAAATTCCCATTTCAGGCGAGACTTTTTCGATGATCCAGGGCGTAATGCCTAGCGTGAATAATGCCGCTGCTACAATCGTAGCTATGCCTAGTTTTGCTATCAGCTGTATATTTTTCATTTTTTTACGTACATTCGTGGGCCGGGCGCGGAAGATACCACCGAATTTAGTTAATGGGACAGGTGCATTAAAATTCCGTCACGTATAAGGTCAAGATCATCGTCCGTAAAACCAAGTAACTCACGCTGTTCATAGCGCACCTCAGGTGCGTCACGCTCCGCGCGATCCTTCAAACCATATTGATGAACCCTGGCAATCCGGGCGATGCGCCCAGTGAACCCCACAGTCACGGCGTTGCTATTCCCTCGGACCTTCATGTAGGTCGCGGTACGCAGCTTTTTGAACATCTTAACCTTGCGCTGGATACGGCCTTGCTTGCCGCGCAAGTCCCGCTTTTTCCGTGGTGCATACGTGCTGCCATCCGGGTTTTGCTGCAGCAGCACGCGCTTTTGCTGGCTGCGGCGCAGTTCCTGGCCGATGGAGCGGGCAAGTTGATTGCGGGCGCCTGGCTGAAGTTGCTCAAGCAGGTCGGACGCCCAGGTTTCCAGCGCTTCCAGTTTATTTGTCATCGGCAATCACCCATTCGCTGGCGTTGCCCTGGGAGCCTGGCACCCAGTTCGGATCGAGGTACCCCGCCACTCGTTGCGGCTCGCCGGCATGGCGAACGGTGGTGTTGCCTTGTTCATCCTTGCCGACCACCACCCGTTCCGTCAGGCGCAACGTAAGGCTGAGATCCACTTTGTCTTTATCAAGAATGTCGGCTTCGAACTGGATACCGGTCTGCATGTTCTCGTAGTTTTCCAGCAGCTCCGGTTGGTTGATGCTGATCCAGCCCAGCACGGGCAGTATCACGCTGTCAGGATGCCCCGCGAAGGCAGTCATGATGATCTGCAGGTCGTAGCTGTACTCAAAAGAAAGGGTGGCCGCCGCTGTGCAGCGGACCTTGCCGTTGTCGATGAAGATCAGCAACAGGTCGGGGTTGTGCTGGAACTCGGCCACGGTGGCCAACAGGTGAGCGCGCAGACTTTCGGGCTTGTTCATAGGTTGGCCTGCTGGTGTTTGTAGACCATGTCGACCTGAGCCGCGCAGTCGGCCCAGGCGGCTTCGACACGGTCTTGGTCGGTCAATTGATCGCCGTTAACGAGCGGGCTGGTCGCCGGCAGCTGGCACGGCACCACGGCCGGACAGCCACTGACGATAAGCGTTGGCGCCGGTGAGGGCGGGGCGCTCGCGCAGCCAGCGAGCAGCGTCAGGCAGAGGCTGAGCAGTCCAGTTGCGTAGTTCGGTATTTTCACGTTTTAGTGCCTCTATGGTTCGCTCACGGTTCGCCAGGCCCTGGCGCAACTGATTCTGCTGGGTACGCAGGGCAGATTGGTTCTCCCGTTCCTGTTTCAGGGCGTCGGTGAGGGTGTTGGCGGTTGCCAAGTTGCGGTCGGCGTCGTCGCGGGCGGTCTTGGCCGCAGCGTTTGCCAGCTCAATCTGGCTATCGGCCAGGGAGATGCGCTGTTGCTGGCCCCAGATCAGCAGCGCTAGAGCACCGAGGAGGGCGATGCCATACAGGGCCTGGCGCAGGGTGCTCACGCGCGGTACCAGCCGAGCTTATTCATGGCGGCCGTGTCGAGCTGCGTGATCGGGCCGCGCACGATCACGGCCCTGACGTCGTTCATCAACTGGATGCACTCCGCCAGCAGTTGCATGTCTGTTTGGTCGGTGGATTCCGGGACTACCAGCAGATCGCCGTCCCGCACCCGTAGTTTCTTCACCGCTTCGAGGTCGATCATGCCGCCACTCCTTGCCCGCACTCGCAGCTGGCGTGCCGCTCGTAGGCGCGCTGGAGCTTGGTGTCGTAGAGATTGCGCAGATAGTCCGGCCCGTTGTAGAGCTTGGCGAATTCGGCCCATTTGCGGGCTTTCAGAGGCTTGTGCAGCGCCGGGTCGGCCTCGATGAAGCGAGTAAAGGCCTCGAACTGTTGGGATTCGCCAGCACTCATCGCTGCCACGAACGCCTGCACACTGACATAGCCGAGTCGCTTCCAGTGGAAACCCATGATCTGGAACGCGCCCCAGGAGGCCGATTCCAGCGCGGCAGTGTCATCGATCAAGCGGGCCATGGCCAGGCGCTGGTGTTCAGCGGTACCGCCGATGTATCCGCCGGGCTTTGGGTTGACCAGCGCAGGGTTGGCAATGGCGAGTTGATCAGCGTGGCACTTGAGTTCAGCCGGGTCATCGTTCGCGTTTCGAGGCGTGGCCAACTGGCGGTACATGATGTGGCGTTCGAACAGGATTACCGGCTTGCCGTTGTCGAGAAAACCCTGTCCCTTGGACTCCACCTCATTGACCGCATAGAGGCTCGCCAGTGGTACGCCGAGGCGTTCGGCAGCGGCCACCAGGTCGTTGTCGCGCAGCAACCGGGCGCAGTCACCACCGGCCAGGCTGGCTTGGGTCTTGTGACCGGCAATGCCATCGGCGACCAGGCCGACGTTGACCTGGTACGCACGGACCGCGGCTTCGGTGGCGTCGCCATAGTCGCCGTCCGGTGTTAGCTTGGCACCGTGCTTGTTGAGGCTCTTTTGCAGAATAAGCACCGCTTGCGAGCGGTCGCCGTGGCGAAGGGTGGTCATAGCTGTTCTACCTTCCGGTTGAAAAACCTCTTGGCCGCTGCCCGGGTGCCTTCAACGCCGAGCAGTCCGATCACACCGCCGAAAAATGGCGCGGTGGATGTTGGGATGCCGAGCAGCGCCAGGCCATGGCTTGCAGCCAGGGCCAACGTGCCGCACAGCGGCGCCTCGATCAGCATGCGCCTCAGGGTGCCGCCGCCGTACATGATCCGCAGGGCCGCAATGATCAGGGCTAGAACTCCGGCGTAAAGCGTCGGCCAGTTCTGTTCGAGCCAGGCGGCGAGCCAGGCCCAGGTGTCGAGACGTTCAGGCATGCGCTTCATTCCGTTGTCCAGGGTTGGTGGGTTCAAGGATCTGGTGCCGCAGTGTCAGTCCCATAGGTTCACCATCTGCCGCTGGGGCGCGCTGGTTTGGGCTTCGGGCATGTTGACGACAACGCCTTGCGGCAGGATGGGGCCGTGGTCGGCCAGGCCGGGGTTGGCTTCAAGTACGGCCTCGGTAACGCCAGCGGTGCGGCCGTAATGCCACCAGCAGAGGGCGTCGACGGTGTCGTTTTGGTTGGTGCGGACGGCGACAGGCATCAGATCAGCTCCACGGTGCTGCGGGTGCGGCCGAGGAAGTCGCGCACAGCCCAGCGCAGGTCGCGGCGGTAGTCGCCGATGTTCGGGGTAAGGGCTTCCGCGTTGTCGCTGCCGGTGTTGGTTGCGCTGTAGTCGCGGTAACGCTCGCAAACTTCGGCGCCGGTACCGGCCTCAATCGCACGGCGGTAGAGGTGGACCTTTACCGACACGTCTTTGATGCGGTCCCCGGGTACCTCGGCCAGGGTGGCGTAGCCAGCGGCCTGTTGGGTGGTTCGCCATTCGCTCAGTTCGTTGTTGAGGCTGATCGCGGCGGCGATCACGGCTGTTTCAAGGCGGGCAGGGGTGACGCTGGCGTCGATGCGAAGAGTGGCGCGCAGGCCGTCTAGGTCAATCGACGGCCAGAATGGATCGGTGTTGATATGGCCGCTGGTGACGGTGCCGTTGGCTACAAATGCGCTCATGACTGCACTCGAAAAATAGGTCGCCGGTGGTCGGGGCTCACGTTCAGGAGCAGTGGCCTGGCCGATCCGCCCCGAGCCGGCGGGGTGCGTGGGGACGCTTGGTTAGCTGCAGACTTCTACGCAGAAGGTGCAGCGTGTTTCTTCAGGAGGCGTTCAGCGCCGTCCAAGTCTTTCTTACCGCCGCAGCCGTCGTGCAGCTCGATGGCACGCTTGAGCAAGTCGATACCGGCCTGAAGCTGCCCAGGTTGGCCAGGCTCGCCTGCACTGAGGCCGTGCAAGGTGGCGCGCCCGGTCGCCAGGAAGAGCTTGGCCCGGGCCTGGTCCGGCATATCTTCGGCCTCGGTTAGCTCGACCGTGCGATGCAAGATGCTCAGGTCGAAACGGCCGTTGGCCTTCTGCGTTTTCAGTGCGGCGGTGGCGATTTCTTCTGCCACCAGGCACCCAGTGGTGCGCTCAAAGCGGTCGGGCATGATCAGCTTGTGCTTGAGCACGTACTCGGCAATGTCCAGCGCGCCACTGTAGTCCTCGACGTCGATACGCCAGACCATGACTGTGGTCATCACGTCATCCTGCGCACCCTTGCCGGCGGCAAGTACACCCTCGACATACGGGATGTACTCGGGCAGCAATTGCAGCTTGAGCGCGGCCTTACCCTCGTTGGATTGGATGGCCTTCAGGCGCAACCGGTCCTGCAGCAGCTGATTTAACTGATGCTCGTAGGCGGTGGCACCGGCCATGGATTGCTGCGGTGCTGTTTTCGCCGCCTCCATGGCCGCGCGAGCGCGGCGCTGGTGGGCCTGGGCGATGCTGAGTGCCATGGAGTTAACCCTCGCTGCCGGCTTCTTCGACTGGGGTGATGTTTTCCAGCACGCAGCCCAGGCCGTATTCCTCGACCACATAGGCCTCGTTCGACGATTCGAAGTTGCTGACGCGGTTCCACTCCGGCTCTTCCTTGAGGTAGCGGCGGCGTGCGCCGATCTGCCAGTACACCGACAGGTTGGCGAAGGTAGTGATGAGGATCGTGCCTTCGGGGATGTAGGGCACCTCGTACAGCGGCAGGCCGCCGACGCGGCGTTGCGAGATGATGAGGTCGCTCGCCAGGGTGTTGGTGGCGTCTTGGTCCTGGTTGACCAGGGCCAGGAACTTGTCGTGGACCAGTTCGCGGCCGGTCAGCACGACCAGGCCGGGGTTGCGGCGATACCAAGGGTCCAGCAACTGGATGGCGTCGTAGACCAGGGCGTCGATGTTTTTGAAGTCGCCGGTTTTACCGATGGTGATCTTGCCGGCAACAGCGCCTTCCTTCAGCACGCGGTCAGGCGCGTGGGTGCGGTATTGCTGCAGCCAGCCGATGTTGACGTCTTCCAGCAGCGAGTGCGCGGTGCGGTCGGTTTGTTCGGCAGCCGAAGTGCCATAGAACCCGATCTGGATGCGGTCGAGCGCTTGACGTTGGGCAATGGCACTGGCCAGGCGAGTCTGGAAGTCCGGGAACTTCGCCCAGGCGTCGAGCTGCTTGTAACTGACGTAGGTGTCAAAGTCGGTCTGCTCAGCGCGGTACTTGTCGCTGGACAGGGTGCCAATGCTGCTTGGCTCACGCTTCTTGACCTTGGTGTTGGTACGGCTTGCGACGGTGCTACCGACACCGAGGCCCACCTTTTCACCCTCCTGTTCGTCAACGCCGACGATGTTGATTTTGGTCAGGAACTCGCTCGACTCCTGGATCTTGGTTTCCAGGCGCTGCTGGATGGCCGGGTCGACATTGAACGTGGCGGTGGCCGAGTCAACGCCGTTGAGCTGGGCAACCTGGCTGAGGTAGCCGGTGTAGAGTTTTCGAGTGTCGTTACGCATGGGTGTCTCCGATAGTGGGCTGGGCGGTGAAGGCCGCAGGTCAGAATTCAGCCAGGGCTTGTTTGCCGCCGCCGGTTACCGGTGGGCGCTGGGTTTGGGAGTGGTCTTGTGTGTTGCCGAGGGTAGTTTTCAGCTCGCTCAAGTCTCTGCTGAGCTGCTCTACCTTGGTGTTCAGTTCGCTGGCGAATCGCTTCTCGGCAGCCAACTGGTCCGGCAGGTCTTTGACGTGGTCGGCAATGGCTTCAACCGCCTGGCCGATCTGGGCGAACTCCGCATCGTCTTTCGCCTGTTTGCCGCCCAGGAGCGCTTGCACCTTGCTGAACAGCTGGGCGCCGAGGCCGGGCTTGTCTTCGATTTCCTCAAACTGCAGCTCGGTTTCCACTGCCTCGGTGAACATCGATGTCGCCGAGTAGTGGCGGTCTTTGAATGGGCTGGATTCAGGCTTCTGTGCGGAGAAAGACAGCACGTCGGTGCCAAGGCTGGCTGGGGAGTCGGTCACGGCCAGGCCGACAATGTACGCCTCGCCCGTGTCCGAGAAGCTGTCGTCGATTTCGATTGAGGTGTAGATCTTCTGCTTGGCCTTGTTCATGGCGATCAGGTCGGGCGTGGGCTCGACCTGAGCAAACAGGGCCAGCTTCTTCTGGCCGTTGATGTCCACTTCTTCGGTTTTGACCGCGAGTACGTCGCCGTAGGCTTTGAACGGGCTGTCGGGCAGCAGGCTACGGAAGTGTTCCAGCCAGATGCGGGCACCATAGGTGGACGGGTTGAAGTTTTTCGCCGCCTGCTCCAGCCAACTGCGTTTGATGGTGCGCTTGTCCGAGGTAGCGCCCTCGACGGCGACACGGAACCAGTTGCTGCGAAATTTCTTCATGCCGGAGATCCTCAATGCGTTGGGCGCATGCTTTGACGTAAGCGATGCGTTGCAATGAGAGGCATGGTCGTGACGCGCGCGAGTTGCAGCAACGGGGCGGGATTGTAGGGGGTAGGGCTACAAGGGGCGGCGCTACTGGCTCGCAGGCCAGAGCGGCAGCATCGCGGCCATGACTACGACCGAACTACTCCCCATCGATCCCCGGCGCCAATCCAAGTTTCTGTATTGGATGGGTTGGCGCATTTGCGAGATTGCCGAGGCTACGGGCGAAAAGGAAAAAACGCTACACAGCTGGAAGGCCCGTGATGCGTGGGACCGGGCGGACAACGTTGAGCGAATTGGCGGGGCGCTTGAGGCGCGGTTGGTACAACTGATCCTCAAGGACGGCAAGAGCGGCGGCGACTTCAAGGAGATCGATCTGCTGCACCGGCAGTTGGAGCGCCAGGCTAGAATTCAGCGTTTCCAGGGCGGCGGTACCGAAACCGAACTCAACCCCAACCTTGCCAAGCGCAACGAAGGCCCGAAAAAGAAGGCCCCGAAAAACGAGATCAGCGAAGAGCAGATCGAGGCGCTGCGCGAAGCGTTTATCGACGGCTGTTTCGACTACCAAAAAGACTGGTACCGGGCCGGCAATCAACGGACCCGCGTTATCCTCAAAAGCCGTCAGATCGGGGCTACCTACTACTTTGCTCGGGAAGCGTTTATTGATGCGCTGGAGACCGGGCGTAACCAGATATTCCTGTCGGCTTCGAAGAACCAGGCGTACCTGTTTCGCGGGTACATCCAGGCATTTGCCCGCGAGGTGATCGGCGTCGAGCTGACCGGTGATCCCATCGTATTGCCCAATGGCGCCGAGTTGTTTTTCCTCGGTACCAACGCGCGCACTGCCCAGGGCTACCACGGCAATTTCTACTTCGACGAATTCTTCTGGACCTTCAAGTTTGAAGAGCTGAACAAAGTCGCGTCCGGCATGGCGATGCATAAGAAGTGGCGTAAAACCTACTTCTCCACGCCCTCAACCATGGCGCACGAGGCGTACACCTTCTGGACGGGTGAGCGCTTCAACAAGGGCAAGCCCGCGGCGCAACACACCAAGGTCGATATTTCCCATGGTGCCCTCCAGCAAGGGCGGTTTTGCGAGGACCGGTTGTGGCGACAGATCGTCACCATCCTCGACGCGGAGCAGGGCGGTTGCGACCTGTTCGACATCGAAGAGCTGCGGCGGGAGTACAGCCCCGAGGCCTTCGCCAACCTGCTGATGTGCGAATTCGTCGACGACGGCGCGAGCATTTTCCCGCTGACGGTGCTTCAGCCGTGCATGGTCGATAGCTGGGTCGAGTGGGCCGAGGACTACAAGCCGTTTGCCATGCGGCCATTTGGCGACCGCCAGGTGTGGGTGGGTTATGACCCTGCGGAAACCGGCGACTGTTCCGGCCTGGTGGTGGTGGCGCCGCCGCTGGTACCTGGGGGCAAGTTCCGGGTGCTGGAACGTCACCAGTTCCGAGGGATGGACTTCGCAGCTCAGGCCAGCGTGATTAAGGCCGTCTGCGACCGCTACTGGGTGACCTACATCGGGATCGATGTCACTGGCCTGGGTAGCGGCGTGGCGCAGCTGGTGCGCCAATTCTTCCCCAACGTCACCACGTTCAGCTACTCGCCCGAGGTTAAGGCCCGCCTGGTGCTAAAGGCTTACGACGTAATCCACCGGGGCCGGCTGGAGTTCGACGCCGGCTGGACCGACATGGCGCAATCGCTCATGGCGATCCGCAAGACCATCACCGCAGGCGGTCGCCAGTTCACCTACACCGCCGGCCGCAACGACACCACCGGCCACGCTGATTTGGCGTGGGCGCTTTTTCACGCATTGCACAACGAACCGCTGGAGGGGCAGACCTCTGCCAATACCGGGCGGATGGAGATTTTTTGATGTCGAACCGCCGCAGAAACAGCAAGCAGACGCCTGCCGTGGTAACGCAGGAGTTTATTCCGCGCAGTGCCAGCAAGATCGAGGCGTTTAGCTTCGGCGACCCGTCACCCGTGCTGAGCGGTCGGGAGGTGTTTGATTACCTGGAGTGTTGGTTTAACGGGCGGTGGTACGAGCCGCCGCTGTCCCTTGACGGCCTGGCACGGTCGGTGGGTTCCAGCGTGCATCTGCATTCAGGTTTGATGTTTAAGCGCAACCTATTGAGCAAGACCTTTATCCCACACCGGCTGTTGTCGCGCGCGGCGTTCGAACAGTTCGCCCTGGACTTCCTGTGCTTGGGCAACGGTTATCTGGAAGGGCGGCGCTCGATGCTCGGCCCCGTACGCGAGCTGGTGCCGCCCCTGGCGAAGTACATGCGCCATGGCAAAGACGGCCGGCAATTCATGGTCCAGGGCTGGAAGGAAGCGCATGAATTTGAACCGGGCACCGTCTTTCATCTGCGGGAGGCGGACCTGCACCAGGAAGTGTATGGTCTGCCGGAGTGGATCAGCGCCTTGCAGTCAGCGCTGTTGAATGAGTCGGCCACGCTGTTTCGCCGCAAGTACTACGAGAACGGCAGTCACGCTGGTTTCATCCTCTACATGACCGACGCCGCGCAGAACGAAGCGGACGTCGACTCCCTGCGCAAAGCGCTGAAGGACTCGAAGGGGCCTGGCAACTTCCGCAACCTGTTCGTGTACTCACCGAATGGCAAGAAAGACGGGTTGCAGATCATCCCGGTCAGCGAAGTGACGGCCAAGGACGAATTCAACTCGATTAAAAACCAGACCCGCGACGACGTGCTGGCCAGCTTGCGCATCCCGCCGCAGCTGATGGGCATCGTGCCGCAGAACGCGGGTGGGTTTGGGTCGATCAGGGAGGCGGCGCAGATTTATGCGGCGAATGAGCTGGAGCCGATTCAGGCGCGTATGGCGCAGGTGAATGACTGGCTTGGGGAGGAGGTTGTGCGGTTTAGGGCTTATGAAATTCCCGTAGGGGCATAAGACCTATTTCAGGCAGGCTGTGCTGGGCCTGCCGAGTCACCCGCCGACTACTCGTCGCTCACAGTAAAATCCAGCATCTGATGATTTGCGCCTCTCCTTCTTCGTTGCGGGCGTGTGCTGAGTAGCTGCATTTGTTGGCTTCGACAAAGCGCGGTTGCTGGCTAAAGCGTGCCGCAGCTCGGACAGGTTGGGCATTGCGCAGCGCTGTGCTTGCGCCATTCGCGCCAATTCGTTCAGATTGATGGCGAGTTTCCCTGGTACGACGGCGTGGTTGAGCTTGTGACCTTCTGGTTGTGCGCTGAGGTGGTCAAATAGATCCCAGAACTCTGTGACGAGGCCGGGTACATCGGGTTCAGCTCTGCCGATAGCGTCCAGTTCCGGAGTCAACAATCCCAGCTGACGAGATGTTTGATCCAGCTGTTCGTAGAGCGCGGCACATAGCGCATTGTTACGTGTTCTGCTCAGCTCTTTGAGCAGTGTGATGCGATAACGGGAAAGGGATAGCTGCTGGGTGATAGTCGTCGTTCCAGCTCGCGCAGCGCTGCCCTTGGTCCAGTAGTCCCATAGCGCATCATCACATTCCTCCTGGTAGGGGATGATTTTGGCGCGCAGTTCGGGCTTCACCTTAGTTGTGATAGGCGCATATGCGCCTTCTACTGACCGGGCCGGTAAACCCGTTCGCTGAATTTGCAGCGAGGTCGCAGCATATGGTTCCGATGCAAGACCTTGTACTGGTCAATTATTGTGGGTACAGTAATGTTCATGCGTATTACTTATGACCCTGCCAAAGACACTCGTAACGTTGAAGAACGTGGGCTGCCGTTCGCCCAGGTGCGGGACTTTGAATGGTCTACGGCCTTGATCGTGGAAGATGATCGATTCGACTACGGCGAGCACCGGTATCGAGCGATTGGGTACATAGAGGATCGGCTGCATGTCGTGGTGTTTACCCCTCGGGGTGATGCGGTTCACGTCATCAGTTTCCGTAAAGCCAACAAACGGGAGGTCAAAAGCTATGACCAAGAAGCTCAAGCCTGAGATGGTCGATGCGACAAACCCTGAATGGTCAGCAAAGGATTTCGCGAAGGCTAAGCCTGCCGCCGATGTGCTCGTGGGTCTATTCGGTAAAGCCCAAGCCAAGGAAATGCTCAAGCCGAAGCGTGGTCGGCCAAAGTCGGCAGTCCCTAAAGAGCATGTCAATGTTCGCTTTGACCCAGAGGTGCTTGAACGATTCAGAGCTTCCGGCCCTGGCTGGCAATCGCGGATGAATGCAGCATTGGCTGACTGGCTAAAGACCCACGAACCAGATGAATTGAAGGCATAGTCGCTAAAGCTCATTGCCAGGATACTGAGCCGCCCATGAGGCGGCTTTTTGTTGCTCCGAAGTTGTGTGTCACCTTCGGCGGGCACCGCTACGTGCTTTTTACTCAGCGCGCGCCGTCGTCCCCCCACCTCGCCTGCGGGCTAAATAGGTCGCTTTTTCTACACACCTGCGGCCCCTTCAAAGCGGCACCGGCTGGGGGGTGGGATTCCGATTTCCTAATCCGGAAAACCCTGCGAATCCCTGCAAAGGTAAGGATGTGTAACGCAGGGCTCAATAGGGCCCTTTCGCGGCCAGCTCAGTCCTTGCGTGGATGGTAGGAACTTAAGTCAAACCGCATTCTTCTTGGTAGCGGATGACCTTGTCGCGCAGTTCGGGGGCTACCTTGTTGGGGCTGATTGAATACAGCCAGGCAGGGAGCTTGCGAAGGGGGAGGCATGCCATTTCCCTCGGTTTGTCATCCTCGGCAACTATCACGATAATCGTGATGGTTGATGCAAATCTGTCGGCTAATTTGGCGTGTTGTGACTGCCAGGCAAGGCCGATGTTTTCCACTATGGGCTTCATCGCAACAAACGGCTCATTGTCTTGGCCGACCAATACCACGGTGTCCCCGTAGAACGGGACGAGCATCAGTTGGTTCTGCATCCGATTTCCCCCTTACTTGATCTTGGCTACATTCGAGTTCATCACACTGCTCGAGTCAATGACGCCGGACAGTTGCTGGTTAACCAAGGCAAGGAAGCCACCCATCAACTCAGGGGCAAAGGTGTTCTGGCAATGGCTGTCTTCGGCGCAGTTTTTCAGCAAACGCTGCGAGTCGCGCAGCATGTGCAGGGTGGAAAACGCATTTTCCGATAGGCCATAGGCGACTGGAGCTTTCATTTCACACCCCCTTGTCCTTCCAGGGCACGAGCTAGAGCCATGTGGTGGTTATAGCGCTTGATGCGCGTAGCCAGGCTGGAGTCGGCGTGCAAGGCGGCGAGCGCCATATGGCGGTGCGCAAGTGCGTGAATTTTTGATGGAGTTAGGGTGTGCATTTGGCGTAGCTCCTTGATTTTAGGAACTGCCAGGATTCGCCGTCAAACGAATAAGGCGGCAGCTGTACGCAGGTTGACGGACCGGGAATCAAGGAAACCGGCACACCCTAAGGTGTCCTGCGCACAGCCGCCATAACAGGATATGCGGACACAAAAAAAGCGCCTGCAATCATGAGGGGGCGCCTGTGCGCCTTGAATTCGTCGGGCCGTCAAACCCGGTCGCTGAATTTGCAGCGACGGATGAACTGCAGCGCCGGCAGCCATTATGCGCAACAGGTTCATCTATCAATGCAGATTTCTCGCAGTTTTCCATCCTCGGCAACTGTGGTGATTTCCACCATAGTTGAGGTGAATTTCTCAGTCAGCTTTGCGTGCTGGCTTTTCCAGTCCAACCCCATGTTGATGACAATTGGTTTCATCGCTACGAGCGGCTCATTGTCCTGGCCGACCAATACCACGGTGTCCTCGTAGAACGGGACGACCATCAGTTGGTTCTGCATCCCATTTCCCCCTTACTTGATCTTGGCTACATTCGAGTTCATCACACTGGTCGAGTCAATGACGCCCGACAGTTGCTGGTCAACCAAGGCAAGGAAGCCACCCATCAACTCAGGGGCAAAGGTGCTCTGGCAATGGCTGTCTTCGGCGCAGTTTTCAGCAAACGCAGCGAGTCACGCAGCATGTGCAGGGTGGAGAGCGCGTTTTATTTCCTCGTGTTTCAAATACTTAGCATTTTGTGGTCTTGCCTAAACGCTGCTGGGCACGTCGCCCTTAATGGTGGTGTCGGTAAGCCTAGGGCATCATTTATTTGACGTAGCTGACAATGCAGCCCGTGTCTCTCAAATTCGCCGGTCGCGGCGTCCAGCCATTTGGCTATGTAGCGCCCTTGTTCCTGAAGAATCAGCAGTTGCTTGAAGTTGATGCCGTCGCGCGCGCTGCGCTTGACGCCAGGTAAGGGGAGGATGCGCGAGGCCTGCTCTTCCAGCATCGCGATGTGTCGCTCTGTGTCCTTGGTCCAGTAACGCCACAGCACATCGTCGCACTCTTCCTGGTACTGGATGATCTTGTCGCGCAGTTCGGTCGCCACCTTGTTCGGACTGATTGAATACAGCCAGGCTGGGAGCTTGCGGAGGGGAAGGCAGATCATCCCCCGTATTTTTCCATCTTCGGCAACTGTGTCGATATTCGACACAGTTGAATTGAAGCGCTCCACGATTTTGATGCGTTGAGCGGACCATTCGAGTCCGATGTTTTCTACGATCGGCCTCATAGCCACATATGGCTCGTTGTCTTTACCGATCAGGACAACGGTGTCCTCGTAGAACGGGACGGGCATCAGTTGGTTCTGCATCCGATTTCCCCCTTACTTGATCTTGGCTACATTCGAGTTCATCACACTGGTCGAGTCAATGACGCCGGACAGTTGCTGGTCGACCAGGGCAAGGAAGCCACCCATTAACTCAGGGGCAAAGGTGCTCTGGCAATGGCTGTCTTCGGCGCAGTTTTTTAGCAAACGCAACGAGTCGCGCAGCATGTGCAGGGTGGAAAACGCGTTTTCCGATAGGCCATAGGCGACTGGGGTTTTCATTTCACACCCCCTTGTCCTTCCAGGGCACGAGCTAGAGCCATGTGGTGGTTGTAGCGCTTGATGCGCGTAGCCAGGCTGGAGTCCGCATGGAGCGCGGAAAGTGCCATACGGCGGTGGGCGACGGCGCGAACTTTGGACGGAATGAGAACAATCATTGGTAAAGCTCCTATGCATTGAAGGAGCTGCCATTGCTCGTCGCCAAACGAGTAAGGGTGGCAGCTGTACGCAGGTTGGCGAACCGGGGCATAGGAACCCGGCAGACCCTAGGGTCTCCCGCGCACAGCTACCATAAACAGGATATTAGGGCACAAAAAAAGCGCCTGCTGTCATGGAATGGGGCGCCTGTGCGCCTACGCTAGCCGGGTCGCCAAACCCGTTCGCTGAATTTGCAGCGACGGGTGAACTGTAGCGCCAGTAGCAATTATGCGCAACCAATTCATCTGCCAATGCAGATTTATCGTCTTGCAAGGGCCTTTTTTCGGAGGAGCCACGGGGATGGGGTTAGTTTTTGAAAATGCGTTTCTGACGTAGCTGGAAGCCCCGTATTTACTGGAGTTGCGGCTTAACTTTGCAGGGTTATGTAGGGTTAACTCAAAGGTTAGTCGTTTTTATCTATATGATTTATAAGGATTTTATTTACTGGTTTTTTAACGTCTGTAAAGGTTAGGAATTAACTCTACATAACCCTAGAGCTAACCTTGCCTAAATCTCGCAAATCAGCGTCAGACAAGGGCTTCAGGGCGGTCACAAAAAAACTAACCCTCCTAACCTCTTTCCCGTGGGTCAACATGAAAACGCGAAACATGCCTAGGACGGGGTACTTTTGGAGCTGCGTGCTGCATTGCACAGTACTCACGACCTTTACGTTCACGCGCCAACACTCTCACCCACACAGCATCAGGCGTTGGCGTTTGCAGCGGTGTTGGGACTGGCGCGACAAGCACAGGCGATAAGCGCCCTGGCGCAACCATACGGATGTAGGTTGCTGGTCAGACGAGGGCTATGTCAGGAGGTGAGTGGTACAAAAGTGGTACGGGGGGGTCTATGGTGCGCTACAGGCCCCGTATTACAAGGCCTGTAGAATTAGCAGTGCCAATCCATCATGGGTGCCACACTGAAGCGGCGGGACGGCTCAGGGCGCGTGGGTGCAGGGGTTGGGGTGGTTTGGAGGGTCATAGCTAATAATCGACGATACGCGGCTGCAATAAGAGGGATGGAGCAACCGTATATCGTGCTCAAACCCGTATCAATAGAAGTGGGCCGTAGTCTACCAAGAATGCCCAGCCTTTTATCAGCTGCTGGATGAGCCTGGTACTCACACGGGCCTGCCGCACCCGGCACGACGGTTGGCTGCTCTGGAGCATTGCAGGCGCAGTGTGAATCATGCCTTCCGGCTACCCTTCCACCTCTCGGCCCCGATTTCAAGCACATGCGCCTGCATGCAATCAAACTCTGCCGGCTCAATCATGCGAGCGTGCTTGAACCAATCTACGCCTGACTCATTAGCAATCGTGCAATGGTTAAATCCAAGGCTGATATAAGCCACTTCGCCGCAGGTAAAGAAAGCGCCACCCCATAAGGACACACTGCCCAAATGGATGCTCAGCGTTTGCCAGACTTCGCTGGCATCCAGGGCGGCAGGGCAGTGCTGTGCCCATAGACCTTTAAGACGTTCATGCTTGGCCTGGATCACTGCCGGCGGGACCAGCCGCATGCCCTGGGGAATACGGGCCCGCAAGCGTAAGGTACGAAACCCCCAACGATCCGCTCTGCGCCAATGGCGGTCGAGCTCTACGCCGCCTTTGAGCTTTATTCCGCCGATGAACCGTGACTGTAGCCAGGTAAACGAGATGGCTTCACCATCGAACACTTCGCCCAATGCTCGGCGCGCCGTGTCGAACTCGGCGACCTTTTTTTCCCAAATGGTGATAGCCCTAACCACTCTGAAATCACGAGTGCTGTAGCAGGTGCGGTAGGCGTGATCGATAGCCGGGGCTGAGCTTTTAGTCTCAGGGTCGAAGGTGTTGAGGTCTATATGCATCGTTACTCCTTCAGGTCGTTACACCGGTCACAGTGGTTACAGTTGCATTAGCGCATGGCCCAAGGGCACTACGTAGGTCATCAAAACGATAAGGGCAGCCATGCCCAGGGCTTCACCGATAATGACCAATACGGCCCAGGTATAGGGCCTGCGCTTGAAATGCATGTGCAGTTCTCGATGGTGTAAGTGCGTTTAGAAACAGGCGCTGCTCTTCCCTAAGCTGGCAAGCCTCCCAATGACAGTTCGGTCGTGTCAGTACAGGCGCTTAAGACGTCAATGTATTCAACATATGTTGAACTATAGATCAATAATGTGCTCTTTTGTTGAAGTCAGTCGGAATTAGGGCTTAGTCTTATCTGCCTCTGAATGGCATTGCCCCACGCGGCTAGATCAAGTCGGCTGAGCTAGCATTACGTTTTGAGGAATACAAGTAGCGACAACTCATAGGCGGCATGGCAATCGCCAGGGAGGGAATGGACGAGAAAGGGCGACGACCCGTCTGGATTGCGCGATTGCACAGATGAACAAGCACGTACTGATGTGAATTTTCTTTCAGATCTCAGAGTTTTCTCGACTACCAGTGGCGGCTTTCAGCGTTCAATCGGGTACCTCTATCTAGGAATAGGTACATGCGGGAGAAGTACGAAAACATTGCTAACGTCGAAGCGCGGCTCACTAAAGCAGAACAGACCCTGATCAGACTTTATCGAAGGCTGCCCCGGCACGACCGTCGGTATCTTCGTAGGGTGCTGATAGTGATGGTCAAGGCAGGCCTGAGGGGTTCATAACCTAGGAGGCTATAAACCACTGGTGCTGGGCCATAGCCAGCACCAGACTACCGCAGGGGAAAGAAAGAGAAAACGTATGAGCTAAGGGGCCTCGACCGGGGCATCAAGTTCGTGCTCCATAGGGCTACGCCGCGCTTTCAGACGCAACGCCTTATTAGCTTGAGGTAATTTAACGCTGGGATTGGGCATGCCAGAAGGGCTCAATTCATGAGTCATTTCAAATTGCGCTCGACACGCCCAGCCGCAGCCCTCGTTGACACATTGCAAATAAGCTACCCGTAAAAAGAGGTGCATGCCGTTGCTTGTGCGTATGCGCATCTTTGCCTGGCAGTGGGGGCATACCATCTTATAGATGCTCATCTTGCCTCCTTGGGATATACCCCCAGCAATAGTGTGCCGCGCCTAAACGGGAAACAATCCCCCTGTATCTGTTCGCGGCCTGACCGGTATGCTTGCTCATTGGCGCACGTCATAGGCATATTCCGTTTCGCATGGATATAAGTGCATAGGGATGAACGATATTCAACATGCGTTGAATAATCAAGGCGTGGAGTGATCGTTTTGTTGAAAATAGGTGAGCGGCTTAAAGAAGAACGGGTACGTCTAGGCTTTAACCAGGCAGATTTCGCTCAAGCGGGCGGCGTGGCCAAAACGAGCCAGTTCAATTACGAAAAGGGTGAGCGCAGCCCTGACGCTCTTTACCTGGCAAAGGTGGCTGAAATAGGCGCGGATATCCTTTATATCGTCAGCGGCCAGCGTACCCCCGGCTCGTCACACCTGGGCGCTAACGAGGCCTTGCTGCTGAGCCGCTACCGATCGGTGGGCAAGCGGGACCAGGAAACCCTTGACCATATTCTCGACCGCATGGTCGCAGCCACCTGATCAAACGCTTTTTCGCGCCCGGCACTAACGCTTGGTGGCATGGCGGATGCACAGGCGCAGTGCGGTGGCGCGGATGGCCTTGACGCCTAGAAGGCCAATCATGCCCCCAAAGAAGGGCGCAGAGCTGTTGTCGATCCCCAGCAGCTCCAGTCCATAGCTACAAGCTAATCCAAATACGCCGCATAACAGGGTCTCGGTAAACATATGCCGCCAAGTACCTTCGGCATAGATGACCCGCAGCGCGGCGATAATGCCCGCTAGCAAACCTGCATACAGCGCAATCCAATTTTGTTCCAACCAAGCGGCCAGCCAGGCCCAGTCATGAGGTTCATGGTGCATGTGCAGCGTCCCTTCTATGATGTCTTAGATAAGCAGCGTTAATTAGCAGCGCCGTTTACCCATGGTCTGGGCCGTAGGGCTTGGAGACAATCTTGCGGGCCTGTAATAACGCGTTCTACAACCTGCGCTCCACCAGCGAGCGGCAACGCTGTAACAAACCCTTACATGTAATGGATCAAAAACCTTACATGAAAGATTGCGAGGAAGGCTGCGTGGGCGTAGTGTGCAGCTCAGATAAAGATCAGGGCTCATCGAATGCCGTCTAGAAAAACCACCAGCACAGGGCCTGCTGGATCTGCCAGCAAGCCTAAGACTTCCGCCGATTACGTGCGCAGCATGCGTCAGCGGCTGGCTGAGGCAGGCTTGGTCAAACGGGAGTTTTGGATTCTTCCGGAAAACGCCCAAGCCCTGCGCGGCATTGAAAAGGCATTAAGGCAGCCCTTTTTGGGTGAAAGGATCAAATTGGAGAACTTCATGACGCAAAACAGCAATTGGACCCCTGAGTCGCTACGCAAAGCCTTGGCCGAGCTAGAGATGGTGACGTCCGATAGGGTTACGGTGGAGCAAGGGGGAGGTCAGAGCCTGGCTTTGACCATGCACGAGCATGGGGACCTGCCGATTTATATCGCCGTCTCCGGCGATCAGATCCTGGTCGATACCACCTTGGTGGAAGTAAACAAGGTCAAGGACCTGGCGGCTTTCAACAACCTGGTGCTGCGCAATCGGGATCTATTCCCATTGTCTTCGGTGGGCATCGAAACCTTAGGTAACAGTACGGAGGTGTACTGCATGTTCGGCGCTTTGAGTTCGGCATCGGACCTTACCGTAATCGTGCAGGAAATCCTTACCCTGGCTGACAACGTGATCCGCGCTGTGGACGCCTTCGAAGATCATTTCAACATTTGAATCGCCCCCTGGGCAGGAGTACATACATGAGTGTTTGGAAAAAAATCGCCACTGCCTTGCGTGGTGGCGCATCCGAAGTGGGTGAAGCCATCGTCGATGCCAACGCCATTCGTATCCTTGAGCAGGAACACCGAGATGCCGATGCGGCTGTGCTGAAGGCTCGCAATGGATTGATTGAAATCAAGGCGCGGCAGAAGCTGTCTCATCAACGCCTGGAGGGTTATGCCTCGGACATCGCCAGTTGGGAAAACAAAGCCATGGCTGCGCTTAACAAGGGCGAGGAGGGCCTGGCAACCGAGTGCGCCAGCAAGGTAGCTGAGCTTGAAGGCTTGCGTGATCAGGAAAAGCTGCTGGCCGACCAGTTTGGGAAACAGGTTGAAACCCTGCAGGCCCAAGTGACCAAGGCAGACGCCCAGATCAAAGGCCTCAAGCAACAGATCGAAATGGCCAAAGCGCGTGAGACCGTGCAGCAGGCACGCGTTGCGACTGCCGCGGCAACCGGTGGTGCCAACGGCAAGCTGGAAACGGCCGTAGGTTCGCTGGCGCGTATCAAGGAGCGTCAGGATGCCCAGGATGCCCGCCTTGAAGCGGCCCAGGAACTGGCGGATGCTGCCAGCGGTGGAGATTTGGAACGGCGCCTACAGCAAGCAGGCATCGGGGCAAAAACTGGCGGCACCGATGATGTGCTCGCTCGCTTGAAGGCCAGGCAAGCTGGAAATGCCGCTCAGTAATCTTTCGCCGAACAGGTGGGCTGAGAAAGGCCTGCCTTTGTTCAGCATCGCTAGATAGACAGCAGGGCACATGGGACGAAGGCTTAAGGTGGTGTTGGGCATACTGGTGGTGTTGGTAGGGGTGCAAGTCGTCAATACCCTCACTGGTAACAGCTTGATTCAGCACGGCATCTACCCTCGAACCCTAGGCGGGTTACAGGGCGTAATATTTGCGCCTTGGCTTCATGGTTCGGTTCGGCACTTGTTGAGTAACATGCTGCCACTGGCCATTCTCAGCTGGTTGGTAATGACCGAAGGCGTGGAGCGCTATCTCAGGGTCGCGTCGCTCATTTGTATAATCGGTGGCCTATTGGTGTGGGCACTGGGACGTTCCAGCCTGCACGTAGGCGCCAGTGGCTTGATTTTCGGTCTTTGGGCTTATGTGTTGGCTAGGGGCTGGTACGAGCGAAGTATACTCAGTGTAGTGATCGCGATCCTGGTAGTGATGACCTATAGCGGGCTAGTGTTTGGCTTCATTCCGGTACCTGGCGTTTCTTTTGAATCGCATTTGTTCGGTGCGTTCGCCGGCGTATTGGTAGGGTGGCTGATGCATTCAAAGAAATTGGTAGCCTGAGGCCGGGGTGTATAAGCAGGCCTCGGGAACCGCCATGCTTGCCCATGGCACTTAGCAGGAGAATGTGATGAGCTGGTTAAAGCGGGCGTTAGGGCTACAAGCGCCCAAGCCCTCCATCCAAGGGCCGGGAACCTTAAGCATGGCGCCTGCACCTCTTGGCATCGGGCCGGGGCGGATGATCTGCTTTAGCCCTAACCTTAGGGCCTTGTTGAAGGGTGAGTCCGATGTGGTAGTGCCTGCCGATGATAAAGTGTGGGCTATTGGCACTATTGACTTGGGGCAGGCTAAGCAGTTGGTGCGTTGTTATCTGGACAGCGGCGACCACTTCGTACAGTTCGTAACCAATGGCCCTGGGCCGAACGATGTAGAGGACGTGATCTTGTTCGGTTATCACGCGGTGACCACTATCGCCAGCGAGCAAGAACTGCAGCGCCTGGTAGGGCCGCGCGCGAAAATCGGCATGCCGTATTACACACTCGAGGGCGCCGAGTATGCCCGCCAGTGGGGCAGCGAAGAAGGGCAAACCGAGCTTACGCCGCTCACTGAGCAGGTAGTCAACCCTGAAGAGGCCTACCAGGTTAGCCATAACAGCATGCTTTACGCCCGTAACATGGGCTTGACCAACAGGCGGGAGTTTTTGCTGTTCTCGGTCGAGGAAAACGCCGAGGGTGACGTTTCCCTGACCACTGCCGTAGGTGTATCGCTTCAACTTACCGACATCACCATCCTCTGATAAGGAATTCCCTATGCTAGATGCGCTGCGCCTATCGCTCAATGCGACCGCGGTTTTCGGTTTCGTACTGTATATCCTAGTAGCGGCGCTGCTGTTTGCCCTGTTTCAGTTTGTGTATACGCGCATTACGCCACACAAGGAATTCGAACTGATCCGCGCGAACAACCCCGCCGCGGCTATCGCGTTGGGTGGCTCGCTTATCGGTTTCGCGCTGCCAGCAAGCAGTATCATTTCCTACAGCGTGAGCGTGCTGGACTTTGTGGTGTGGGTGTTGATCGCCGCGGTTGTGCAGCTGCTGGCGTTTTTCGTCACCAGCCGTGTTCTCAAGGGTTTGTCTACCCGTATCGCACAGGGTGAGCTGGCCGCAGCCATCTATGCAGCCTCCGTAGCGATCAGCGTCGGCCTGTTGAATTCGGCGTGCATGACGCCCTCCGCTTGAGCCATAGGAGAGATTTATGAGAGCGCGCAGCTCAGTACATCTGGTGCTGGCCGGTACGCTACCGCTGGCGCTGGCCGGATGCAGCAAGCCCGACGAAACCGTGGCCTACTCGGTCAAGCAAAGTTATAAGTCCGTGCAGGAGTGTTCAGAAGCCAAGGTGCCGGTAGACGTATGTTCTGATGCTTACATTCAGGCGTTGTCGGAGCATCGTAAAACCGCGCCTACTTATGACGATCAGGCGTCATGCGATGCAGATTTCGTGGAAGGTTACTGCCAGGCAACCTCCGATGGTAAATTCATGCCCAAGATGGGCGGTTTCGAGCTGGCTATGTCCGGTAATCTGCCCAAGGCAGAGGTTGAACAGGCTCAGGCCCAAGCTGGGCAGCAGGTAGGGCACAGTGGCTGGGATGGCAATGGGTTGCTCACTGGGTTGCTGATCGGCCATATGATTTCGGGGTTCGGCAATAACAACCGTTATTACAGCCAGCCGATCTACGATACTCGGGATTCTCGCGGCGCCTATGGTTCCTCCACGCTCGCGCGACAGATCGAGCAAGGTAAAACCTTTGGCCGCTCTAACCAGGCACGTAGCAGCGGCGTCGGGGCCTACCCCCGTTCTACCTTGGGGCGCAGTTTAGGCAACAACGGCAGCAATGTAGGCTCGACTATTTCCCGTGGCGGCTTCGGTCAGCAAGCCACCGCTCGTGGCGGCTGGGGTGGCAGGAGTTCTGGTGGCGGCTTCAGTTCAGGTGGTTAAGCGTTAGCAGGAGGGCAGGGTGTGAAGAAGGTGCGGGTCCAAGAGCGCGCAGGTTGGCGGGAAACGGTAGAAGCCCAGGGGTTTGCTTTCCATACCATAGACGGCGAACCCTACTGGGACGAGCGTGGGTACTACCTGTTTACTGAACAGCAGGTGACCCAGGATCTTGAAAGGCCTACCCAAGAATTGCATGAGCTGTGCATGGACCTTGTGGACCGGGTAGTGAACAGCGAGGCGTTGCTTACACGCCTTGCCATCCCGTCGACGTTCTTTGACTTGGTGCGTACCTCCTGGAAAGAGGGCCACCCTCACCTGTACGGGCGTTTCGATTTTGCCTACAACGGCACCGGCCCGGCCAAGTGCTATGAATTCAACGCAGATACGCCTACCTCACTGTTCGAAGCGGCATCGGTTCAGCTTTTATGGCTGGAGGAGCAGATCCAGCGTGGGGTGTTGCCTCAAGCAGCGACCCAGTTCAACAGCATGGCTGAGGATCTGGTGCAGGCATTTGGCGCCTTTCCCAAGGATGCACCCTTTTACTTCGCTGCCATGTCCGGCTCGATCGAAGACCGGGGTACCACAGATTTCATGCGCGCCATGGCTACCCAGGCGGGGATCGATGCTCGGCATATCGATATCGAAGACATCGGTCTGACTGCCGAAGGCCGCTTTGTCGACCTCAACGGCCAGTGGATAGAGCGACTGTTCAAGCTTCATGCCTGGGAGCATATATTCCAGGAAGCTTTCGGCGCCGCGGTTCCCGGCTGTGACACTCAGTTCGTTGAGCCGGCCTGGAAAGCCATCCTGAGCAACAAGGGCATGTTGGCGCTGTTATGGGAATTCAATGAGGGCCACCCGAACCTGCTGCCTACCTATATAGACAGCAATCCCCGAGCGGCTTTAGCCAAGGGCTGGGTGCGCAAGCCGTTCTTCTCCCGGGAAGGGGCTAATGTGGAACTGCGTACGGCCACTGGCAATCATCTGGCTGAGGACGGGCCCTATACCGACGCGCCTTATGTGCTGCAGGCGTTCGCCCCGTTACCGAAGTTTGCCGACAGCTACGCATTGGTAGGATCCTGGGTGATCGGGGACCTTGCTTCGGGAATAGGCATCCGCGAGGACAGCACGCTTATCACTAAGGACACAAGTCGATTTGTGCCTCACGTAGTGGTGGGTTGACTGACCTAGCTTAACGCTGGCAAGCCCGACCTCAGGGGGAAGCGCTCGCGGCCAGGCTCTTGAGGTAATCACTGAAACCGCCCTGTGCCCGGCAATCAAAGCGCGCGCTGGTCACTACTTTGTTTAGGTGTGTCCAAACGATACGTGCGCCACTGCGTTCAAGGTCTTCTACCAAATGCACGTCCTCGTGGGCGCTCAAGGGGCGGAAGCCGCCAACGCGTCGGTAGGCCTGGGCACAGATACCAAGGTTGGCCCCATGGATGTGCCGGTGCCCCTCGCGTGCCTGGTAATTGGCCAGGTAAGTCGCTTGCACGCTTTCGGAGTGCCCGCGCCAGTCTTCCACATGCACTGTTCCACATACAGCCTCGGCGCCAAACTGCAGTTGTTGGAACAGCCAGTCTTCGCCCACCAGGCTATCGGCATCAGTGCTGGCCAACCAGCGTGCACCCCGGCCTAACAGGTAGCTTGCGCCTACGCCTCGGGTATGACCAACATTTCGACTATTAACGCTCAACGTGGGCACGCCCAAGGCAGTGGCGATGGCTTCAGACCCATCGGTGCAGGCATCGAGCACCGCCAGCACCTCTACGGGTTCGCCTTCCAAACGTGGATGTGTTGCTGCCTTCAGCACCGACGCCAGACAGGCGCCCAGCAGTTGCTCCTCGTTATGTACGGGGACCAGAACGCCAATCATACAACTACCTCGTTTAAGTCAAAGCCCACCGGCTGGCGGCTCCAGAGTTCTAGAATGAAGTCTTTTTCCTGGTGGCGAATCCACGGTTTGAATGCCAACACTTCAGCCAGCACCCGATGAACTTCCAGCCCATCCATCACGCAACCCTCGATAGGGTGCAGCCAATGACAGGCCAGCAGAGTGCCGTTAGCTGCCAGGCTTTGCCCCGCCCGTAGCGAAACGGTTTCCCAATCACGGGCCGACAGGTAGTAACCGATCTCACTCAATACAATCAGGTCGAATTTGCCTGGTGGCCATCCTTCAGGTAACGCGCGCTGCTCAACGGTTATCCCCGGGCAATGGCTTAGCCGCTGGCGGGCCAACCCTACTGCCTGGGTATTAAGGTCCGTGCAGAGCAACTGCTCGCAACGCGTTGCCAATGCTAGGCTGAGTTCACCGTTGGAGCAGCCCGGTTCGAAGGCACGGGCGTAGCGCTGGCGGGGCAGGCAGGCTAGGGTCAGCTCGCGCTTGCGTTTCTCGTACCAGCGCTGGCGGTAAGCCCAAGGGTCCGGGTTATTGTTGTACAGGTTGTCGAAGTAATCTTCAGCGTCGATCATACAAACACCATCTCGAAGGGCTGAAGCCAACGCTGCAAAGCCTGGTCACTAAGCACAGGTTCGGCCCCCGTAGTAGGGTCGGGTTGAAGCTGGCTATGGTGGGCATGGATAGCCGCACGCTTGCGTGCCAGCCAAGCCTCGGTCAGGGGCAAACGATAGGCGCGGTCCCATGGCAGGCGGTCGTCTTCGGGAGCCGCCCAATGCCAGGCCCATACCGGAATTTCCACAACGGTGGCGCCAACGTTCGCAGCCGCCTCCAGGCAAGCGCGCGCCACCGCCTCATGGTCGCAATGGCCGTCGTGTGCCCACGTCGTAAATACGCGGTCCTCTGGTGTGAGCAGGGTTTTTAAGTCCGCAATCAAGCCTGCTTCGTCAATTGCTACTTGGCTGTCTGGCCGATGCAAACGCTTCCAGGCGTAGGCACCCTCACGTAGGCCAATGGCTTCCAACGCGGCGGCACTTTCTTTCTCCCGAGCCTGGCGCAACCGGTCCGGTGACCACTGAGTAGAGCCAGGGTGGCTGCCTTCACCATCAGTCACCGAAATCAGCAATAGAAGCGGGCGATGCTCGGCCATCGCGGCCAGCAGGCCCCCGCAGGCGATGACCTCGTCATCTGGATGAGGCGCAACGACGACCAGGCGGCTTTTAGGCGGTATCAGCGCCGTTAGCTCGATAAAGGGCACACTGGCAAGCTTGTGCGAACCCTGCCAGGCGGCCAGGGGCGTGCCCGTGGTTTGAATAAGGTTCTCAGGCTCGCTCATAGGCGCCACTCCTGAGCCTGAGGCTGTGCTCGGCTTAGGCCCCCTAGGGCGGCCAGGTCCCGCTCGGCATGGCTTTGGCGCACGAAAACCGGAAGGTCCGCCGCCAGCTGCGCGAAATGCCGGTTACGGCAGAAGGGCGTGGCACCTAAGGCGCGGCCTAGGTGGCGCAGCACCTGCTCTACCGTCTGTTCTATCTGAGCCCGAACCCTGCGCACGGGCAATTCGGCATGGGCGTCAGGGTGTTGATCAATCCACTGAGCACAGGCACGCAAGTCAGCGGCCGCAGAGGTCAAGTGTGCATCCACCGCGCCCAAATGAGCCAACGTATGGGGGTCGTGCTGGGCACTGCTACGCAAGTATTCTCCCAAGCGTGCCGCTGCGCCATACCAGCAGGCGGCGATGCCGCCGCCCCCTTGCCAAAAGCCAGGGCGTTTCAGGTAGCCATCGGTATCGCCCACACGCTCAGCCACCACACCCTCGAACTGCACGTCTAGGCTTGCGGTAGCGGCCATGCCTACAGCCTGCCAGGCACCTTTTACCACGCTCACGTTTGGCTGACGTAACTTGACTGCCGCCAGCCAGCGCTCGCCTTGCGGTCCCCATACCGTGAGTAGTGCATTGTCGACCTGAGCGGCGCCTGAGCACCAGGCTTTGGTACCGGTCAGGCGCAATTGCCCAGGCCCTGATGGCTCTGCTTGCACTCGAGCATTGGGCGGTTCGGCTGCCCATACTGCCCATAGGCCAGAATAGGGCGTAGTACCAGGCACCAGTTCTGCCATGATCGCCAGCGCGTCGGTATGGCTTTCGAAAAGTTTTGCCAGGGACAAATCCACCGCCGCGATCTCGGCCAGCGCGCGCCAGCGTTGGAGGGTCTGACCGCTGCCTGGCAAGGGCAGAACGGTCCGGCCGGCCTTCAGCAAGCGCCGCAGCTGCTGTTCGATATCTATTGCTTCTGGGCCATTGACGGCCACAAGATTGACAGCCGTGCCCGAGGCTGCGGTAGCAACTTGCCGGTTCATAAACAATCCTTTTTTCTGGATTTTGTATAGGACTGGTATAACCGCAACGGGTTTCACAAGCATCACTAAAAACCACAGCGGCTGCCTGATCTGCGCCAGCCGTCGGCGTAGGCTTGGCGCTGCGTCGATTTCCACCCCCCCTGCTCAAGTCAATGACAGAACACGCTTCTGCTAAACCCAAGTTTCCAGCACCGGCGCAGCATCGCGGCCCAGTTGCAGCGCTAACCACGTAATGGAATCGGCATTGTTCAGGATCACCTCGTTGCGTACCGCGGCGTCTGCTTGATAGGTTCTGATGGCACCAGCCAGGTCGGGTTGTTTGGTAAGTTTAAGCAGGCGTCGTAGTGTCGAGCGATCGGCCGAAGACAGCTGATCGGCTGCCAGTGTGGTGAATAGGCCGCTGGCGGGCGTGTCATGGCTCAGCCTGCGGCGCTCGGCTTCCATCTTTACTTGGTGGGTCTGCCACACACTGGGTTCTACCAAATCGAAGTAAGGGGTGTTCAAGCCCAGGTAGCTAAAGTCATCGGTGCGCAGGCTCCAGTGCGACAGCTCATGAATCAATACCGTGGATTGTAAGTAGCCCAAGGGATCGAAGCCTTGCTGTAGAGCCTCAGCTGACACTGGCGTTACGCTGGCCGGGTCAAAGAAGGTGTCACTCAAGAAGATCCGCCGGCCTGGGTCGGACGTGACGATGAACGCCAAATTCAACTCATTACCGGGTGTGGCCGAGCACAACACCCAGCGATCCCCGTCCCGTAGTGAGGTGCCCACGGCTTCTACGTAGATGCTCTCCAGCTTCTGGTGCAAACGCTTAACGAGGGCAGGAGTAACTTGGCCTGGGCCAAAGGTATCTTCCAGTACCGCACGGGTATGCGCGCTGATAGCTACCGGTTGCCGTAATTTGCGCTGCGCCTCAAGCAATAGCCGTTGTGCCTGACTCAGGCTGCGCTGCAGCTGTAGTGCATGGGTGGGCTTGAAGCGGCGGATTTCACGTAGCCCGCGTTCAGTGATCACGAATTGATGGCTAAGTGAATCGAGCACGCGTTCGCGGCGGTAGCGGCTGAAGGCGGTGCCGCCGCCACGCAAGCTCAGGTCTAACTGCCAGCGATTGTCGATGTTTAGCTTGATTGGTGGGCCCCATTGGCCGTCCAAATCGAGGATATGCCATTGATTGGCCTGCAGGCCTACCCGGAATACCTTGCCTTCAACGCTCGCGTAGTGCGCGTTGCCTTTGCGGTACAACGGCATTGAGGGCACGGGCGTAAGTTGAGATAGATCCTCGCCAGTGATTTCCAGGGTCGTCAAGCGTTGGCGCAAGTCGGCGGGTAGTGCGCTTGACAGGCTCCAGGCGAAGGTTTCACCCGGGCGCCTCATGGAGCCGGTGAGCCCAGTGAAGGCAAGCACGTTGGTCATTGCCGCGAGCATTTCCGATAGCGCCTGACCCCATTTGCGATTGCGCGCCGCAGCCCATGCCGCGCCTGCCAATTGGCTGCTCTGCCAGAGACCGATCACTGCCGCGAAAGGAAAAGGCAGGAACATGCTGCCCTGTTCCACCGCCAGGCCGATCAAGTAGCGGAAGTCTTGCCAGCGGGCTTCCTCGGCGCTAACCGTCTGTGCCTCGGCCATACTCAAGAGCAGGGCCAGATTGTCTTGGTAGAGATGGTGATAGGCATTGCCCAGTACCGGCGGTGTTAGCCAGTGTGCTGGGGCAACCGGAGTAATGGCATCGCTGATCGCTTCGGGCAACACTCGGTTGATATGAGGCCGGGTGAAACCGCCGTTAGCATAGATTGGCCGACGCGGGCGCTCGATGCGTTCCAGCAGAAGAGCCTGCAGCTCTATGTCGCTATGCAAGGCCAGCTCGAACGCGGCCCGGCCAGGGTATTCGACAAAAGCCGCACGGCGCGCGTAAAGCATGAACATGACCACTGGGCCAGTATTGCCGGGCTGTTCCAGCAGGTAGGTTCCCTCGCAGGTATCAGCGCTCTGACCAGGCAGGGCACGCACTTGTATCAGTGACAGCATTACACTGCTTATACCGGCGTCACGTCTTGCCTGAGCATCTGGGGCTTGAGCCAACTGCTCGATCAGGCTGAACGCCGCTGGGCTCAGTGACCCTTGTAGTTTTAGCGCAAAGCCTGTCATGAGCATCTGCGTGCGCATTTGCCGAATAAAGCGCTCTCGGCGCGAGTCGAACGTGGGACTGTCCGGCCCCAGGTTGTTTTGCAGCAACCGCCGGTAACGGCCGCCGCAGTCGAGCTGTCGCACTAGCCCGCGTACGTAGTTGGAGGTAAGCCGTGGGGGAATGATGCCGCTGTCATCCCGGCTAAGGGTCAGAGTCTCTCGTAACCAGGCACTGGGTTGGAGCATTGCTTCGCTCAAGCTTTGTTCGTGAACCGTAACCGCTGCTGGGATGGCCGAAGGCAGGTTACCGATAGCCACCAGTGCTGGCACATAAGCCCGGCTGGTAATACGGATTTGCTGGGGGTCCACTGACGAGTCGAAGCCGTCGGCGGTTAATTGCCGTTGCACTTCTTGTTGGGCGAAGGCTTCCACGGTCGGCAGACCTTCCAGATAGTCGACCTCGGGGGAGGCCACCCGGGCGCAGGCGTGTAAATAGTGGATGAACCGATGTTTATCCTCGGGAGTGGCGGCGCGTAGCCAAGCGGGCAATACGTCGAACGCTTGCCGGTCGACCCAGCCGAGCGCAATGCGGTGTATGGCCGTGGCAAGCCTGTCATTCAGTGCCACGCTGTCCAGTAATACACGCACGGTAGCCGCATTGAACCGACTGGTGCGCAACAGTTGCATAAGTTTCAGGCTTTGTTCTTGCCGGCGGCCATGTGCGCTTTTATACAGGCGGTGAACCAGACCACCTTCCATTGCCCAATACTGAGCTGTGATGAGGGCGGGCACCGCTGGGCTGTGCAGCCTCCGCAGTAACGCTCTGTCTACATTGGGCAGCAAGTCGAGCCATGGATTATCCAGGCCGGGTTGGCTAAGTTGCTGAACAATACGCTCACCCAAGGCAGCGAGGCTTGGCGCCACTTGCAGGCCTAGCGCCGCAGACCAGAACAGCACAGAGCCCGAGGTACTTGGTGTACTGGCCGAGGGTCTTAGTTGTAGCGCCACCACGTCAGCCAAGCGCACGGCGCCCTGGTCACTGATGATCAAGTCGATGCCATACGCCTGAGCGCCACTGCCGCCGTCCAATGCGGTTTGTAGCAAGCTCAGCACCTCAGGGCCTATTGTTCCGTCCTGTACCGCAAGGGCAAGGTCGGCACGCAGAACCCATTCAAGGGTTTGCGTCATAACAGCATTGGCCTCCACCCAGGCCTCATTGATGCGATGACCATGGTGATAAAGGCAGTCCAACTGCCCTTGATAGCGCGTGGCGAACTGTGCAACGCTTTGTTCAAGGCAGGTTTCCAGGATAGCGGCATCAAAGCCAGCCAGCACGTTCCCCTCGGAGGCCTCTATTATGACCCTAGGGGGAAGCGGGCCTGTTTGCTGTCCGCTTACTCGCTCTAGAAGGAGTTCGTCCAGCGGTAACGTACGCTCGCCGTCCTCGCTATCGAAGGTAAGGGTCACTCCTTGTGGCGTAAGCTGCTCGTCTACCACAGTGAGCCAAGGCACCAGCAGGCTGTCGAGTACCTGGGCAACCCCTGGTTGGGCCAAGGCTATGGCCTCACGGCTATCGCTTACCTGCGCCAGACCCGCCAGCATTCCACTGGGCTGATCTGGCAGGGACTTGGGGTCTGGTGCTGGTGCAAGTGCCGGTACGGTCAGGTTCGCCCAGCGCACGCTAGGGTCCAGTTTTCGCAGGTGCCGGTCCACACGTGCGCGTATGTCCATGGCATCTTCGACCAGGACTGTCCGCAATGCCGGGGCCGCGCCTTGATGTGTGAGCAAGGCATCGTAGACGTCCGCATTTTGCGTAGCGCGGATTTCATCCAGGGCCCGATTAAAGGGATCATCTTGCACCGGTACCACTATCAGGTTTGGATTCCCAGCCGATCGCCAACGCGCTTGGCGAGCCGCGCTCAAAGAGAGGGGCGCCGTGTCTTGGGCGGCTTGGTCAGCCAGTAGCGCGGCCTCACTGGGGTACCATGTCACCCCTGTGTCGGGGCGATAAAGGCAACGGCCAGCTTGCCCGGGTAGCGACCACACCAGCACCCCAGCCAAAGGCACCTGCTCGGCACCGTCCTGCAAGCACAAACGTGCCCAGCTCAGGGCCGACATGTGGGGGCTGGCCTGTAGCAGAGCGGTGGCGCCGGAGTGGGGTGATTGCTGACGCGCAATGAACAGCGCTTGCCAAAAGCCTGCCAGGTATACCTGACGCAAAAGCTGCTGGTGGGTTTGCCGGGGCGCTCCGGCCTCCCAGAAGGTATCGAGGGCTTTTAGCAGCATTGCCGAGGGTTCATCCTCGGTTGTAAAAGCAGCGGGCTCGAGCCTGGGCAACGTGGCTAGTGCATCGGCTGCCCTTGCCAAGCCGCCTGCGCGATGTACCAGGTAGTGCTCGGCTTGGGCGCGAAACACCTGACCTTCTACCAATTCTAAAGCCAGGCCTTCAGTGTCAACGCCCTGAGCGCCCAGGCGTTGGATCATGAGTTGCCGGTTAGCATAAACGTCCAGGCCGTGGGCCAGGCTGAACAGGTAAACCCGCGCCGCGTGGGGTAAGCCCAGCACCAAGGCGCCGTGCAATTGGGGCGCCAGGATGGTGTCCGGCGCGGGAACAAAGCGGTCTCTACGCCCTAGCGCTGGGTCATGATCGTGTTGTACGAGTGAAATCAGGGCGCGCTGTTCAGTGGCGCTCAGTGTGCCGGTCTGTGTCAGGTGTTCAACCTGGCGGCTGAAGCGCGCGCTCAGGACCTGTTCATGAAAAAAAGGCAGTTCAGGCGTAGGCATTGCGGACTTCCCCAGGTAGATAAGCCTCTACCCTAGGGCGGGCCGGAAAGGTCAATGCCGTACTTATATGAGGCCGCGATTGCCTGCGCGATCAGCAAGGCGTTGCGGCTGGCGGGTGTCTATCCAGTTGATGACGTTTTACGGCCTTGGATGGCCTGTAAAACGCCTCACTCAATACACCCCTCGAAGGGCAAAAAGGCCCTAACGCCGACGCTGGCTGGACACCAGATTCTCGATATTCTTGCGCCCTATCAACAGGGGGCCAGGGTCACCGGTAGACGCATCGATAGCGGGAACTAGCCATTTGTACATCACCAAGCAGTCCACCAAGCCATGCTGGGCATGGCGGAATGCCTTGGGTAACCGCCCGACCACGTCGAACCCCAGCTTTTGCCAGAGACCAACCGCAACCTCGTTGGTGGCCACCACCGAGTTGAACTGCATGGCTAAGAAACCGCTGTCTTGGGCCAAGCGTTGGGAATGCTCGCACATCAAACGCGCTACCCCACGGCCGCGGGCCGCTTCGGTCACCATGTAGCCGCAATTGCACACATGGTTGCCCGGCCCAGCGGTATTGGGCTTGAGGTAATAGCTCCCCAGCAGCACGCCGTCTTCTTCAGCTATCAAGGTATAGGTTGGAAGGTCCAGCCAGAGCGCTTGGGCTTGGGCTTCGCTCAGGTCAGGATCGTAAGCATAGGTTTCACGCGCGCCGGCCACGGCATGGAAAGTAGGCCAAAAGCGCGCAAAATCCTCGGGCAGCATTGGGCGAATTTCGATCATATCAAGGCTTCCTAAAGGGTGTGACACTCTGCGGCGCCCACCGCGCAGCGGCAACGCAGGTCACTGGACCACCCGGTAGCAGGGTACATAAGCCTCGCCACCGGGGAGTTTCATCCGGTGTTGGTCCACAAAGGCGCGCAGCAGTTTATCCAGCGGCTGCAGGATGCTTGGGTCGCCATGGATCTCATAGGGCCCATGGGCTTCAATCAGGCGTATGCCATGTTCTTTCACATTGCCCGCCACGATGCCAGAAAACGCCCGTCGCAAGTTGGCGGCCAGTTGGTGAGCAGGCACGTGCCGGTTGAGTTCCAAGGCGGCCATGTTGGCATGGGTAGGGTCGAATGGCCGTTGGAAGCTTTCTTCGATGCGCAGCAGCCAGTTGAAGTGGAAGGCGTCGTTACGCTCGCGACGAAACTGCTTGACCTCGCGCAAGCCTTGGGCCATTTGCCGTGCCACTTCGGCCGGGTCATCGAATACGATGCTGTACAGCGCCTGGGCTTCTGGGCCCAGGGTCGCGCCGATAAAGGCATGGAGCTGTTCGAAGTAAGCCGCCGCGCTGAGCGGGCCGGTAAGCAACAGCGGGAAAGGCAGTTCCCGGTTGTCGGGGTGCATCAGAATGCCCAGCAGGTAAAGCAACTCTTCGGCCGTGCCAGCGCCACCGGGGAATACAATGATGCCGTGACCCACGCGCACAAAGGCTTCCAAGCGTTTTTCAATATCTGGTAGGATCACCAGTTCGTTGACAATAGGGTTGGGTGCCTCGGCGGCAATGATCCCCGGCTCGGTGAGCCCGAGGTAACGGCCCCCGCTCAGGCGTTGCTTGGCATGGGAGATAGTGGCGCCTTTCATCGGGCCTTTCATCACGCCAGGGCCACAGCCGGTGCAAATGTCCAGCTTGCGAAGGCCCAGTTCATGGCCCACCTTTTTGGTGTACTTGTATTCGTCGGTGCTGATGGAGTGGCCGCCCCAGCACACCACCATCTTCGGCTCCAACCCGGCGCGCAACGTGCGGGCATTACGCAGCAGGTGAAACACGTAATCGGTGATGCCCTGAGAGTCGCTCAGGTCTATGCGCTGGCTGTCGAGTTCGCTCTTGGTATACACGATATCGCGCAGCGCGCTGAATAGCATTTCGCGCGTGCTGGCGATCATTTCCCCGTCCACAAAAGCGTCGGCCGGGGCATTGAGCAGTTCCAAGCGAACGCCTCGGTCCTGCTGATGAATACGTAATTCGAAGTCTTTGTATGCGTCTAGAATGGTTTTGGCATTGTCCACGTGGGCGCCGGTATTCAGGATGGCCAGGGCGCACTGGCGAAAAAGCGTATAAATGGTGCCGGAACCAGCCTGGCTCAGCTGCTGCACTTCACGTTGAGACAGGGTTTCAAGGCTGCCCTTGGGGCTGATCGAAGCGTTGATTACAGCTCGTGCGGTCATACTCGGTTTCCTTGAGGTCTGCACGGCAGGCGGGGTGGCCGTGCGTCCGTTGAACTGCCATGAGCAGTAACACGTGCAGCCATTGTTCCGAGCATTGCAGTGGAAAGCAAACCCGGCGCTATTGAATACGCTGGGCAAAGGACTAGGCCCATGAGCCTGAGCACGCTGGCCAGCCAAGTTGCCGCCGCTCAGGGGCGGCAGCGCGTTCACGGCTGCCTTCTGGCCAGAACCCGAGCAAGCGTATGCAAGGGTTTTCGAACGCAGATGCTTATTCGTTTTTCCAGCAACCGTATTCGGGGTAGCTCAGCCTACGCTTTGGCTGCAACAGACTGAACGCCCAGCGCCCCAGGCTTTCGAAAGAGCTTCGATACAGCGACACCTAGAGAGAGCCAACCCTTTATGCGCCCGCAAACCTCATTTCTGTTCGACCTCGATGGCACACTCACCGACAGCGTTTACCAGAACGTCGCCGCCTGGAAGCAGGCCTTGGATGCCGAGGAGATTCCCCTGGCCATGTGGCGCATACACCGCAAGATCGGCATGAGCGGTGGGTTGATGCTCAAAAGTCTGTGTCGCGAAACGGGCATGACGATCGACGACGCCCAGGCCGAACGCCTGAGCGCCAAGCACGCTGAAGCCTACGAAGCGCTGCAAGGCCAGATCATCGAACTTCCAGGGGCCGTGAAGCTACTGGAGCAGTTGACCAAGGAAGGCTTGAAATGGTGCATCGCCACCAGCGGCGAGGTGTCCACCGCCAAGATCAACCTTAAGGCCCTCGGCTTGGATATTGACGACATCAACATCGTCACTCGGGATGATGTGCAATATGGCAAACCCGACCCTGATCTGTTTCTGGCCGCCGCGCGCAAACTGGACGTACCCATTGAAGAGTGCCTGGTCATCGGCGATGCCATTTGGGACATGTTGGCTGCCAGGCGCTGTAAGGCAACGGGCATCGGCTTGCTCTCCGGGGGGTATGACATCAGCGAACTGGAGCGGGCAGGGGCACTGCGTGTGTATGAAGACCCGCTAGACCTGCTTGATCATTTAGACGAGGTCGCTTCACGGCCTTGATCCGCGCCGAAGGCTCATGAACGCTACCGCCCTTGGTGAGCCTGTCGTTGCCATGCACGCAAAGAGCCCGCGTTAAGCCCAGGTAGCCATTCAATTCAGTGCTCTCTGTTGCGATGCCCTCGCGGTTGGCCGGGAGCGCGGGGTATCGGAACGGGAGCTCATCGTTTGGGCCATCGGGGCTTACGCACAGGCGCGATGCGTGCCCTGCCTAACCTGTGTGGTTCCAAGCGAAAGTCGGTTCCACCGTCTTTCGTTTTTTTCTGTGTGAAGCACCCCACCTTTGAGCCGCGGCAGGAAAGAGGAACCGTTTGCACCTTGCGGCCACTTAGGGTCGTTCTCGTCAAGGTGTTCGCGATTATGTCCTTTTCCAATCAGCTGTTGGGGGCTACCCAATGGGCTGGCCGAGCCCGTGCCGGTTTAGCACTGGCTATCGCCTTATGCGCAGGGTGTCAGGGCTATGCACCCGTGGAGTTGCCGGATGCGCGTTCTCCACGGCTGGCAATGCGCGGGGCGAGCGCTGCCGAACCTTCACCCGTGCGGTTGGACGAGCCTGCATACACGGACGCGAGCTGGGCCGCGGCGGGCACGGGCGAGGGCCTTTGGGGCCGTATCGGCCGAAACGCAAGCCTCTGGAAGCAAACTGCTCCTAATAGCCGTATCAACCAGCAAATAGGATGGCTGGTGGCAAATCCAGGTTACCTTTCCAATGCCAGTGGCAGAGCAAGCCCTTACTTGCATTTCATCGTGCAAAGCCTTGACAGCCGGGGCTTGCCCCGGGAGCTGGCACTGCTGCCAATGATTGAAAGTTCGTACAACCCCACGGCGGTCTCGGTGCGCCAAGCGGTGGGTCTGTGGCAGTTCATGCCCGCCACTGCTACGGACGTAGGATTACGGCGTACCGCAAGCTATGACGGGCGCCGAGATGTGATGGCCTCGACGGTAGCGGCCATGGATCATTTACAGCGGCTGCATACGGTGTTCGACGGAGATTGGTTGCTGGCCTTGGCGGCCTACAACGCAGGGGAGGGCACGGTAGCGCGAGCGATGGACGCCAATCGCCGCAAGGGGCTACCTACAGACTACTGGCACTTGCGCCTGCCACAGGAGACCACGAACTACGTACCTAGGCTGCTGGCGCTTTCGATCATCGTTAACGCACCCCAGGCCCACGGGGTACGGTTACGGCCCGTGCGTGACGAGCCATATTTCATCCAAGTCCCCCTGACTCATCCGGTTGACCTGCAGCAGCTGTCAGCGGCTTCTGGCGTGCCCGAGAAAACCTTGAGGCAGCTAAACCCTGCGTATCTGAAGGGCACCACCCAAGAAGGGCCAGGCCATTTGCTCGTGCCGGTAGCGTTGCGGCAACCTCTGGTGGCTGCACTCAATGCACCTGTCGAGGCCCCATTGGACCCAGGCGCGGTGCTGCCATCCACAAGGGCTATCGCGGTGGTCGGCGTTCCTTGAAGCGACGAGCGGCCTATAAAGTACTGTAGATATAACCAGTGCCTTTCCAAGATTTAAAGAATGTGTCTTGGGAGTTACATTTTTGAATAGGTTGCAAACGTTTGCCAGCACCCCTTGGATGCCCTGCCTATGGGTTTCATGAATCTTGTTACATTTAGTGGAATGTTTGACCTTGCGAAATTGGCAACTGCGGCGCATATCGACTCGTTTCACCAGTGTGTCACCGGTGTAATAACGCCCCAAGCCCACAGACAGGGCGGATCCAAATCAGGGGATTTCCCCATAAATACAAAGGGATAGAGGATTTTTCCCTCATCACCCTAATATTAAACAAGTTGTCACAATTTTGACTTAAGTTGGCATCGCCAAAATGTCTGCCCTGATTTTTTTTGTAGTTTGGTATTAGCACAAACTACAAAATGGCTTATGGATAACTTAATTGGCAAGTTATAGCCAAGTTGAAACGCGCCGGTAACTGTTCGAGGGTTTCTAAAAACACATTAAGTGCACACCTATAAGTTTAAAATAATAAAATAAGAGGCTCCGATTTAAATGAATAAAAAAAATTCATAGCAATAAAATGTTTTACGTGGTAAATATTTTAAACCATTGAAAATAAAGGATTTTTACAATTTTTTTACGATTTTTAAAGAGATTTTACATACCGATTAGGCAGAGGCAGGAAATCAAATGATCGTTTGAATCTCTTGTTTTAAATAAATCAAGGCAATATGACATCACTTCGATTTTTTACCATTTTTTATGTGGATCGGATTGTTGACGTTCTCTGCGAGGCGGTTATACACTGCCGACGGCCCGCATGGTGAGGGATGTCAATGAAAGACGAAGTCGCTATAGTTGCAGCTGTTACCGATAATCCAGAGGTTTCGCTCAACATACACCCCAGTCTTCTTAACTCTAATAATTTTGATATTGACTTACTGCTTTTCGGAGAAACGGGTACAGGCAAGGACACGCTGGCAAAGCACATCCACGATCGGTCAGGGCGACCTGGGGCGTTCGTGGGTATCAATTGCGCTGCAATCCCTGAAGCCTTGGCCGAAAGCCAGCTTTTTGGGGCTACCAGTGGCGCCTTCACGGGCGCCTGTCGTACCCGGCAGGGTTATATCGAAGCGTCCGACGGTGGCACGCTTTACCTGGATGAGATCGACAGCATGCCGCTGTCGCTTCAGGCGAAGCTGCTGCGTGTGCTTGAGGTGAGGGGCGTGGAACGGCTTGGCTCGACCACGTTTGTACCGGTTAATCTACATGTCATCGCTTCAAGCCAGCGGTCCTTGGATGCACTGGTGGAACAAGGGGCTTTTAGGCGCGACCTGCTGTTCAGATTGAACATGGTTACGTTGAAGCTGCCTGCGCTGCGTACTCAACGTGAGCGGATCTTGCCCTTGTTCGACCAGTTCACCCATGCCTTGGCGGCCGAGCTGAATCGCCCAGTCTCTACCTTGGATAACCAGCTTGTTCAAGTGCTGTTGAGTCACGCATGGCCTGGCAATATCCGGGAGCTCAAATCCGCCGCTAAACGCTTTGTGCTGGGCTTCCCATTGTTAGGAGGGGGGCCTGTGGAGGCGCCCCACGAGCCGGCTGAACCGGGCTTGAAGTCTCAGCTAAGGGTCATTGAGCGGTTATTGATCCAAGATGCGCTCAAGCGTCATAAGCACAGCCTAGACTTGGTGATTCAAGAGCTTGAGATACCCAAGCGCACCCTCTACCACCGTATGAAGGAATTGGGCGTCTGATCGGATCGCCAGCCACGAAAGGGATTTTGACGTTGAGGTTATTTCCCTATCGAGGTGAACAATGGGCGAGTACGACTTGCTGGACGATGAACTGACGCTAGGCCAAAGCACATCGAGTTTGGATGTGATTGCCCGCAGCTTGTCCGAGCTGGGTATCGACTTGCTGGTGGCAGGTGAAACAGGCTCAGGCAAGGATACCTTGGCCCAGCGAATTCACGTCCTCTCTGGGCGCAGGGGGCCATTCGTGGCCATGAACTGCGCCGCCATTCCAGAATCGCTGTGCGAAAGCGAACTCTTTGGTGTAGTTAGCGGTGCCTTTACTGGCGCCGAGCGCTCGCGCAAGGGGTATATAGAAGCCGCACAGGGCGGCACGCTGTATTTGGACGAACTCGACAGCATGCCTTTGGCGCTGCAAGCGAAACTGCTGCGCGTGTTGGAGTCTCGCGTATTGGAGCGCCTGGGGTCTACCGAACCGGTTGCGCTGGACATCTGTGTCATCGCCTCGGCCCAGCGATCACTGGACGAGCTGGTAGAGCAGGGCGCGTTTCGCCGTGACCTGTATTTTCGCCTTAACGTACTAACCCTCAGACTGCCGCCGCTGCGTCAACAGCGCGAACGTATTCTGCCGTTGTTTCACCACTTGGTGGAGCGCATAGGTACAGACATGGGGGTAGCAATGCAAAAGGCCGACCCCAGCATATGCCAGGTGCTGCTCAACCATGACTGGCCGGGCAATATTCGCGAGCTTAAATCCGCCGCCAAACGCTTTGTCCTCAAGTTGCCGTTGCTCGGCGATGAAACCAGCGCCCAGGGGCCGAGCACCGCTTTGAAATCGCAGCTGCGGCTAATTGAGCGGGTACTGATTCAGGAGTCGCTCAAGCGTAACAAGCATTGCATCGACGCGGTCAGCCGAGAACTGGCTGTACCGCGTCGAACGCTTTACCACCGCATGAAGGAACTAGACCTCTAGCCCATGCTTTAGTGGGCCTTGGGAATGCCAAACTGTTCCAAGGTCGGGTCCACGTTATGGTCGAACGTTTCCTGACGCTTGTGCTTGTTCACCGCATCGATGATCGCCTTGATACCAAAGCCGATCGCCATTGCGGCGTCGATGGCCCAGCCTATGGGCCCCGCGGCGGCGCCAATGGCCGCGGCGGCCGCCAAGCCTGTGGCTTCGGCCCCTACCATGATCCCGACGCGGGTAGCCACCGCGCTGGCCGCCATGCGCCCGAGCCCTGCCGAGGCCTCCTTGCCCGCCGTTTGAGCAACTGCGTTGTAGCCCAGGTTGCCCAGTGCCGAGGCACCCCGCACGCCATCATAAACGGCTTTGGCTGCTCCGGCCTCGTCACCGTTATCCATCATCTTCTTCACGCTCAACAGGTTCGCCACACTATAGACACCGCCCCCGGCCGTGGCCATCTTGGAGAATGCGCCCCCCTGAACCCCTGAGGTCTGTTTATCTAGGTTATCCCTGAGCTGGCCATACATCTGTTTACCCGTCATTTTGGTAACGTCCGCGTCCTTGGGTAGCGTACCGGCCTTCTTCAGCTCATTGAGTACCTCCACGCCCTTTTTCGTGGTGAGCAAGGCCGACATAGTGGCTTCGGCGTAGCCACCTTGGTACGCAGCGGTCGCTTGTTCACCCAGGGCAGAATCGTAGGCGGCTTTTTTGGCGTCTGTCAGGGCCAACACTTCTTGAGGATCGGATTTCTGGTCTTTTTTCAGCGCGCTTTGCGCGGCCTTGCCGTCCACAAAATTGGCTCTGTAAGACGCATCGATTTTGTCTCTCAGGTCCTTGCGGCCCTCAAGCACTGCGGTGCTGCTGACAGGTACACCCTTGCCCTTGTTCACGTCGCCTTGCAGTTGCAGCTCGGCGTCCATGCTGCCCAGTGCCTTACTGTAGTCCGCCTCTTCAGGTTTTTTGCCTTCGTTGGCCGCTTCGTCCTCGGCTGCTTTCATGTCTTTTTCCAACGCTTTCCCGGACTTGATATCGTCCAGCCGTTGGTTAACAGCGGCGCTCAGGTTCGGGTCCTTGGCAATCATGGCCTGGGATTGCTTGGGTACCTCGGCGTTCATCCAGGCTTTGACGTCTGGGTCCTGTTGCAATTGGGCGATTTTCTCGCTTAAGGCCTTGGACGTTTTTTCAACCTTACGCAGCTTGCCGCCGCCGTCCACTTGCTCCTGGGTTTCCTGCAGCTTGACCATCACGGCTGCTTTTTCAGCCCCGCTGTACTTGTTCGGGTTTTTGAATACATCTTCGTTTAGGTGGCTGATGTCCACCTTTGCCACCGCATTGCGCGTAGCGGCATCGCTCATCATCGAGGCGAATTCGCCGCCATTGGTGGGCGCCTGCTTTTTGATCCATTGGTCGATGTTCTTGGTGCTGATTTTCTTGTCGGGGTTGTGTAGCGCCAGGTCCTGGCCTTCGAAACCGCCCTGATCCAGCATCTTCAGAAAGCCCGGCTCTGAGAAGGTCTTGGCCGATTGCTTGAGCGCAGAGGACAGGCCTGGGTTGTCTTTCTGAATCCCCACTAGCGCTTTATCGGTGATGTATTTATCGACCTTCTTATCATCTGCATCACCGGCTTTAGCCAAGGGTTCGTTAGCCCGCAACAAGGCTGCCGAGCCCACCATGGCCAAGGACTGAGGGTCGGCGTTGGGGTTCTTTTTCTGGTACTCCTTTACGTCATTCGACGCAGCGCCCGCGGCTTTTTCCATGTTTTTGATGAACGACTTGTAATCGTTCTTGGAAATCTTACCGTCTGCTGTTCCACCGTGGCGAGAGGTGTCAAGGGCTTGTTGAAGAGCAGGGTTTGCCTTGATGAACTCGCTGGCTTGCTTGGCTTGTGCGATGTCGTCAGGGTTCTTGCTGCCATTGGCCGCCATTTTCGCCGCGGCCAATGGGCGATTCAGCTCCTTGGCCGCCTGCTCTCGCTGCTCGGGGGGTAAATGGGCTACCACGGCGTCGTATTTTTTCAGCTCTTTAGGCGAGGAGTATTCTGAATTATCCAGAAACGAAGGGTCGGCGCCCTGTGGTACAGGTTTTTCGTTAGTAACTGGAGCGCGAGGTTGGGTACTCGTGGTTTGGCCCGTGCCCTGGGGCTGGTTCACTGGTGTACCAGGCTGGGCACCAGCGGCAGGTTGCATGCGCCCCAGCACGCCGATCAATTGCTTGATCAGGGATGCCGTGTCGCTCCCGTTAGCGGAATCCGCCCGGCCTTGAAGGGCATTTTTCAGGTCCGTTGTGGTGACACAGCCAAACTGGACCATACCACCGGATCCGTTGCGGGGGGCCAGGTTACCGCCGGTGGGTTGCCCAAGTAAGGGCTTTTCGGTGAAACCAGCGCTGGGGTCAGCGACGTCGCCCATGCCAGGCGTTTGAGAGGTTACGCGCATAGCAGCCTACCTGTCCGTTGAACTGTAAGTGAGCTGCTGAGTGGTGGGTGGAACAGGATGGTTCCCTTATGCCGCGTGCGCTCGGTACGCGTAGGAACACTTCAGGCCCTGCGACGAAAAATGTTTTGAAGTTTCTCTCGCGGCGATGGAACCGATACAGAAAAGCGCGCCACCTATCGGCACCAAACGATGACGTTGGTACCCACTTAAAGTCCTAGAGGAACACCATCATGCCAGGTCCAGTTAATAACCCTAATACTGGTTTCACCGGTTTCGCGCAGGATATTGTCAACACCGGCGGCCAGTTCTCGCAGGGGGTCAATCAAACCAAGGCCGGCTACGACGACCAAAAAGCTTTGACTCAGGGTACCGGCAGCACCGAAGCGGTAAAAGCCCAGCGCGAAGCTAGCGAAATGTCTGACAAGAACCAGGCGGCGCTGATCGGTCTGCAAGCCCAGGAAACCGCGCGCAAGCAGCAAATGGATGTGCTTAACGCCATCCAGTCCGGCCGTGAAGACTCCGCCAACAAGAAGATCAGCGCCACTGCCCAGAACGCCAAAGGCATCAGCTACTGATCCACCACGCTTGATCCTTGGCCCTACTCAAGGTAGGGCAAGATCGACCACTTGAAGGACAAGACCCTATGAATATGTCGATTTCCGCACTCAACACCCCGCACATGGGCACCTCGGACCTACAGATGGGCCGAGTGCTTTCGACCGAGTCCACTAAGGGGGCTGACCAGCCTCAGGGCTTGAAGGCCATCCTCTCTGCGCTGGTAGATCAGCTGATGAAAGCCGGTGGCGGTAAGCTTGATCACAATTCGCCTCTGGGCAAGGCGGTCGCTGAACAGATGCCTATGCAAGACCAGTTCAACACCGGTTCTAAGCACCAGGTGCAAGAAGGGCTGGAGGCGTTGATCAAGAAACTGCTAGGTGAAAACCCTAGCGCGGGGCAGGCCGCCGGTGCCGGTCAAGGTGGCGTGGGCGGTGCGGACAGCGCCGGTGGCGCCAGTGGCGCGGGTGGTGGTGTGCAAGACCTGCTGATGCAACTGCTCCAGGCGCTCCTTAATGGGCAACTGGGCAATGCGATCAAGTCGGATGGAAAAGGTGGATCGGACATCGCCAAAGGCTCCGAAGACTTGATGAGCCAAATCGCCAAGTTCATGGATGCCAATCCAAGTGAGTTCCCACCGCCTGATAAGTCCGGCTCTTGGACGCAAGAGTTGACAAATCAAGGAGGCACCGAAAGTGATAGCCACCTTAATGGTGATGAAACCAGCCAGGTGAATAAGGCCATTGGCATGTTGATGGGCAAGATTGGTAACGATTCTGCCGGTGGTGGCCAAGGTGGTTTGGGGGAAGGTTTGGGCGGCCTGGGCGGTAACGGCGGCTTGGGTGGTGGCAGCACCCCGACCGCGGGTGGCGACCTATCGACCGGTGGCCCTGATGCCAAGCAGTTGGCGTATCTGCTGGAAACCTTGCTGAGCAAGCTCGAGGGTGGCGAGCAGCAAGGCGGCGCGGGCGACCAACAGCGATTGGCCAGTACCGCCAACCAGGCTGTACAGGCATTGATGCAAATGATGCAGCAAGGTACTGGTGCCTCGTCCGCACTGAGCTGATACACCTTTCGGCACCGTCTACTGGAGGCTTCATGACCATTTCGCACGTTGGTAAATTCAAAGAACCCCATATCGATCTTGATCAGGGTTTGGTCCATGAGCCTTCACAGGCGGACGCCGACCTCTTCTCTACTGCCATGCAAGTGGCAAGCGTCGCCGCGCCACAAGCCATGTTGCCCGCTGCCTTGGCAGGGGCGCTGGCTGACCGGGTGCAGTCCAGCGACAAGCTCTCGCAGCAGGCCATGCGCCATATGAAACACGCTACCCAGGCCGATGACCCTACTGACCTTACCGAGATGAGCCGTTCGTTATCGGAGTATTCGCTACAAACCGCGGTGACCACCAAGGTGGTTAACAAGATCGGCCAGACCCTCGATAAGTTGACCAACCTGCAATAGGTGCGCGCCTCGTGAAATGGCTTATGGCAATGCTACTGGGATGCACCGTTCTATTGAGCGGTTGCGGCCAGCAAACCGACCTGTTCAGCGGGCTGTCCGAGCAGGACGCCAACGATGTGATCGCGTCGCTGGCCGAGCAGAGCATCGAAGCCCATAAACGTACTGAAAAAACCGGCGCGGTAGTCGCGGTAGACAGCGGCCAGATCAACCGCGCGGTGCGGGTGCTGGATGCCGCGGGCTTGCCGCGCCGGGCGCGCACTAGCCTGGGTGAAATCTTCAAGAAAGAAGGGGTGATTTCTACCCCGCTGGAAGAGCGCGCGCGGTACATCTATGCGCTGTCTCAGGAATTGGAAGCGACCCTTTCACAAATAGACGGCGTAGTGGTTGCCCGCGTGCACGTGGTACTGCCTGAACGGGTTGCGCCGGGTGAGCCGGTGCAGCCGGCGTCAGCAGCCGTGTTTATCAAACACAATGCTTCGCTGGACCCAGACAGCGTACGTGGTCGGATTCAGCAAATGGTCGCCAGTAGTATCCCTGGCATGGTCAGTGGGGGCGCTACACCAGATTCACGCAAATTCTCCATCGTGTTCGTGCCTGCGGCTGAATTTCATGACAGCCAGCAGTGGGTAAGCTTGGGCCCATTCCGCATTGATAGCGAGCAGATCGGCTTCTGGAAGCGCATGGTCTGGCTAGCCCCGGTAGGGCTGGTAGTGCTGATCGGGATCATTGCACTGCTGCTGCGGGCTGACTGGCGCTCCGCGGTGCTTGGGCGGGTGATACCACGTCGCGGTAGCGGCACCAACTTGCCGAGCCGCGTGTGATGTCAGCCGACTCCACTCAAGCATGGGTGCAGTGGTGGTGCGATGCCTGGGGGCACGCCCATGGAAGCTGGCGTTCCCGGTTTGCCGAGCACACAGGGTTAACACTTACAGATTGTGAACAGCTGGCGCGGCAACGGCCGGAGGTGTTTATGCGCTTTGCAGGCATGGACGCCCCGCAGCCACCCGCGCCACACCCAGATTTGCTGCATTGGCTGGGCCTACCGCAAGCACAGCGACACTTGGCCCTGGCCTTGGTGGAGCAAATCTGCTCCCCAGGGCGGCCAAGCCGTGGCCACACTGATGAACACAAGCCTTGGTGCCGCAGCTTGGCCAAGGCGTTGCGCCCAGGTTTGTGGCTCGATGGGCAGGAGCCGGAAGCTGAAGTGCTGCTCGGTGGCTGGCTAGGGGCGCGGTACTGGCACAGGCTGCGCCTGGAACTGCCCGTGCCTGTTCACGCCTGGGTGCCAGGCGCGGATTGGGTGCTGACCGCCGCTGCGCCAGGCAAGCTCAAAACCCTATGGCCTGCAGTGTTGTGGCGAGTAGCGGCCAATCAACCTGAGCACGCGGAGGTATCCGATGCTGGCTAAACGCACGTTGACGCTAGGCATGCCGGTGTTGCAGGAGCCGATCCTGCGCCATGAACACGTGGACGCCGCGCGGGGGGCGCAACACGTTCTGGCCCATGCCGAGCGGCAGGCCGCCGCTATTCTGGCTGCCGCCGAGCAAGAAGCTCAACGCCAGATTACCCTGGCGATAGGGGCGTTCTGGGCAGGCGCCAACGAATTTCTCCAGGGGTTCGAACACGAACGGGCTATGTATCGGCAGCAGGCGCTGGGCACGGTTGAACACTTGCTCAATGAAGCCTTGGGGCGCCTGCTCGACGCCGCGGGCCTGCCAGAGCGCACCCGTGCAGTATTGCGCGCCCTGGCGGCAAGCCAACCCATCGCCTCTACCGCGACCTTGATTTGCCATCCCGACCTGGAGCCGGTGGTGCGGGCGTGGGTAGCCGAAAGTCGCTTCGCGCAGTTCTGGGAGGTGCAATCGAGCAGTGCCATGGCGCCCCTGGCCTTGACCCTCAGTCACACCAGTGGTGCCTTCGACCTGGATTGGCAGAGCCTGCGTGATGGCTTGCCGATCCCTCGCCCCGATGCGCCGGCTGCCCTGGGCAGCGAGCATGGAACCGAGGCCTTGCTAGACGCCACTTAGTGGGGAACCTTAATAAGGAGCCCTGCCATGCTCAGCATCAAAGCCCTGCAAAACCGCCTCGACCATCTGTACCAAGACGCCCAGTCGGACATGGACCACGCCGAATTGGAGGCAAGCGAAAGCGGCACCGTGGAAGACATGATGGCGTTCAACGATGCCTCTCGCAAAACCCAGATGGCCAACACCCTTATAAATGAATCCCTGCGCGCCAAGCACGGCATCACCAAAGCCATCCTTGATGGCATTCAGTAACCACGCGTAAGCTCTGGGAGTGGCGGGGAGGGTCCCTGCCACTTCATTCTCGATGCCGGCTCCTGGGAGCGTTAAATGCGAAAGGCTGTAATGTGGCTGCCTTGGTTAGTGTTACTGATCAGCCAGCAAACCTGGGCGGTGGTGCCCGACAGTTGGAAGCACACCGCCTATGCTTACGATGCTCGACAGACCAGCTTGAACACGGCCCTGGGTGACTTCGCCAAGGAGTTCGGCATGGCCCTGGACATGCCGGCGATGGATGCGGTAGTCGACGGGCGGGTACGCGCTTCCAGCCCCGAGGCGTTCCTCGACCGCCTCGGCCAGGAACATCATTTCCAGTGGTTCGTGTACAACGACACCCTGTATGTGAGCCCCTCTTCAGACCAAACCACTGCCCGCATCGAGGTGTCATCGGATGCGGTGGACGACATGCAGCAGGCGCTCACCGACCTTGGCCTGCTCGACCCACGCTTCGGCTGGGGTGTACTGCCCGATGAGGGCCTGGTGCTGGTCCGTGGCCCGGCCAAATATGTAGACTTCATCCGTGATTACAGCCGCAAGGTCGAACCCCAGGAGAAAGCCGAGAAGCAAGACGTGATGGTGTTCTCGCTCAAGTACGCCAACGCCGCCGATCGCACTATCCATTATCGCGACCAGCAGCTGAACGTCGCGGGTGTGGCGAGCATCCTCCAAGAGCTGCTGGAAAGCCGGTCCCGTGGCGAGTCTATCAATGGCGTAAGCCCGCAGCGTGTAGCGACCGGTACGGCTTCGGGTACCTCCGTTGGCGGCATGCTGGGGCTTAGCAGCGGTGGCTTCGGTGACGATACCGACATGGGCGCCTTGGAAAGCGGCCTGGACCAGGTCTTGGGCAGCAGCTCGAGTCGCAAGGGCAAGGACGAACGCGCCACCCGGGCGAAGATTCGGGTCAGCGCAGACGTGCGTAATAACGCCGTGTTGATCTACGACCTGCCCAAGCGTCGGCCTATGTATGAACAGGTGATCAAGCAACTGGACGTCGCTCGCAATGTGATCGAGATTGACGCGGTGATCCTGGACATCGACCGTAATGAGCTGGCTCAGTTGGCCAGCCGCTGGAACTTCAATGCTGGCAGCGTGAGCGGCGGTGCCAACCTCTTGGAAGCCGGCGCAAGCTCTACCTTGTTCATTCAGGACGCGGGTAAATTCTCCGCTGACTTGCGTGCGCTGGAAGGTAACGGCTCGGCGTCCATCATCGGCAACCCGTCGATCCTGACCTTGGAAAACCAGCCGGCGGTGATCGACTTCAGCCGTACCGAATACCTCACCGCGCTGTCGGAACGGGTGGCCAATATCGCGCCCATCACCGCCGGTACCAGCTTGCAGGTGATACCCCGGGCATTAGAGAAAGGCGGCAAATCGCAGGTGCAGTTGATCGTGGACATCGAGGACGGCCAGATCGACGTCTCCCAGATCAACGATGAACAGCCCGCGGTGCGCCGTGGCAACGTAAGCACCCAAGCGGTTATTGCCGAGCGTGGTTCGTTGGTGATCGGCGGGTTCCACGGGCTGGAAGCCAACGACCGCATCAACAAAATACCTTTGCTGGGAGATATTCCCTACATCGGCAAGCTGCTGTTCCAATCCCGCAGCCGTGAGTTGAGCCAGCGCGAGCGCCTGTTCATCCTTACTCCACGCTTGATCGGTGACCAGGTGGACCCGGCCCGTTATGTGGAAAACGGTAACCCCCACGATATCGATGACCAGATGAACCGCATCGACAATCGCCGGGATGGTTTTGTGCAGCCAACCCGTGGCGAAATCACCACGGCCTTTACCCAATTGCTCAATGGGATGTCCCCCGCAGGCTTCACCTTGTCTACGTCCTTGCCGTTCGAGCCGGACACCCTCTGCGACCCGGCCAACGGGCTGGTGCTGGATCGTTCACGCTCCCAGTGGTTCTCCCATAAAGAGTGGGGTGTAGCGGTGGTGGTGGCCAGAAACGATACGCCCAAGCCGCTACGCATTGATGAAAGCCGCTGTGGTGGCCGTTGGGTCATGGGCGTAGGTGCCTGGCCTAGTGCCTGGTTGCAGCCCGGCGCGGAAAGTGAAATCTACGTGGCCCTGCGCCAGCCTCAACAATCGTTGAAGAACTCGGCTCAAGGCCGCCCATCACTGCTTCGGAGAACTGCCCAATGATGCCTCTGCGTTGTATAGCCGTGGCTGTCGCGTTGTTGATCCTGGCTGGCTGTGCTGGCCGTCAGGGGTGCGTGGGTTATGCCTGCAAACGGCCGGATTCCAATGATCGCCAGTTGGTGATCTGGTGGCCCCAGGACATGCGCCAGGGCCTCAATGACCAGGACCCTAAGGTGGATTACACCGTGGTTCCGTTGAAGGATTGAGCGCAATGATACGAGTCGCGGACAAGCACGCCTTCTACACTCAGGTGTTGGCGGAACGCTCCGCGGCTTGGCTGATCGACAAGGGCGTATGCTTTGTCAGTTGCCGCGAACATCGTCACTGGGGCATGGCCCTTCACGTAGAAAGCCAGGTGCTTAGCCCTGAGCAGCTTAAACAGGCGTTGGTGCGGCGCTTTCGTGAAGTGGACCGGTATGATCAGTATTTTTTGTTCTTCGATACCCGGCAAGATTTTGTGATTTGGCATGCCCTGCCGGAGCCGCCCAGGGAGGGGCGGGCGCTTGATCCTATCCGTGTCGCGCAGTTGACGTTGGCGGGGTTGGAGCATTTGCTTGAGCAGGAGTGAGAACGGCTGTGCGAGCCAGGCATCCTGTCACGCCCGCACGCACATCGGATATGCACGCCAACGACTAGCCGCCCTTCACCCTCGAAGCAACAGCCAAACTAGTCCTCTATCCGAATAACCTCATCCGTCACTTCGTCCAGCTGCTTGACCACCTGATAGATATTCGCCACCGCCAGCAACGTAGACCTCGGGATATACCGCCCAGCCGCTACCTTATAAAGCGTACGGGCCAGCCAGATACTCTGCACCACTGGAACCTTCGCATCCTTGGCCCGCTGGATCATATCCAGCGCTTGTGCATCTTCACCCTTGCAGTGAATACGCGGCAGCGGGGTCTTGCCAGGGCGGTAATACAAGGCAACGGCATAGTGGGTAGGGTTGACCACCACCATGTCAGCATCCTCCACGGCCTTGGGCGGGGCGGCGGATGAGGGCGCCTGGTTCAGCAGCTCGTGGGCCAGTTGCTTACGGTGACCTTTAACGTGGGGGTCGCCCTCGGACTGCTTGTATTCGTTCTTGATGTCCTCGTGGCTCATGCGCAGCTTTTTGGCGTGAAAATACTTCTGCATGGCGAAGTCCAGGCCGCCAATCACCAGCAGCAACCCTAGCACGGTGCGCAGAATGTGCCGGAACAACTCTAGCAATGCGTGCCAGTAGGTAGTGAGGTCCGAGTTGGCCAACAGGATCAGCGCGCCAAGTTCGGGCTTGACCACGGTGTAAAGGGTGGCCGAGATGGCCACGGCCTTGAGCAAGCTCAGCAACAGGTTAGTGAGGTTCTGGGCGGTGAACATTTGTTTGGCATGGGAGAAGGGGTCGATTTTCTTAAGGTCGAACTTCAGGGCCTTGGGCGCGAACAAAAAGCCGATCTGTACCCAGCCGCCGATCAGGCGCATCATCACCGCCACCCCTACGCTCAGCAGAATAAACCCAAGCAACACCGTGATGGCTTCTTCGGCCAAAGGGCCCACCACGGTATTAAAAGACTTGCCAGTGGCCGCCAGGCCAACACCCAGCAAATGCTCCAGCTTGGCCATGCTCTGATCGGCCAAACCCAAGGTGACCTCACTGACCACCATCAGCACCAGCAACTTGCTTAAGTCCTGGCTCTGCGCGACCTGGCCTTTTTCCCGAGCGTCGCGCATCTGCTTGGGTGTGGCTTTCTCTGTTTTTTCCGCCATGGCTAAGGCACCTGTACCATTACGCCAAGCAGGGCTTTAAGGTCCGCCAGTTTCTGGATTTGCCCGTTGCCCAACTCTAGCAGGGTGGGCAGGTAAATCAGCAGGAAGGCCAAGCCCGCCATGCTTTTGGCGGGCATCGACAGGATCGATACGTTCAGTTGCTGGGCATACAGGCCGATGATGGCCAGCGCTGCCTCAATCAGCAACAGCAAGCCAATAAAGGGCGCGGCATAGAGCATCATGTGCTGCAGGGTTTGATTGATCTGCTCCAGAAATACGTCCATGCCTTCGATGGTCATCACCGGCAGCCAGGCATTGGGCGGCCAGATCAGGTAACTGTCCCAGATCACCTGGAGGATCAGCGTCAGCCCACCGGAGAGGATCACCAGCATGATCAGGGTTTCTTGAAACAGCTCCCCCAAGGGCGTGGCGTCCGGGCCCAATGCGGGGTTCAACTGGCCGCCGCTCAAGGCACCACGCTGGCTGTCGAGCAGGGCCCCGACCGAGGCGAACATCCAGAAGGGCGCGTAGAGCAGCATACCCAGCAAGATGCCCAGCACACCCTCTTTGAGCAGCAGCCCGATAATGGCAATTATGTCGTCCTGGCCTTTGAACACTTCACTGATCGCTGGCGCGGGGATCAATGCCACCGCGATCACCACGGCGTAACGCAGGGGGCCTTTGAGGTGTTTGAAGCAAAAGGCGGGCACCAACATCATGCACGGCAGCAACCGCGCCATGGCCAGTGCCACGCCCGCCATCAGTTGGAGCAAATGCTGCGCGTCAAAGGGCAACGGCATCTAATGGGCCCCGCCGGAGCGGGCGATCAGGTCGAAGGCCATATTGATGAACTGGATCAGCTCAACGCCGATCCAGCGCCCGGTCATCGCCAGGGTCAGGCCTACCGCCGCCAGCTTGATGCCAAATGGCAGGGTTTGATCCTGAATCTGCATGAGCGCTTGCAGCAGCGAGGTGGCCACGCCCACCAGTACGGCTACCGCCAGCGGCGGCGCGGTGAGGATTACCACCAGGATCATGCCTTGCTTGAACAGCGCCAACGCTTCCATGACCGCCTCACATATACGAATAGAACAGGCTGTCGAGTAACCGCGTCCAGCCGTTGACCAGTACGAAGAGCAACAGCTTGAGCGGCAGCGAGATCGTCATGGGGGAAACCATCTGCATCCCCAGTGCAAGCAACAGGTTGGAAATGATCAGGTCGATCACGATGAACGGGATATAAATCAGAAAGCCGATCTGAAACCCTGCTTGCAATTCAGACAGTACAAAGGCCGGGATGGCCAACAGCAGATCGTTGCGAGTGGCTTGGTCGGCCAGCTCCTTGGGCCACATGCGCTGGGTATTTTCCAGCAGGTGGGCGGAGATTTCAGGGTCGGTGTTACGGGTCATAAAGGCCTGCATGGGGCCGATTACACCACCGGCGCTGGCTTGCAGCTTCTCGGTAGAGGACATGTCAAGGGGATGCGCCTTGACCCGTTGCCCGATCTCATGGGCAACCGGCGCCATCACGAACAGCGTTGCCGCCAGGGCAATGCCGTACACCGCCATGTTCGGCGGTACTTGCTGCACGCCAATGGCGTTGCGGGTGATGAGCAAGGTCATGGCAATCTTGAGAAAGGCCGTGCACACGATCAGCAGGAAGGGGATCAGCGACAGGCCACCGAGAAACAGCGCCAGGAGAACGGGGTTTACCCCATCCATGATCATGAAGGCAACGCCATCCGGGTAATTTGCAGGCCCAGCCGACCGTCCACGTCCACCAATTCGCCTTCGGCCACCACGCGCTCACCGTGACACAGGGTGGCAAAGCCTGGCGTGACACCGGCGACGTCCAGCACAGTGCCGCTGCCCAACCGGCGCAGCTCACCCAGGGTCAGGTGGATCTGGCCGCAGCGCAGGGTGAGCTCCAGCGGCAGTTGCGCCAGGCTGTCAAGCGCTGGCGCGGCCTGGGCATGCAGGCCTGGGTGCTCAGCCTGTTCGTCATAGCCTTCATAGTGCTCGCTGTGCTCATTGGCGTACTGCTGCGTCGTTTCCTCGGCGCTGTAGTCCATTTCATCCTCAGGCTCATCGACCTGGGTGTCGTCGTGGTTATTCATGCGTGGGGTGTTCCTCATGACTCAACGTCAGCGAAAGCCGGCTGTCGTGGCTAGTGGTATAAGCGGCCCAGTAACGGCCTCCCAAGGCGAGCAGCCCGTGGCCTTGGGGGTCGAACAGCCCCTGTTGCGGCAATAGTACGTCGCCCGGGCGTAGAGAAGTCAATTGCTCCAAGGTCAGGCTGGCCAGCCCCAGCACCAGTGGGGTGGGCAGGGTAAAGCTTTCGGCCAGTGTTTCGTACAGTGGCTGCCACCCTGCGGCGTGCAACCACGCCAATAGGGTACCGGGGCACGCGTGCAAAAACCCATGCACCACCTCGTTGCCCCGGCTTACCTCCACGCGGCACTGAACAAGCGGGCCACCAGGCGCTTGGCCTTGTAGCGGCGCCAACGGTGCCAAGGCTTGGCCTACGACCGGGTTCAACTGCTGGCTGATGAACTGCCAATACCAAGGCTCGGCCTGGCCCGCGACCACCACCGGGCTTGCGCTAAGCAGGCCGAGCAGCCCAGCGGCATCGCTGAGCCAGAACGGCCCCACCGCGCTATCGAACCACGTTCCGTCAGCGGTAGGTACGTCGGTCAAGGCCGGGCGAAGCGTCAAGCTGCCACTCACGCCTGCCTCGGCATAGGGCAAGTACAGGCCTGCGCCCAATGCGCGCGAAGCCTGGGCCAGTTCTGCATTGACCTTGCGCAGGTTCAAGCACACACCTCATCGAGCAGTGTAAGCGCCACAGGCTGCCCCAAGGCCGACGCCAGGGCAGACTCACATTCCCGCGCCTTGGGCCGCAGCCGGCGCAACACTTCACGGCGAGCAAAGGCCAGCTCTACGCCCCAATGGCCATCCTGAGGGGTGGCGGATACCTCCACACGGCCAAGGTTGGGCATCAATAGCGTAACGTTGAAGGGAACCTGCGGCGCTTTGGCCAGGCATTGCGCGAGTTCGTCCACCAGCTCGGCAGGCACAGCCTCGCTTTGCAATGGCAAGGCAATCGCCCCGCCACCAAAACCGTGTTGATCAGGGCCTTCGCCTACGGGGAAGATCAACTGAGCGAAAAACTGCCCGTCGGCGTTAACGATAGGTTCAGGCTCCAACCGCATGGAGGGGCCACGGGGGCGCTCGGTATCGCGCCGCGGCACCGCGGCGGCTGCACGGTCTTGGTCAGCGGGAGCGGGTGAAGCAGGGGCCGGCACGGGTACTTGCCGTGGTGGAGCCGGGGGGCGGTGTTCAGCTTTCATCGTTTATAGCCTCGGCCAGGCAAGCGAGCTTTTCCACGGCACGTTGGGCGGCCTTGGCATCGCGTTGAGCGTCGAGCACCACTTGCTGTTGGGTGTGTACCGCCTGGTCTTGCAGCACGACGCCCTGGCGCAACCGCGACAGCTGGTCAAGCATGCTGCGCTCCCGGTCATGCCAACGGTCAATCGACGTAAGGGTCGTCGCCTGGTTCAAGTGCTCGTCTTTGAGCGCCTGGCGCTGTTCCACCTGGCGGGCGCTTTCTTCAGTAACGTCGATGCGTGACTGGACCAGGCGTTCACGCTCCAGAACCAGCTCGCGCTCGGCCTGGCGCTGCTGGCGCTCGGCGCTGGCCTGGCGATGTTGCCGCAAGGGCGTGAGGATGCGGATTACCTCTTCCAGGGCCGCTTGTTGCGGGTCGACTTCCAGGGGCTCTTCCATGCTTACTCCGGTAGCTGTGAGGTCAGGCGCATCAGGGCGTCAAGGGTGTCTTCCAGGGGTACCGGTTCACGCAGGTCTTGCTGAAGAAAGGCATTGATTGGCCCGTTGAGGTTCACCGCGCAGTCGGTGACCGGGTCACCGCCAGGTTGGTATTCACCCAGGCGTAGCAGCATTTCAACCTGGCGGTAGGCGGCCATCAGCCGGCGCAGGCGGTTGTTGGCCTGCTGATGCTCGCGGCCGGTCACGTTGCTCAGGATACGGCTGATGCTGGCTTGTACGTCGATGGCCGGGTAGTGCCCGCGCTCAGCCAGCTTGCGCGACAGCACAATGTGGCCGTCGAGTAGCGAACGCACTTCATCGGCCACCGGGTCGTTCATGGAGTCTTGCTCGATCAGCACGGTGTACAACGCGGTAATAGAGCCTGCCTCGCTCATGCCCGCGCGCTCCACCAGCCTGGGCAGCAGGGTGTACACCGAAGGCGGCAACCCGCCACGGCCCAACGGCTCGCCAGCGGCGATACCGATCTCACGTTGGGCACGGGCGAAGCGGGTGAGCGAGTCGATCAACAGCAGCACCTTCAGGCCTTTGGCCCGGTAAGCCTCGGCAATGGCCGTGGCGGTAAAGGCGGCACGGGCGCGTTCCATGCTGGAGCGGTCCGAGGTAGCGCAGACCAGTACCGAGCGCCGCCGCAGGGTATCGTCCAATTCGTGGTCGAGAAACTCGCGCAGTTCCCTGCCACGTTCACCAATGAGCCCAAATACGATGACATCGCACCCCATGTTGCGGGCCAGTTCAGCCATCAGCGTGGTTTTACCGCAGCCGGCGCCGGCGAACAGGCCCACACGCTGGCCTTCCCCGAGCAGGATGGCACTGTCGATGGCGCGGATGCCGGTGGGCAGTGCGGTAGTGATACGTGGCCGTTGGGTGGGTGGAATGGCATCGGCGATCACTGGAACGGTTTCACGCGTGTCATTGGGGCCGGCGAACGCGCCTTCGGTACCGACCAAGGGCCGACCGAAGCCATCGAGTACGCTGCCCAGCAGCCGCTCGTCCACGCCAATGCGGTGGGCCATGCCCAATGGGCGAATGGTGGCATTGACTTGGATGCCTTCAGGTGTGCCCAACGCACTGAGCAGGGTGCAATCCCGGGTAAAACCTACGACTTCGGCCAGCAGCAGGCTGCCGTCGGATTTGGTCACCTCGCACAGCTCGCCCACCTTGGCTGCCGGTACCTGGCACTCAAGCAGGATGCCGCTGACCGCGCTGACTCGCCCACTGACCCGAACGGCCGTGAAGTTGGCCAGGCGCGTAGCCTGGGCGCGCGTCCAGGCTTGCAGCTCGGCATTCACCAGTTCACCTCATAGTGGCGGTCGCCTTCGAACTCCACCCGGCCGTCGTCAATCCGGGTCAGGCGTAAGCCGTCCAGTTCGTCACCGATGTACAAGCGTTTGCCTTCGGCGGTGACCAAATGCGCATGGGGGCCAGAGAGGATCTGCACGATCACGAAGGGCAGGGCAGAGGTACCTTTGGAGACCTCGTCAACCACCGCGATGGGGGTTTTATAGAGGTCGCCAAAGCGCTGCATCATCCGGTTGTAGACCAGGCGTGCTTCATCCTGAAGGGTACCGTGCAGCACTATGCCTTGCGGGGTTTGCTCCACGGTCACTTCGTTGAGCAGCCGCTCGCTGAGCAAGGTGCGCAGTTTGGCCGCGGCCTGATCGGCGCTGAGCAGGGTGCGATGGTCATCCGGGCGTGCCGGGGCCGGCATGGCTTTTTCCTGAACGGCTAGTGCGCCTTTGGCCGAATCGGTGGAGGACACACTGTAGGACAGGCTCCAGGCACTGCCTACAACCCCAATCAATGCGCCCACTACTATTAGGCTAAGGCGGCTGAAGATCGACGGGCGAGGGCTTGCCGCGGGGCGTTCAGTGGCGTCTGCGCCAGGCTCCGCTGGCTGCTCAATGGGGCCTTTGGCTGGCGGCGCCGGTACCGCTGGCCAGGCCTGGTCCGCGGCGCACAAAGCCAGCCAGACCGGCCCCAGGGCAAAGGGGGTATTGGGTTGCAAGGCCGTGGCCGGGTGGGCATGGCCTTCGCCATCGACCACGGTACCTTCTTCGGCATTGAGTGACCACTGCTCGCCTTCGCGCTGTAGCCGGCAATGTTGCCTGGCAACGCCTGGGTCGTGCAGCGCCAGGTCCAATTCGTCATCGGCCCCGATCGTCCACTGCTCACCCACCAAGGGCAGCGCGGCCCCTTGATGCAGCCCGCTCAACACCCGTAACTCGAACATGTCGCGTGCGCTCCCGTCAGGCTGCATAAGGGTTGTCCAAAGCGGCGGTTTCATCTTCAAGTTCGAACCGGCCCATCACTTTTACCTGTGAGGTGGCGCCAATCTCGGCGAACGACATGACCGGTACATGGTGAAATTCTTCTTGGAGCAAGGTACGCAGCGGAGCGCGAAGGTCTTGCGCTACCAGCAGCACGGCTTTATCCAGTGCCCGCACCGGGAAGGCCATGTGCAACTGCTGCACCAGCAATTGGCTGGTTTCGTTGTTCAGGGCAAAGAAGGTTTCGGTCTGGGTTTGGCGAAGGCCATCGCGCAGCACGCTTTCGCTCTCCGGGGTTAGCAGCCACACCAGCAAGCCTTCCGGGCCTGCGTATTGATGGTACAGCTGGGATTTCAGGGCGATCCGCACATAGTCGGCCAATGCGGTGATTTCTCGCTCGTACTGGCCATGCTCGATCAGGGTCTCGGCGATCAGCCGCACAGCGCGCAGTGGCACACATTCAGCGGCCAAGCGTTGCAGCACGGCAGCGAAGCGCGCCAGCGGGATGGCCCGTTGCATCTCCTGGGCGACCTCAGGCTGTTCGGTTTCCAGCCAGCTGATGATCGCCCGGGCTTCTTGCAGGCCAATGAACTTAGGCCCGCAGGCGTGCAGTGCGCGTTCCATGCGCTCAAGAATCAACGCATGCGCCGTTACAGAATCGTTGAACGCTGGGCCTTCACTGGCCGGCACCCAATAGAAGTCCGCCTCTGCGCGCTCGGCGGCCCCCACCAGTGCCGTCTCTGGGACCTCTTGCTCCAGCGTACGCATTTCCAACGCTACCTGTTCTGGGGTGAAGGTGGCCCGCAGCATGGGCACTTCATAGACCGAGAACCTGAATTCGTCCGGGGCCAACAGGTTGGAGTATTCGATGATGAACGAGGGCAGGGTCAACCCGTAGTGGACCACTAGGCTGTTACGCCGTTGGCGGATTTCACTGACCAGCGCGTCCACCAGGGCTTGGTCCTGGCTGGGGTGAAACTGCAACATGAACTGCCGGCTGGGGGAGAACACGCGCAAGTCTTCGGTCGTATTTTTGTCGGGGTCGACGGCGTCGCTGCGGCTTTCTACCTCAGGCCGGGCGCGATGCAACTGCAAGGCGCCGCCTACACCGCAAATGATGGCGATTACGATAAACACCGTGGTGGGCATGCCAGGCAGCGCGGCAAAGCCCAGCATGGCTACCGAGGCGATGATCCAGGCCTTGGGTTGACTGGTGATCTGCTCGGCGATCTCGCGGCCGATATTACTTGGGGCGGAGGTGTCACCGTTAGGGACGCGGGTGATGACGATACCGCAGGTAACCGAGATCAGCAGTGCCGGAATCTGCGCGATCAGGCCGTCACCGATGGTCAGTACGGTATACAACTGAAGGGCATCGCCCGCGGCCATATTGTGCTGCATCACACCGATGGTGATCCCGCCGATCATGTTGATGGCTACGATAATCAAACTGGCGATGGCATCGCCGTTGACGAACTTCATGGCCCCATCCATGGCGCCGAACAACTGGCTTTCCTTGCCCAGTTCGGAGCGCCGGGTACGGGCTTCTTGTACGGTGATCAGGTTGGCCCGCAGGTCACTGTCGATGGACATCTGCTTGCCAGGCATGGCATCGAGGGTAAAGCGCGCGCCCACTTCGGCTACCCGCTCCGAACCCTTGGTGATCACCAGGAAGTTCACCACCGTGAGGATCAGGAAGATCACCATGCCTACGGCCAGGTTACCGCCTACCACGAACTGGCCAAAAGCCTCGACGATATGCCCGGCATCCTGATTGAGCAAGATCAAGCGGGTCGTGGAAATCGACAGTGCCAGACGGAACATGGTGGTCAGCAGCAGTACCGCCGGGAAGGTCGAGAACGCCAGTGGCCGGGGCAGGTGCATGGCCAGCATGATCAGCAGGCAGGAAATGCAAATGTTGATGGCGATCAGCACGTCCACCAGCATGGTGGGCATAGGGGTGATCATCATGAACACGATGGCAATGACCACGAACGCACCGACGATTTCCGAGCGGCGCATCGCGGCCAGGGCGATACCGTTTAGAACATTGATCACACGCTCCATACAAGGTTCTCCTTGGCGAGTTGTTGTTCCTCACTCGTCATCTTGGTGCTGAGCAGGCTTAAGTTGTCCCGTACCTGTTGCAGGTGGTCTCTGTTAGGCCATAACCGCACGGGTAGGGCGTACTGCAAAATTCGCCTGATTTCATTAAGGCAGGCCATTTGGTTGCGCAGCCCTTTGCCGCCGAGCAGCTCAACCAGGGTGCGGGTTTGATCAGGTTCCATGGTCTTGGCCATTAGCGTGAGCATGTGCTTGAGCAAGGCCAGGGCCTCGATACGCATGCCAGGGTTTTTGGTACGCATGCGCCCGAGCAAGTGCTCGCATTCGCGCAGCAACGTGGCCACATCCTTTGCGGTGGCCATGCCTTTCATTTGCGGCCGCGCTTTACTCACCACGTTGGAGACCGCCGCGCTGGCCAGGTCGGCTGCCAGCTCACTACGTATTTCGCTCAGCGAGTGTTCGAAGTTGCCATATTCCCGAGCTTCGTTGATCAGGGCGTCCACCAGCGCGACAACACTGAGCGGGCTGCCGATCACAGCGGAGTAAATGGCCCGCGTGCCATTTTTTTTGGCAGAGGCCTGCGTGCGTGGCGGGTTAGGGATTTTCCCCAGGACGCTAGTGCGCTTAGGGGGGTAACCGTATTCCTTTACCACCAACGCAATCTGCTCGTGGAAAAACTCGTGCTCGGAGTTGTCGTTCGGGTTTTCCCCGTAGGCTTCCTCAGCGGCCCGCTTAAGGGCATCTACTGCTATATAAGGGTTGCCCCTGCAGTCTTTCATTATTTGCTCAAGCATCTGCTTGGCTGAAAAACCTTGCCGGTTCTGAAAGCGATTACGCAGTTGGCCATTACGCGAGTGTTGGCTGGCGGCAAGCTCCCCGTTGAGCTTCTCCTTGAATTTTTCCGCCTGGGCATTCTGAGAATGGAAGGCATTGAGGGAAACAGCACTGTCTTGCCGTATTAAGGCATTACCCTGCTCAGCTACCTCGCGATCGGCATCTGCAATGCCCTTGGCCGTGTTGTCCTCATTCACCATCCCTGGGCGCAAAGGCACAACCCTGCTGGGCTTGGCCTGAGGGGCAGCCGGCGGCAGATGCAGCGGTGTTAGGGGAGCGGATGGGATTCTCATGGCGCACGTCTGGGTGAGTCCTGACCCCCCCTGAGTGGCGCACGATAGGTGCCGGTTCCATCCTAAGTCACTGAACGCAGGTAAAAACGTCAGTTGTGCCAAAACCTGTAGGCCAGTGGAGGCACCTGCGCAAGAACTTGCACGGCCTATGACCGTGTAAAGATACTTTTCTTATTTAAAACAATGGGTTGAGCGCCATGATGAAGTTGGCACGGCTGTCGCTATAGAAAACTGCCAATCCCAATGGAAGGTCAGCCCCATGCAAGCCAACATCGCGTTCACCCCACAGGTTTCAGTCGGCATCGGTCAGCTCACTAGCGACCAGGTTCAAATGTTACGGGCGTTCATTCAAAAGCGTGTCATGAACCCTGATGACGTCGACGACATCCTGCAATGCACATTCCTTGAGGCGATCCGCAACGAGCATAAGTTCCAAGGAACGAGCAAACCGCAAACCTGGTTGTGTGGCATCGCGCTGAACCTGGTACGCAATCACTTCCGTCGCTTGTACAACCAGCCCTATCAAGAAAGTTGGGAAGATCAGTTGCATGCTGACGTGACACACAGCGGTGACATTGGCCATCAGGTCGATGGCTCGCGCCAACTGGACCGCGCGGTGAAGGCCATAGGCCGACTGCCGATCAATATGCAGCGGGTGCTGGAAGTGAGCCTGGAGATGGACGGAAACTACCAAGACACCGCCTCGATGCTGGGTGTGCCCATTGGTACCGTGCGCTCGCGCTTGTCCAGAGCCCGGGAACAGCTCAAGCGCCACATGGACGCTTCAGCGTGAGCATCGCTTCTGGAGGTAGGAGGGCCGGCCGCCCCCCATTGATTTAGCAACACGCTCGACCGCCGCGTTCGAACGTTCGAATAGCGGGCAAGGTATTACCGCAGGTAGGGGCATCTGGCCCGTTGTCACCTCGGTGTACCCAAGGCTTCAACCCTTCCCGAGCCGATAAGGCCATCAGGCCGTGGCTGCCCCGTTCCAGGGGCAGGGCAAGCTCATTTAAACGCCGGCACTACCTGTTCGATAAACAACGCCAGGGATTTTTTCTTCTCGGTGTGGGGCAAACTGTTGTCGCACCAGAAGCTGAACTCGTCCACACCCAATTCCTGGTAGTGGCGGATGCGTGCGATCACCTCTTTGGGGGTGCCGATCATGGTGTTCTTGCGAATGTTGTCCAACTGGAATTCGGGCCGCTCGGCAAACTTCTCTTCCGGGCTTGGCGCCAGGAAGCCATTGACAGGTGTTTGCTTGTTACCGAACCAGGCATCGAAGGTCCGGTAAAAGCGGGAGATTGCGGTTGCACCGACCTTCCAGCCTTCAGGCTCGCTTTCGCTGTGCACGTGAGTGTGACGCAGCACCATTAATTGTGGGCGCGGTACCTCGGGGTTATTGGCCAAGGCGGCGTCGAATTTGTTTTTCAAATCTACCACTTCTTCATCGCCTTTCATCAGCGGCGTGACCATTACGTTGCAGCCATGTTTGACCGCGAAGTTATGGGAGTCCGGGTCACGGGCTGCGATCCAGATAGGCGGCGTGTTGATAGGTTTAGGCACGCTGGTGGAGGTGGGGAATTTCCAGAGGTCCCCGTCGTGCGCGTAGTCGCCTTCCCATAGCTTGCGCACTACCGGGACCATCTCGCGCAAATGGTTGCCACCGCTGGTGGCGGCTAGCCCACCGGCCATGCGATCGAACTCTACTTGATAAGCCCCCCGCGCCAGGCCTACTTCCATGCGGCCGTTGCTGATCACATCCAGCAAGGCGCATTCACCCGCTACGCGCAAGGGGTGCCAGAAAGGCGCGATGATGGTACCAGCGCCCAGGCGAATGGTGGTGGTGCGGGCGGCCAGGTAGGCCAACAGCGGCATGGGGCTGGGCGAGATGGTGTATTCCATGGCGTGGTGCTCGCCGATCCACACGGTACTAAAACCTCCGGCCTCGGCCATAAGGGTCAGTTCAGTCAGGTCTTCGAACAGTTGCCGATGGCTGACCTGTTCGTCCCAGCGCTCCATGTGTACGAAAAGCGAAAATTTCATCTCGGGCTACCTATGCTTTTTGTTCATGCCGCCAGTGGCGTTATCAGGCGGCACTGTGAGGACATCCGAATTCGGGTCTGCGGTGTGTGACGCTACCTGCCGATACATTGGTATACCATAATATGGTTTATCGCAAGGTGTTTATGCCTTGTGCCGGGAGGTTGGCGCACTATGGAAATAAACAAAACCTGCTGTTGGCCTTTTCCTCTAGTAGTGCGCCTTGCCAGCGGTTCTGGGGGTTCGATCGACTCGCAGAGGCGCCTATAAAGGCATTCGACCGGCCCGTTCATTCAAAACACGCTTGAGATTCTTGGAATACCATAATACGGTGTATTTCATTGGAGGCAGTCTCGAAGGCCTCCAGGTTTGGCTTCATACAATTACAACAACCAGACAAACGCGAGATCACCCATGTCTGAACAGACCCCCTCCACCCTGATCGAAAACCATACGGTGGATCAGGTACCGCTCAGCGCCCGCCACGGCAGCGTTCGCGACCTTTTTACCCTGTGGTTCAGCACCAATATCGCGCCTTTGCCCATCGTCACCGGGGCCATGGTGATTCAAGTGTTCCATCTGAACCTGGCTTGGGGCCTGCTGGCGATCGTGCTGGGCAACCTGCTCGGTGGCGTAGTCATCGCTTTGGCATCGGCCCAGGGGCCACGGCTGGGTATTCCACAAATGGTGCAAAGCCGCGGGCAATTCGGCCGCTACGGCGCGCTGCTGATCGTGTTCTTCACGGCGCTGATCTACGTGGGCTTCTTCATTTCCAACATCGTGCTGGCGGGTAAATCCATTCATAGCCTGGCCCCCGCGGTGCCGCTGCACTGGGGTATCGTCGCAGGCGCCCTGGCGGCCACGGCCATTGGCGTGGTGGGCTATCGGTTTATCCATGCGCTCAACCGCCTGGGTACCTGGGTAATGGGCCTGGCGTTGTTAGCTGGCTTTGCCATGGTGCTCAGCCAGCCCCTGCCAGCGGACTTTCTCAGCCGAGGGGCTTTCAACCTCAGCGGGTTTATCGCCACCTTGTCGCTGGGGGTGATCTGGCAGATCAGCTTCTCGCCTTACACCAGTGACTACTCCCGCTACCTGCCGCCGTCAGTGGGCGTGTGGAAGCCCTTTATCGCGACTTACCTGGGCGCAACCCTGGGCACGATTCTGTCGTTCTCCTTCGGCGCGGTGGTGGTGCTGGCCAGCGCGCCAGGAACCGAAGCCATGCAAGCGGTGGAGCAGGCCACTGGCGCCCTGGGGCCGGTATTGATGGTGTTGTTCCTGCTCAACATCATTAGCCACAACGCGCTCAACCTCTATGGGGCGGTGCTGTCGATCATCACCTCCATCCAGACCTTCGCCGCTGGCTGGACGCCAAGCGTCAAGGTAAAGGTGCTGCTGTCCACGGTGGTATTGGCGGCCTGCTGCTTTACCGCGCTGGGGGCCTCGGCAGACTTTATCAGCCAGTTCATTGGGCTGATTCTGGCGCTGTTGTTGATTCTGGTGCCTTGGGCCTGCATTAACCTGATCGACTTCTACCTGATCAAGTACGGCTTTTATGACGTGCCTTCACTGTTTCGCGCGGACGGCGGGCTCTATGGCCGCTTCGACGGCTACGCGATTGCCGCCTACGCCGTGGGCATCGTCGCCCAATTACCGTTCGCCAACACCGCGCTCTTCGTAGGGCCTTACGCCAACCTGGTGCCCGGCGCGGACCTGTCCTGGGTAGTGGGCGTAGTGGTTACCGCCCCGCTGTATTTCTGGCTGGCCTATGACCAGGCAGCGGTAAAAGCCCGGCGCCAGGCGCGGGCGTTGGCGGTGGCGGGCTAACGCGTAGGCGTGCTGCCGCGACCGCCTCAACACCGTGTTGAATCTGGTCGCGAGCAAGCTCGGCTGCTACGGGACATACAGGCCATACCGTAGCAGCCTGGCCGGCCAAGGCCGGCTACGGGTTCTGCTACCAGGCTTACCCTTTCTTCAAATCCGCCTCGGCCCACTCGCTGTACACGCACGCATCGCTGGCGGCCCAGCGCACACGGATCGTCTCGCCAGGGGTGAGGGCCATGCCGCTGGCGGACAACGCCTTGACGGTCATGGCGGTACCGCCGGGCGTGACGGCCGCGCAGGTTTGGCTTTCCCCCAGGAACAACACTTCGCTGACCGTGGCCGGCACCTCGTTCCAGCCTGCGGGCAAGGGCGTGGCCTGGGCGGCGGCCAAGCTTAAGGCCAAGGCTTTTTCCGGCCGTACCATCAGCAACAATGGCTGCCCGGGCTGGCCTTGGGTCGCGGGGCGTAGGCTCAATGGCTGGCCTTCGAATACCGCGCTGGCATTGCCCATGGCGCTGACCTTAAGAAAGTTGGAACTCCCTAGGAACGACGCCACGAAGGCATTGGGCGGGTTTTGGTACAGCTCCATACCGCTGCCCAGGCCGACCACCTTGCCATGGCTGAAGATCGCGATGCGCTGGGACAGGCGCATGGCTTCCTCCTGGTCGTGGGTCACGTACACAATGGTGATGCCCAGGCGCCGGTGCAGGTGGCGCAGTTCGTCTTGCAAGTCTTCGCGCAGTTTTTTGTCCAAGGCACCCAAAGGCTCGTCCATCAGTAGAATGCGCGGCTCGTACACCAGGGCGCGGGCGATGGCCACCCGTTGCTGTTGGCCGCCTGATAGCTGCCCTGGGCGTCGATGGGCAAAGGCTTCCAGCTGTACCAGCTTGAGCATGGCATCGACACGCTTGTCACGCTCGGCCATGGGTAATTTGCGAATGGTCAAGGGGAAGGCGATGTTGTCGCGTACTGACATATGCGGGAATAGCGAATAACGCTGGAATACCATGCCGATATCGCGCTTGTGCGGCGGCACGTTCACCAGCGAGCGGCCCGCGACTTCGATTTCCCCCGAGCTGGGCGTTTCGAAACCGGCCAGCATCGACAGCGTTGTACTTTTACCCGACCCACTGGAGCCCAGGAACGTTAGAAACTCACCGTCTTCGATCGCTAACGAAAGGTTGGCCACGGCCGTAAAGTTGCCGTAATGCTTGTTCAACTGGCGCAGGCTGACCAGGGTGCTGGGGGCGTTGGGCTTGAGAATGGCGTTCATTGCAGCTCCAGGGCACGGGCGTCATTACGCCGGCGTAGGCCAGTGGCGATTAGCATTACCAGTACCGACAGGGCGATCAGCAGCGTCGAGGCCACGGCGATCACAGGGGTCAGGTCCTGGCGCAGGGTGGTCCACATCTTTACCGGCAAGGTTTGCAGGGTAGGGCTTGCCATCATCACGCTAAGCACCACTTCATCCCAGGACACCAAAAAGGCAAACAAGGCACCGGCCACCAAGCCTGGGCGAATGCCGGGGAAGGTCACCCGTACGATCGCCTGCAACCGCGAGGCCCCGCAAATCACCGCGGCGTCCTCGATAGAGCGGTCGAACAGTTTCAGCGAGTTGATGATCGAGATGATGGTAAAAGGCAACGCCACGATCACATGGCTGACCACGAAGGAAAACAGCGTGCCGGTCAGCCCCAGCTTGAGAAACAGCGCATAGACCGCCACCGCGATGATCACCAGGGGCACGATCATCGGCAGCGTGAACAGCGCGTACAGCAGCTCCCGGCCCATGAACCGCCCGCGTACCAAGGCAAAGGCGGTAGGTACGCCCAAGGCTACGGCGAACACCGTGGTCAGCAGCGCCACCTTCAGGCTCGACCAGGCAGCGGCCATCCATTCGGCGTTGGCGAAAAACTGCCCATACCATTTAAGTGTCCAGCCCGGCGGCGGGAACACCAGCCACTGTGACGAGCCGAACGAGAGCAACACAATAAACACCACCGGCAGCAATAACAGCAGCGCGATGACCCCGGTAGACAGGTACAGGCCCCAGCGCAGGCGCGGGCCCATGGCATTAGCGGTCAGCAGCATGTGCATTACCTCCCATTGGCCGAACCGACCGGGGACTCCGGTTGCAGTTTCAGGTAGACGTAGAACAGCACTAGGGTGATCAGTACCAGCAGGGCGGCTGCCGCGCTGGCCAAGCCCCAGTTGAGGAAGGACTGCACCTGCTGCACGATGAACTCCGGCAGCATCATGTTCTGGGCACCGCCCAACAGGGCGGGGGTCACGTAGTACCCCAGGGACATTACGAACACCATCAGCGCGCCAGAGAACAACCCCGGCCGGCACAGTGGCAAGAACACCCGAATGAACGCGGTACAAGGGGTGGCGCCGCAAATGGCACCGGCTTGAATCACCATGGGATCGATGGCTTGCATGGTGGCCTGTAGGGGCAGCACGATGAAGGGGATCATGATGTAGGTCATGCCGATCACCACGCCGGTCAGGTTGTGCACCATCTCCAGCGGCTGGTCGATCACCCCTAGGGCCATCAGCGCCTTGTTGATCACCCCCGAAGCCTGCAATAGCACCAGCCAGGCGTAGGTGCGTGCCAGCAGGCTGGTCCACATCGACAGCAGCACAATGTTGAGCAGCCAACGGCCCCACCCTTTGGGAACCAGCGTAATCATCCAGGCCAGGGGAAAGCCCAATAGCACACTGAACAGCGTGACCAGGCCTGCCACCGAGAAGGTATTGAGCAGTACCCGGGCGTAGGCTGAGTTGGCGAACAGTTGCTCATAGTTCGCCAGGCCAGGGGTAGGCTCAAGCACCCCACGCAGCAACAGGCCAATGAGCGGCGCGAAGAAAAACAGCCCCAGGAAGGCCAGGGCCGGCAGCAGGTTACCGCTGCCTCGCCAGCGCCGCTCCCCTTGGGCGGCGCCTGAGCGATCAGGCGCTGTGCCCTGCGCTACCGGCGAGGGCGCCGGGGTTGGGCGGTTCACTTGACTAGCCATTCGTTCCACCGTGTCGCGATAGCCGGGCCGTTCTTGGCCCAGTAGGCGTAGTCGAGGGTGATCTGATCCTTCACATAGGCCGTAGGCAGGTTAGGCGCCAGAGTGGAGTCGAGCTGAGCGATGCTGTCGGTGTTCACCGGGGCGTAGGCGGTGAGGTTCGAGAAGTCTGCCTGACCCTTGGCGCTACTGGCGGTGGCCAGGAACTGCATGGCGGCGGTTTTGTGCTTGGCGCCCTTAGGGATCACTAGAAAGTCCGCCATCACCAGGTTCTGCTTCCAGCTCACGCCCACTGGCGCGCCGTCCTGTTGCAGGGCGTGCACGCGGCCATTCCAGAACTGCCCCAGGGCTGCCTCGCCGGAAGCGAGCAGTTGCTGAGACTGGGCGCCGCCGCCCCACCACACGATATTAGGCTTGATGGTATCGAGCTTCTTGAAGGCGCGGTCCAGGTCCAGGGGGTAGAGTTTGTCTGCCGCTACGCCATCGGCCAGCAGTGCCAGCTCAAGCACGCCAGGGCTGGGCCACTTGTATAACGCGCGCTTGCCGGGGTATTTGGCGGTGTCGAACAACGCTGTCCAGTCTTGCGGAGCGTTGTTGCCCAGCTTGCCTTGGTTGTAGCCGAGCACGAAGGAGAAGTAGAACGAGCCCACGCCGCTTTCGGACACGAAGCGAGGGTCCAGGGTATCGCGCTTGATCACTGAGAAGTCCAGCGGCTCGAGCAAGCCTTCGGCAGCCGCGCGCAGCGCAAAGTCGGCCTCTACGTCTACCACGTCCCACTGCACGTTCCCGCTCTCGACCATGGCTTTAAGCTTGCCGTAGTCGGTAGGACCATCCATCACCACGTTCACGCCACTGGCTTTGCTGAATGGGCCTGCCCAGGCATCGCGCTGGGCGTCTTGGGTCGAGCCACCCCAGCTTACGAAGCTTAAGGTGTCGTCCGCGCTGCAGGCCGCGCTGCCCAGGGCCAGCAAACCGGCGACGCACGCCGCAATAGCCTGTTTTTTGAACACCATGTGTACGCCCTCGCTTTTATTGTGTTTATGCGGGCTGTTGCACCCGCGTCTTTCGGGAGCAGTGGTCCAGCGAGCCTGAGCAGGACTGGATCGGCATCAGGCCAGGGATCGAAGGCGGCTGCCTGATCTTCTGGTCTGATGGAATATCATATTATGGTATTCCAAACTTTGCACAAGGGCTTCTTGCTATGCATCTGCGAACGGCAGGTTTTCCACCACTTCAAGGTCGTAACCGGCCAGGCCGTTGTATTTGATAGGGGGGCCAAGGTGGCGAATTTTGCCGACGCCCAGGTCTTGCAGGATTTGCGCGCCAGTGCCGGTTTCTGAATAGGTGCGGGTAGCGCCTGGGGTAAAACGCTTGGGTGCCTGGGTCAGGTGCGGTACCCGTTCAAGGAGTGCCTGGGACGACTCATGGTGAGCCAGGATGACCACGACACCGTGACCGGCTTCGGCGACTTTCTGTAGCGCGGCCCAGAGGGTCCAATTGGCCGGGCCGGTGTATTGAGCCCCCACCAGATCGCGCAAGGGGTCAATGGCATGAACGCGCACCAACGTCGGTTGGCCGCGCAGGGGCTGGCCCATCACCATGGCCATGTGCACGCCACCGGTGATGCGGTCTTCATAGCTGAGCAGGCGGAAAGTGCCATGCACGGTGGGCAGTTCCCGTTCGCCAATGCGCCGTACCGTATGCTCGGTGCTCAGCCGATGGTGGATCAGGTCAGCGATGGTGCCCATGCGGATGCCATGTTTGCGGGCGAAGGTTTCTAGGTCTGGGCGGCGGGCCATGCTACCGTCGTCGTTCATCACTTCCACGATCACCGACGAGGGGCTAAACCCAGCCAGGCGCGCCAGGTCGCACCCGGCTTCGGTATGGCCGGCACGGGTGAGTACGCCGCCATCACGGGCCCGAACCGGGAAAATATGCCCTGGCTGAACGATGTCTTCGGCCGTGGCATCCGGGGCCACCGCCGCGGCCACGGTGCGCGCGCGGTCAGCGGCGGAGATACCCGTGGACACGCCAGTCGCGGCTTCGATGGAGACGGTAAAGGCCGTGCTGAAGCCGCTGCCGTTAATCGGGACCATTTGCTCTAGCCCCAGGCGCTGGCAATGCTCCTCGGTCAAGGTCAGGCAGATCAACCCGCGTGCTTCCCTGGCCATGAAATTGATCGCCGCAGCGTTGCAGCAGTCTGCCGCCAGCAGCAGGTCGCCTTCGTTTTCGCGGTCTTCATCATCGACCATCAGCACCATTTTGCCTTGGCGATAGTCGTCGAGAATGGATTCAATGCTGTCGAAAGCCATGGGCGTTCCCTTATGCTTATGGGTCTGTATCGTGGTATACCATATTACTAAAATCACCGCACAGGAGCAGCTATGAAAGGCTATTGGATCGCTCAGGTAGACATTACCGACCCGGAGCAGTACACGCAGTACACCCGCCGTGCCCCTGAGGCTTTCACCCGCTATGGCGGGCGGTTTCTGGCCAGGGGGGGCCGCTGCGAAGCGGTGGAAAACGGCCCGGCCGCCCAGCGCACCGTGGTGATCGAGTTCGATACCTACGAGCAGGCGCTGGCTTGCTATCGCTCGCCGGAGTACCAGGCAGCCGCGGGGCATCGAGAAGGGGCGAGCGTGGCGAAAATCGTGATCGTGGAGGGGGTGTAAGGGCCCATAACCTTCGTAGCAACCGAGCTTGCTCGGGCCAGGCCGCACCACGGTGTTGGATGGAGCCGCTGGCAAGCCAGGCTGCTACGGGGGTGCTGCAGATGCTTTGTACTAACGCACGAAATGCACCTGGCCGTCTTCGTCGTTGCCCATATACAGCCCATAGACCCCAGCGCTGCGCTCCTGGATATAGCGCTCCAGAATCTGCCGGATGGCGGGGTAGGAAATGTTTTCCCAAGGAATGTCCTCGGGCAGGAACAAGCGTCGGTCCAGGGATTCTTCGCCATAGCTGTGGCTCATGCTCAACAGCTCGGCGCGAAACAGGATGTACACCTCGCTGATGCGCGGCACGCTGAAGATCGAGTAAGGGGCGATGATCCGCGCCGTTACGCCGCTCTCTTCCCACAGCTCGCGCAACGCCGCCTGCTCGGTGGTTTCACCGGCTTCCATAAAACCTGCCGGTAGCGTCCAACTGCCGGGGCGCGGGGCGATGGCGCGCTGGCATAGCAGGTAGCGGCCGTCGTGTTCAACGATGCAGCCGGCAATCACCTTAGGGTTTACGTAATGAATGTAACCGCAACCTTGGCACATCAACCGCGGGTGAGTATCGCCCGGTGGGCAGCGGTGGCTGAGGCCGGCCCCGCCGCACTGTGGGCAGAAGCGGGGCAGGGCCATATCAGTTGGCCACGGCCGGTTGAGGCACGGCGAACGGCTCGATCATGTCGCGCGGCTTGGGTGCGCCTTCCTGCTTCTGCCGCAGGTAGTCCAGCGCCACTCGGGCAGCGGCATGAACATGATCCACCGAGGCTTGGAAGGCCGCCTGCGGGTCCCCACTTTTGATCGCCTCGACCATGCGCTGCATTTCCTGATTGCTGGCCCCGCGGCGGTTTTTCTGGGACACGGAGGTGGCGCGCAGGTAGCTGATGCGGGCCTGCAACTGGCGCAGCTGAGTGGCGGCTACATGGTTGCCCGAGCCCTCCAGCAGCACGTCATAGAAGCCCTGCACCGAGTCCAGCACCTGGGGCAGCTCGGCTTCTTCCAATGCCTGACGGTTCACTTCCAAGGCTTTTTCCAAGGCGCGGATATGCTTGGGCTTGGCGCGCAGGGTGAACAGTTGCACGATCAGCCCTTCGAGGGCCGCGCGCAGCTCGTAGATATTGCAGGCGTCCTCCAGGGTAATGATCGCAACCCTTGGGCCCTTGGCGTCGGCGAATTCCACCAGGCCTTCGGATTCCAGGTGGCGCAGCGCTTCGCGCACCGAGGTGCGGCTTACGCCCAGGCGGTCGCACAGGTCTCGCTCCACCAGGCGATCACCGGGCAGCAGTTGGAAGTTCATGATGGCGCTGCGCAGTTTATCGAGCACGATCTCGCGCAGTGTCACGGGATTACGGTTGACCTTGAAGCTGTCGTCGAGTGGCGTGCGTTTCATGAAAGGCTCTTGTCAGCAAAGCTAAAGCGAAGGTGCGTATCTTTTCATTGGCAGGCCGTAAGCTCAACTGTTCTCGCGCTGGCGGCTGTTCATAGCCTAGCCGTTGCCAAGGCCACCCATGAGCGTATATCGCACGTCCAGATAATCTTCGATGCCATAGCGCGAACCTTCGCGGCCCAGCCCAGAGCTTTTGATGCCGCCAAAAGGCGCCACCTCCGTTGAAATCAGCCCTTCATTGATGCCCACCATGGCGTACTCCAGCCCCTCGCTCAGGCGAAACGCCCGCCCCAGGTCGCGGGTATAGCAGTAGGCGGCAAGGCCTGAATCGGTGTCGTTGGCCATGGCCAGGGCCTGGGCTTCATCGCTGAAGGTAAAGACCGCCGCCAGAGGGCCGAAGGTTTCTTCGCCCGCCACCCGCATGGCGCGGGTAACCCCGGTGATCAAGGTAGGCTGGAAGAACCCCTGGCCTAACGGATGACGCTCGCCGCCACGTACCAGGGTCGCGCCGTGTTCCAGGGCATCAGCAATGTGTTGCTCGACCTTGCTCAGGGCGCCCTGGTTGATCAAGGGCCCCTGGGTCACCCCAGGTTGGGTACCTTCACCCACCACCAATTCCCCCATCCGCTCGGCCAGCCGCGCCACGAAGCGGTCGTGAATACCGCTTTGTATCAAAAAGCGGTTCACACACACGCAGGTTTGCCCGGCATTACGAAACTTGGCGTGCAGCGCGCCTTCTACGGCCGCTTCCAGGTCGGCGTCGTCGAACACGATAAAAGGCGCATTGCCGCCCAGCTCCAGTGATAGCTTTTTAAGGGTGGGCGCACACAGGGCCATCAAGTGCTTGCCCACCGCCGTGGAGCCGGTGAAGGACAACTTGCGCACCACAGCGCTGCCCGTAAGCTCGGCACCGATGGCCACCGCGTCGCCGGTGATCACATTGAGCACGCCCGCCGGTACCCCAGCCTGCTCGGCCAGCGCCGCCAATGCCAGGGCCGTGAAGGGCGTGTCCGGCGCGGGTTTGAGGATGCAGGTGCAGCCTGCGGCCAAGGCAGGGGCGACCTTGCGGGTGACCATGGCCGCAGGGAAGTTCCACGGTGTGATGGCCGCCACCACCCCCACCGGTGCCTTGGTTACCAAGATGCGCGCCCCTGGCTTATGGCTAGGGATGATGTCCCCGTACACCCTGCGCGCTTCCTCGGCGAACCACTCCACAAAGCTTGCGGCATAAAGAATTTCCCCCCGTGCCTCGGTCAGGGGTTTGCCTTGTTCGGCCACTAGCAGCGCGGCCAACGCATCGCAGTGTTCCAGCAGCAGCCCATGCCAACGTTTGAGCACCATGGCACGTTCTGCAGCGGTGCGCCCCCGCCAAGCCGGTAAGGCCGCTTCGGCCGCGCTGATGGCCTCACGGGCCTCGGCGCCGCCAAACTCGGGCACATGGCCCAGCAATGCCCCGGTGGCTGGGTTGTAAACGGCCTGGCGCTGCTGCTCGCTGTGCGCGCTTCGCCACGCTCCGGCGATAAACGCCTGTTCACGAAAAAGGCTGGTCATAAGGCCACCTGAGGTCAGAAAAACGGCCACCGCTGCCTGCTCGATGGCCAACTGTGGGTTAACAGAAGGCGGGCAGGGCGCCCAGCTTGCCGCGGTGATAGATCATCGGCGTAACCGGCTCGCTGGGCAGCATCAGGTTCTGCACGGCGCCTACGATGATTGCGTGGTCACCGCCATCGTATTCACGCCACAGCTCGCACTCGATGATGGCCGTGGCGCCGTCGAGCAGGGGGTTGCCCAGCGCGCTCAAGGTCCACTGCAGGTGCTGGGCTTTATCCTTGCCTTTGCCCGCGAAGGCATAAGCCTCGGCTTGCTGCTCGCCAGAGAGCAAATGAATGGCAAAGCGCTTGCTCTCACGCAGCACGGGGTAGGTATCGGAGGCGTAATTGGGGCAGAACAATACCAGGGCAGGGTCGAGCGACAACGCGCTGAATGCACTGGCAGTCAGGCCTACCAGGGCGCCTTCGCTGTCTAGGGTCGTGACCACGGTCACGCCGGAGGGAAACGACGCCATTACCTCTTTGTACACTTGGGCTTCGATCATGGTCGGGGTTCTCTTAACGCATTACAAAGGGGTCTGGCATCGGTGCCTGAGACAGGTTGATCCATACGGTTTTCAGCTCGGTATAGGCCAGCACCGAATCGATGCCGCTTTCCCGGCCATAGCCGCTGTTCTTGAACCCGCCGATCGGCGCCATGGCGCTGACCGCGCGGTAGGTATTGACCCAGATGATCCCTGAGCGTATGTCCCTGGCCAGGCGGTGGGCACGGCCAAGGTCGCGGGTCCAGATGCCCGCGGCCAAGCCATATTGGGAATCGTTGGCCAGTTCCAAGGCCTCGGCCTCGGTGGAAAAGCGAATCACCGATGCCACGGGGCCAAACACTTCTTCCTGCATGATTTTCATCGAGTGGCGGTCGCATTCGAACAGCGTGGGCTCGTAGTACCAGCCCTGGCTGTCGATTGCCGGACGTTTGCCCCCCATGCGCAACGTGGCGCCCTCGGCTACGGCGTCGGCCACCAGGCCTTCCACCACCGCCAATTGCTGCTCGGTGGCCATGGGGCCCATTTCCGTGGCGTCTTCCCGTGGCGCGCCGATGGCGATGCGTTGGGCGCGCTCGACTAGCCGCTCGACGAAGGTGTCGTAGATCTCATCTTGCACCAGCAGGCGCGAGCCTGCGACGCAGCTCTGGCCGGAGGCGGCATAGATGCCGGCGATCACGCCGTTGATGGCGCTGTCCAGGTCGGCATCGGCAAAGATGATATTCGGCGACTTGCCGCCGAGCTCCAGGGACAGCTTGGCGAAGTTTTCCGCCGTGCCGCGCACTACATGCCGGGCTGTGGCGGCGCCACCGGTGAAGGCGACTTTGCGCACCAGTGGGTGGCGTACCAGCGCCGCGCCGGTGGACGGGCCGTAACCGGTGACCACATTCACCACGCCCGGTGGAATACCTGCTTCAAGGGCCAGCCGGGCCAGTTCCAGCAGGGTGGCCGAGGCGTGCTCGGAGGGCTTGAGCACCACGGTGTTGCCCGCCGCCAGGGCCGGCGCCAGCTTGATGGCGGTCAGGTACAGCGGGCTATTCCAGGGGATGATCCCGGCTACCACGCCCAGCGGTTCGTGCACGGTATAGGCAAACAGGTCAGGCTTGTCCAGGGGCAGGGTGCCACCTTCGAGCTTATCGGCAAGGCCTGCGGTGTAGTGGAAGAACTCAGGCAGGTAACCCACCTGGCCACGGGTTTCGCGGATAAGCTTGCCGTTATCGCGGCTTTCCAGCTGGGCCAGCGCCTCTTTATGGTCGGCGATCAAATCCCCCAGGCGGCGCAGCAGCTTGCCTCGGGCGGTGGCTGTCAGCCCGCGCCAGGCGCTGCCTTCGAAGGCCTGCTGCGCGGCTTGTACGGCGCGGTCCACATCGGCTTCGTCGGCGTCGGGCAACTCTGCCCAGGCCTGGCCGGTGGAAGGGTCCAGGCTCTGGAAGGTACGCCCAGAGCTGGCATCCTCCCACTGGCCGGCGATGCACATCTGAAATCGAACCAGGGTCATGCGACATTCCCCTCGGCCTGCGTGCGCAGGCAATTGACGTTGGCCAGGAAGCGCGTCAACAGCTGGTTGACCAGCCGTGGCGCCTCCACCGGCATCATATGGCGTTGTTCCGGCAGTACCGCCACCTGTGCCCCGGGGATCCGCGCCGCCAGTTGGCGAGCCATCTCCGGCGTGGACCCCGCGTCCAGCTCGCCGGTAGCCACCAGGGTGGGCACGGTGAGGGAGGGCAGGTCATCGGCGCGATACATATCCTGGGTGGCGAACAGGCTATAGGTGGTGAGGTAACCCTGGGGGTCGTTGCTGGCCAAGGTCCGGCGGAGGGTGTCCACCTGTGCATGGCTGGCGGCCAGGTATTCCTGGCTGAACCACCGGGCGAGGGCCGCTTCGGCGTTGGCGTTGGGGCCGAACCGCGCCGCCTGGCGGGTACGCTCCACCACGCCTGCGCGCTGTTCGGGGGTGCGGGCAAATACGCTGTTGAGCACCACCAGCGACACCAGCCGGGCGGGGTAATGCAAGGCGAAGGCGCGCGCCACCAGCCCACCCATGGAAAACCCCACCACGTGGGCCCGGTCAACCTCCAGATGAGCCAGCAACTCCGCCAACTGGTCGGCATAGCCTTCCAGGCCAGTATCGGCGTGGGGCATGGCGCTTTCGCCATGGCCCAGCATGTCGTACGTGATCACTTGGTAGCTACCGGCCAGGCCGACCACCTGGCCGGCCCACATGTCCTTGGTCAGGCCTACCCCGTGAATCAGCACCACGGGCTCGCCCTCCCCGGTCACCTGGAACGCGGTGCCCGCGGCTGTCCACTCAGTGGCCTGGGCGTTCATCACTGCTGCGCCTTTTCCGCGGCCAGCTCTTCGTGGTCCATGTAACGATTGCCGATCCTGGGGTGCAGCCGACCGCCATCGGCCGCGCCCAGCACCACTACGATCTCGTCGGCGCGGGGTGCGTCTTCGATTTTCATTTCCAGGGTGATGTAGTGCGAGCGCAAGCCTTCGTCATCCTTGTGCATCATAGGGACCTGAATCGACGTGCCAGGGGCGCCGCGCTTGTTGGTGAAGCTTAGGTAGCTCTTGGCTTGTACCGCCTCGCGGTAGTGATTGCCAAAGCGCAGGGTGTGGATCACCGCCGAGGCATGCTCGATCTCGCCGTCAGCACCTACCACCGCCGCTTTGCCGTAAGCCTCGATGCGCCCGGCACCGCCAATGGCTGCCGTGAGCTGCTCGACCATCAAGGCGCCCAACTCAGAGCAATTGGCTTTGATCTGCGGCTTGAGGTCTTCCACGAAGGCCCCCACCCAAGGGTTTTTGATCACCACGGCCAGCCCGACCATGGTCACCGGCTTGTCTGCAGCTTTGCCGCCTTCGATAAAGGTTTGCTCGGTGTACGTGACGATCTTGCGGATTTCAAAGCCCACAGTGATTCCCCTTGTGCTAACGAACTCAACGGTTCAAATGGTTCTTCGTATTACGGTATACCAGATACTATCCGAAAGCGACGGTTGTGCAAGCAGTTTGTGCCCTGCCGCGCCTTAAGGCCTCCAACCATGGCCTTGTACGCTCGGTTGCACTAAGCTGCGGCTTATTGATCCCTGCCTGTTACCTGCCCATGACCCAGCCTGCGAACAATCCGCTTCACGGCATTACCCTCGAACAATTGCTGACCGAACTGGTGGCCCACCACGGTTGGCCGGAGCTTGCCAAGCGGGTGGATATCCGCTGCTTCAAGAACGACCCGAGCATCAAGTCCAGCCTGACGTTCCTGCGCAAAACTCCCTGGGCGCGGGAAAAGGTGGAGGCGTTGTTTATCGAGTTGCAAGCGCGGCAGGGGTGAGTGGCAGCCTTTAGGCCGCGCCAAGGGCAGATAAGCGATAGTGCCTAGGACAGGCTCAACGTTATAGCTCCATATTAACGAACCGATTGGCATGCGTGCCGACAGCGGCTAGCAGTGCTCGGCCGCGGGTGAACTCGTGGTACCGATGAGTGGATATTTTCAAGAGCTGACCAAACCCCGGCCAACGCGGAGCCCCTTATGAAAAAGGTAACAGCAGGTGTTCTTGAGATGGCCTACCTGGAAGTAGGCCCCAGCGAGGGTACGCCGGTGGTGCTGCTGCATGGTTTTCCCTATGACGTACAGGCCTACGAGGCTGTAGCCAAGCCACTGGCGGCCGAGGGGTTGCGCTGCGTGATTCCTTGGCTGCGTGGGTATGGCCCTACACGCTTTTTAAGCACCGATACGCCCAGGTCGGGGGAGCAGGCCGCCTTGGGCGCAGACTTGCTGGCCCTGCTCGATGCCCTGGAGATCGAGCAGGCCGTGCTTGGCGGTTACGACTGGGGTGGCCGGGCCGCCTGCGTGGTGGCCGCGCTATGGCCAGAGCGGGTGCGCGGCTTGGTGAGTGCTGGCACTGGGTATAACCTGCAAAACATCGCCCAGGCGAACACGCCTGCCCTGCCGGACGTAGAGCATCAGCTGTGGTACCAGTATTACCTGCACGGCGAGCGCGGCCGAGCGGGGCTGGAGGCCAACCGCGACGCCTTCTGCCGTTTGCTATGGCGCTTGTGGTCGCCGCAATGGTCCTTCGGTGAACGCACCTTCGCCCACACCGCCCAGTCCTTCGCCAATCCAGATTTCGTCGAGGTGGTGGTGCACTCCTACCGCCACCGCTTCGGCCTGGTACCGGGAGACCCCGCCTATCAAGCCATCGAAGCCCAACTGGCCCAGCAACCGGTTATCAGCGTGCCCACCTATGTGCTTGAAGGTGGCAACGACGGCGTGGCCCCCGCACCCTTTGAAGACCACAGCGCCAAACACTTTACCGGGCCGTACCAGCGCGAAGTGCTAGCCGGGATAGGGCATAACGTGCCGCAGGAAGCGCCAGGTGCTTTTATTGAGGCGGTGTTGGCGCTAGTGCAGCCCACTGAGGGCTGACCCTAGCGCCCAACTACCCCACACTGATACCCCCGCGCTTTTTCCCGATCAACCTGCGCCTGAGCCTTGGCCTGGCACACGTGCGAATGCTGCTTGGCATTCCACAGCACGGCGCGGGTTTGGTCGACCTGGTAAAGGGTTTTGCACACCGAATTGGTGCCCGGCTCCCCGGGTTCGACCCAGATGGCGCGGGTGTCGGCGCCTTTGGTGCACGCATAGCGGGTGCCGGTTGTAGCGGTGGCCTGCGCTGTTTGTGCCTGGGGTAGCGCGGCGGTTTCAGGTACAGCCGGGGGCATGGCTTGGGTAAGCGCCACGGCAGGGTAGAACACCCCTTGAGTGGGCGGGCTCGTCCATTGCCAGGCCAGAGCCCACCCCGCGTTCAAGGGCAAGGCGCCGACAGGTTTGGGCAGGTTGGGCGGGTCGGCCTCCAGCTTGGCGGCTTTAGCGAAAGGCTGTTGGCATTGCAGGGTTGCAGATAGGCAGTACACCTGAGCGCCGTCTTGTATCAACACCGCCGCGCCTGTGTCGAAAAACAGGCCGCGCAGGGCGTTGTCGTCGCCACCCGCGGCGGCTACCGCAACGCCACCCAAGGCCGCGGCCAGGCTGGTGCGCTGGCTCAGCTGAGGGGTAACGCCAAGGCCGTTGGCATCGTTTTGCGCGGCCCAGATACCGGTACCGGCCAGCCAGCCCACCGCCACCGCTTGCTCCGGGGTAGCCCCAGGCTGCCGATAGGCCCACCACGCGGCATAAGCGGCGCCACCGGGTGCACCGCCATACACACTCTCGGCCAATTGCGCGGTGGCATTGCCCAAGCTAAAGGCTTGGGCCACGCGGTCGGCGCCGTTGCCGGGCGCCCCAGATGGGTTGCGGGGCACAAGCCCCAAGGGCGCCAGCAGTTGGTCCAGCCGGCCATTGGCGGCGTCCACGGCTGTGCCTGAGCCTTGGGCCGCGATAAAGCCGTCGATCACCGGCTGGGCAGTGCCAGGCCGCGCGGCGTTCTGGCTGGCTTTGACGGCGGCCGGTTGCGCCCGCAGCACCGCCGCGCGGATTTCCCCCAGCGCTTGTTCAGCGATGGGCGCCCAGCCGGGTTGCACCATGCCATTGGCCTGGGCGGCCAGGGGGCAAAGGGCGGCAGTGAAGAGCAGTGCAAATGAACAGCGTAGGGTCATGGCGAAGCCCAGGTTGGCAGCAAAGGGGAGTCGTCGACCGCAGCCTGAAGACATAAAGTGGCAGCCAGCATAACGCGCCGGGCGTTATGGGCAAAGGCTAGGTATTGGAGGCGCTCAAGCACGGGGCCTGTAAAGCGCCGTCGCGCCGATGGTTGAAAATTACGCATTCTTTATGCCGGCCCACCTGGCCCGCTCTAGAGACTTTACGCCCAGCGCGCAGACACTTCAGGCCAAGCGGCGCTCACCGCAACCTGGAGATTGCAATGACTGTTCTGGACTGGATTTCGCTGTTCCTTGCCATGGGCCTGTTCGCCTACCTGCTGGTTGCGCTATTGCGCGCGGATCGGGGGTAGGCCATGCACGGTTACGACTATGGCTTGATCCTGGCCTTTCTTGCGGCAGTGTTGTTACCGGCGCCTTGGCTGGGGCGGTTCTATTACAAGGTGATGGAAGGCCAGCGCACCTGGTTGTCGCCGGTGCTGGGGCCGGTGGAGCGGGGCTGCTACCGCGTGGCGGGCGTGGATGCCAATGCCGAGCAAAGCTGGCAAAAGTACGCCCTGGCGCTGCTGGCGTTCAACGCCGCAGGCTTTGTGGTGTTGTGGGTGCTGCTGATGTGCCAAGGCGCGCTGCCGCTCAATGACCAGCATTTCCCCGGCATGGAGTGGACCCTGGCGTTCAACACGGCGGTCAGCTTTATGACCAACACCAACTGGCAGGCCTACAGCGGTGAGGCATCGCTGTCGTACCTGAGCCAGATGGCCGGGTTGACCGTGCAGAACTTCGTCAGTGCGGCCACCGGCCTGGCCGTGCTGGTTGCTCTATGCCGCGGCATTGGTCGGCGTTCGGCGCACGCCATTGGTAACTTCTGGGCCGACATGACCCGGGCCACGCTGTATGGCTTGCTGCCGCTGTGCCTGCTGCTGGCCTTGGCGCTGGTATGGCAAGGGGTGCCGCAAACCCTGGCGCATTATGTTCATGCGGTTACGCTACAAGGAGTGGACCAGGTCATTCCCTTGGGGCCGGCGGCTAGCCAGATCGCTATCAAGCAGTTGGGTACCAATGGCGGCGGCTTCTTTGGTATGAACTCCACCCACCCCTTCGAAAACCCTACCGCCCTGAGCAACCTGTTGGAGCTGGCGTCGATCATTATGATTCCCGCCGCGCTGGTGTTCACCTTCGGCCATTACGTGAAAGACCTGCGCCAGAGCCGCGCGATCATCGCGTGCATGACGGCGTTGCTGTTGATCGGCGGCGCGGTTTCGCTGTGGGCCGAATACCAGCCCAACCCTACCCTGAACCTGCCCCTGGTCGAGCAAACCGCGCCACTGGAAGGCAAGGAAAGCCGCTTCGGCACCACCGCCAGCGTGCTCTGGTCGGTCACCACCACGGCGGCGTCCAATGGTTCGGTCAACGCCATGCACGACAGCCTTAACCCCTTGAGCGGCATGGTGGCCATGGCCAACATGATGCTGGGCGAAGTGGTGTTCGGCGGCGTGGGCGCGGGCCTGTACGGCATGCTACTGAACGTGTTGATCGCGGTGTTTCTGGCCGGGTTAATGATTGGCCGCACGCCGGAATACCTGGGCAAGAAACTCCAGGCCCGGGAGGTGCAACTGCTGGTGGTCACGCTGTTGGTGATGCCACTGGGCGTGCTGGTGCTGGGTGCTATTGCCGCCTCGCTACCAGGGCCGGCGGCCAGCGTGAGCAACCCAGGCGCCCATGGGTTTAGCCAACTGCTCTACGCCTACACCTCGGCCACGGCCAACAACGGCTCGGCCTTCGGTGGCCTGAGCGTTAATACCGCGTTCCATAACCTGATGCTGGGGCTGGCCATGCTGCTGGGCCGGTTCGGTTACATCCTGCCGGTACTGGCGTTGGCCGGGAGCCTGGCCATGAAGAACGCAGCGCCGATCAATGGCAATACTTTCCCCACCCATGGGGTCCTGTTCACGGTGCTGCTGACGGTCACCCTCTTGCTGGTAGGTGGGCTGACATTTCTTCCCGCCCTGGCGCTGGGACCGATCGCTGAGCACCTGAGTTTGGGTTTCTGAGGCCTGGAACATCATGACTATCCAAGTGACACCCAAGGTTCAAACGCTGGCTAAAACGTCCATGAGCGCCCTGTGGCGCCCGGCGTTGGTACAGGCGTTCGTCAAGCTCGACCCACGCCAGCTCAAGCGCTCGCCAGTCATGTTGGTGGTGGAGCTCACCGCTGTACTGACCACCGTGCTCTGCACCGTGCCTGACCCGGCCGTACCCACCGGTATCGCGGTGCAGATTGCCTTGTGGCTGTGGTTCACCGTGCTGTTCGCTAACTTTGCAGAAGCCCTCGCGGAGGGCCGTGGCAAGGCCCGCGCCGATAGCCTTAAGGCTGGCAGCCAAGGCCTGGAAGCACGTAGACGCATGGCCGGTGGGCTGTACGAAAGCGTACCGGCCACTGACCTGCGCAAGGGGGACGTGGTGCGGGTCGAAGCCGGGCAGATGATCCCCGGTGATGGCGAGGTGATCGAAGGTATCGCCGCGGTCAACGAAGCGGCCATCACTGGTGAGTCCGCGCCAGTGATTCGGGAATCCGGCGGCGATCGCTCGGCGGTCACCGGTAATACCCAGGTGGTGTCGGACTGGCTGGTGGTGCGCATGACCACCGAGCCGGGTGAATCCACCCTGGACCGGATGATTGCCTTGGTAGAAGGCGCCCGTCGGCAGAAAACCCCCAACGAAGTGGCCCTGGATATCCTGCTCATTGGCCTGACGCTGATCTTCCTGCTGGTGGTCGTCACCCTGCAACCCTTCGCCCGGTTCTCCGGCGGCAGCTTGCCGCTGGTGTTCCTGGTGGCGCTGTTAGTGACCTTGATTCCTACCACCATCGGCGGCCTGCTCTCGGCCATCGGTATTGCCGGCATGGACCGCCTGGTGCGGCTAAACGTGATCGCTAAATCCGGCCGGGCGGTGGAAGCCGCAGGGGACGTGCACGTGCTGCTGCTGGATAAAACCGGCACCATCACCTTCGGTAACCGCCGTTGCAGCGCGCTCTACGCCGCCCCTGGGGTGACGGCCATGGAGTTGGCCCGAGGTGCCTTGCTGGCGTCGCTGGGGGATGAAACCGCCGAAGGCAAGTCCATCGTGGAGTTCCTGCGCCGCTTGCACAGCATGGAAGAGCCCGCCACCGCTACCTTCACGCCTGTGGCTTTTAGCGCACAAACCCGGCTCTCGGGGGTGGACTACGGGCAAGAACAGTACCGCAAGGGGGCGGTGGATTCCTTGCTGGCCTATGTGGACATGACCCGCCTGGAGCTGCCCGCGGCCCTGGCCCGGGAAGTGGACAACATCGCCCAAAGCGGCGGCACACCCTTGTTGGTATGCCGGGACCAGCGCCTGTTGGGCGCCATCCACCTTAAGGACGTGGTCAAGCCGGGTATTCGCGAGCGCTTTGAGGAATTGCGTCAGCTGGGTATTCGCACGGTGATGGTGACAGGGGACAACCCCCTCACCGCCGCGGCCATCGCCGCCGAAGCGGGCGTGGACGACGTGATCGCCGAAGCCACGCCGGAGAAGAAGCTGGCGCGTATTCGCAGCGAGCAGGGCGATGGCCGCCTGGTCGCCATGTGCGGCGACGGCGCCAACGACGCCCCAGCCCTGGCCCAGGCCGACGTGGGCATGGCCATGAACGACGGTACCCAGGCCGCCCGTGAGGCCGCCAACATGGTGGACCTGGACAGCGACCCCACCAAGCTGCTGGATGTGGTGCGCATCGGCAAGGAGCTGCTGGTGACCCGTGGCGCGCTTACTACCTTTTCCATCGCCAACGACGTGGCCAAGTACTTTGCCATCCTGCCGGCGCTGTTCGCGGCTATCTACCCGCAGCTAGGCGTACTGAACGTGATGGGGCTGGCCAGCCCGCGTAGCGCCATCCTTTCGGCGATCATTTTCAATGCCTTGATCATCGTTGCGCTGATTCCCCTGGCCCTGCGCGGGGTGAGGGTGCAAGCCGCCAGCGCTGCTCATTTGCTGCGCCGCAACCTGCTGATCTACGGCCTGGGCGGGCTGGTGGTGCCGTTCCTGGGCATCAAGGCCATCGACCTGTTGTTGAGCGCCTTGCACCTGGCTTGATCCCTTATTGGAGCTTTGCACATGATCACCTTGTTACGCCCCGCGTTTGCCCTGGTGCTGCTGATGACCCTGATCACCGGCATCGTTTATCCACTGGCGGTGACCGGCATCGCCCAAGTGGCCTTCCCGGAACAGGCCAACGGCAGCCTGGTGTACGACGCCATGGGCAAACCCAGTGGCTCGGCCTTGATTGCCCAAGGCTTTACCGATGCCAAGTGGTTCCAGCCCCGGCCGTCGGCGGGGGATTACGCCACCGTGGCCAGTGGTGCCAGCAACCTGGCGCCGAGCAACCCTGCCCTGGCCGAGCGCGTGAAGGGCGCCGCAGACGCCTTATACGTCGATGGCCAAGGGCCGGTGCCCCTGGCGCTGCTCACCACCAGCGGCAGCGGGCTGGACCCTCACCTGTCGCCGGTGGCCGCTGATTACCAGGCCGCCCGTGTGGCGGCGGCCCGGCACCTGCCGGAGCAACAGGTACGGGCGCTGATTGCCCAGCACACAGACACTTCACTGTTTGGCCCACCTGTGGTTAATGTGCTGGCGTTGAACCTTGCCCTGCAAGCCATGCCTTCCCAACCCTGACCATAGCGAGCCCTTTTGATGAGTGACGCAGGCCGCGCCGATGCCTTGCTAGCCGCCTTGCCTCGCATTGGCCGTGGCCGCCTGAAAGTGTTCCTGGGCGCCGCTCCAGGCGTGGGTAAAACCTACGCGATGTTGCAAGCCGCCCATGCCCAACAGCGCCAGGGCATGCAGGTGCTGGCGGGGGTCGTGGAAACCCACGGCCGGGCGGAAACCGAAGCCTTGCTCGCCGGCCTGGCGCAGCAACCCTTGCGGCGGGTGAGCTACCGCGACCTGCCCATCGAGGAAATGGACCTCGATGGGCTACTTGACGCCGCGCCGAGGCTGGCATTGGTCGATGAGCTGGCCCACAGCAACGTCCCCGGCAGCCGCCATGCCAAGCGGTGGCAGGACGTGCAAGAGCTGCTGGCCGCAGGCATTGATGTGTACACCACGGTCAACGTGCAGCATTTGGAAAGCCTCAACGACCAGGTACTGGGCATCACCGGTGTACGGGTGCGGGAAACCGTGCCGGACTGGGTGCTGCAAGGGGCTGATGAGTTACTACTGGTGGACCTGCCGCCCCGTGAGCTGCTGGAGCGGCTGCGTGACGGCAAAGTGTACGTGCCCGAACAGGCTCGGGCAGCCATCGAGGCGTTTTTTACCCAAACCAATTTAAGTGCCCTGCGCGAACTGGCCATGCAGACCGCCGCCGCCCAGGTGGACGCGGACTTGACCCAAGGCTACCAACGTTTGGGCCAGGCCGCCCCAACAGTACGTGGCCGCCTGTTGGTAGGGGTGAAGGGCGATGCCCAGGCCGAACGCCTGGTGCGCCATGCCAGCCGGGTTGCGCAAAACCGCCACGTGCCTTGGTCCCTGGTGCATGTGGACGACGGTAAAGCGCACAGCGAGGAGGCTCGCCAGCACTTGCATCAGGCCCAACAGCTCGCCGAGCGCCTTGGCGCGGAGGTCGTGGTGCTACGCGCAAGCGGCGTGGCCCGTACCTTAGTGCAGCATGCCGCCGACCGCCGCGCCAGTGTGCTGTTGGTGGGCCAGTCCCGTCGCCGCTGGCCTCGCCGGGGGCTGTCAGCGCGCCTGTTAGGGGAGGCGCAGGGGCTGGAGATCAACGTGCTCAACCGTACCGATACCGCCGCTGCGCGTGTGGCGCGGCCCGGCTGGACCTGGCGCTGGCGAGACTACGGGCTGGCCCTTGTAGCCACCGCTTTTGCCAGCGGGCTTGCCTGGGGCGTGGCCCAGGTAATGGCGCTGCCTAACATCTCCCTGGTGTTCCTGGCCGCGGTGCTACTGGTGGCGGTGCGCAGTAGCCTGGGGCCTGCGTTGGCCAGCGCGGTATTGTCCTTTGTGGCCTACGATTTTTTGTTTATACCGCCTAACTTTTCGCTGCGTATCCAGCGGGAAGAGGACGTGCTCACGCTGCTGTTCTTTCTGCTGATGGCTGCGCTCACCGGTAACCTCGCCGCGCGGCAACGGCGTCAACTCAGTGCCCTGCGTGAAGCCCAGGCGCAAACCGCGCAGTTGCTGGAGCTGTGCCGTAGCCTGGCTGCCGCCACCGATCGCCAGGCGGTACTCAGTGCCGCCAGCCACCACCTGCAAGGCTGGAGCGGCCTGGACATCCGCTTGCTGGAGGCTCCGCCTGGGGCGCGGCAAAGCACCCAGGCCTATCAGGAAACCGAACGCGCCGCCGCGGACTGGGCCTGGCGCCACGATCAGCCCGCTGGCAAAGGCACCGGTACCTTGCCCTCGGGGCGCTGGTGGTGGTGGCCGGTAGCACTGGAAGGGCAAGTGTTGGCGTTGGTGGCCGTGGCCGAGCAGCGCGAGGGCGCCCTGAACGGCCAGCAACGGCGGCTATTGGCGGCCCTAAGCCAACCGCTTGCTCAAGCCCTGGCACGTGCCAACCTCGCCCAAGATCTGGAAGCCGCCCGGCTGCATGGGGAAACCGAGCAACTGCGCAGCGCCTTGCTGGCATCGGTGTCCCACGACCTGCGCACACCTCTGACCGCCATGCGCGGCAGTATCGACAGCCTGTTGACCTTAGGTGAAGTGATCAGCCCCGCCGACCGCCTGGATCTGCTCCAAGGCACCCAGGCCGAGGCTGAACGGCTGGACCGCTACATCCAGAACCTGCTGGACATGACCCGCCTGGGCCATGGCGCGTTGAAGCTGGCGCGGGATTGGGTCGCGCCGGGGGACATTCTGGGCAGCGCGGTAGGCCGCCTGCGTACGCTGTTGCAACCCTTGTCGGTGGCGGTAATCTCGCCTCCAGCCTTGCCGTTGTTGTATGTACATGCGGCGCTGATCGAGCAAGCCTTGGTGAACGTGATTGAAAACGCCGCGCGCTTTTCGCCACCCCATGGGCGCATTGAAATAGCGGCAGCGGTGGCAAGTGAGTGCTTAGTGTTCAGCGTCAAGGATCAAGGGCCCGGCATTCCAGAGGATGAGCGGGCGAAGATCTTTGACATGTTTTACACCGTTGCCCGGGGCGACCGAGGTGGCCAGGGCACCGGCCTAGGCCTGGCGATTTGCCAAGGCATGGTGGGCGCCCATGGCGGCCATGTGGACGTTGGGCCAGGCATCGAGGGCCAAGGCACTTGTATCGCCCTGCGGCTGCCATTACCTTCCCAGCCATCGGCAGACACGTGAACCCCCATGAGCGATAAAGCCACCGTGCTGGTTGTGGACGATGAACCGCAGATCCGCAAGTTTCTACGCATCAGCTTGGCTTCCCAAGGTTATCAAGTGATCGAGGCGGCCACCGGTACCGACGGCTTGACCCAGGCCGCATTGGCCCGCCCTGACCTGATCGTGCTGGACCTTGGCCTGCCTGACCTGGATGGCCAGGAGGTGCTGCGGGAGGTCCGTGGTTGGTCTAGCGTGCCGGTGATCGTGCTGTCGGTGCGGGCCAGCGAAGCGCAAAAGGTGCAGGCGCTGGACGCAGGCGCCAACGACTACGTGACCAAACCCTTCGGTATTCAGGAATTTCTCGCCCGGGTGCGCGCCCTGTTACGGGTAGCCACCGGGGTGCCCAGTACCGAAGCCACCGTCGAGGTAGGCCCGTTGCGCATCGACGCCAATGCCCGTCGGGTAACCCTGGCCGGCCAGGAGGTAGAGCTCACCCGCAAGGAGTACGCCGTACTCTGGCTGCTGGCTCGCTACCCAGGGCGGCTGATTACCCAGCACCAGCTGCTTACCGATGTGTGGGGCCCCAGCCATGCCGACAAAAGCCATTACCTGCGCATTGTGGTAGGCCACCTGCGCCGTAAGCTCAACGACGATGCCACAGCACCCCGGTTTATCGTGACCGAACCGGGCGTGGGCTACCGTCTGGGGGAGGGGTAGGGCCCGGAATGCGCGCCCCTTACGCAGGTGCGCTAGGCTTGTTCAGCCGTGTATAAGCGTTTGAGGAACAATACGATGACACCCCCTGTGCTGCTGATCACCGGTGCCAGTCGTGGCATTGGCCGGGCCACCGCCATCAAGGCCGCTGCCGCGGGCTGGGCCGTGATGGTCAATTACCTGAACAACCAGGCCGCCGCCGATGAGGTGGTTACCCATATAGAGGGCGCTGGCGGCCAAGCGCGGGCGGTGCAAGGTAATGTAGCCGTGGAAGCGGACGTATTGCGGATGTTCGCTGAAGCCGACCGCCTGGGCGCCCTTACTGGCGCTGTAGTCAACGCTGGGATAGTCGCGCCACCGTCGATGCTGGCGGACATGCCCCTGGAACGCTTGCAGCAGATGTTCAATGTCAATGTGCTCGGCCCTTACCTGTGCGCACGCGAAGCCGCACGGCGCATGATGAAAAGCCGTGGCGGCGAAGGCGGCTCCTTGGTGCTAGTGACCTCAATGGCCGCTGTGCTGGGTTCTCCTGGGGAGTACGTGGACTACGCAGGCAGTAAAGCCGCAGTCGATACCTTGGTCACGGGGTTAGCCAAAGAGCTTGGCCCTGAAGGCATACGGGTCAACGCGGTTCGCCCAGGCTTGATCGACACCGACATTCATGCCTCCGGCGGTCAGCCAGGGCGCGCATGGGAGCGAGGCGTCAATACGCCCTTAGGCCGGCCTGGAACGGCCGATGAAGTGGCTGAGGCCGTGCTTTGGCTGCTCAGTGATGCCGCTTCTTATACGTCCGGTAGCCACCTGGAGGTGTCTGGGGGGTTAAGGTAAACCCCCGCAAACCTACACGGGTATCAAGCGTTTTCGTCTTCGTGCTTGTCGTGTTCTTTCAGCTTAGGCTTCATGCCCGGTTGCGGCTCGTGCACGGCATCAGGCGCGATTTCTTCGTGGTTGTGCTTCTTCTCTTCCTGCACTTTTTTATCGTGTGCGATATTGCGTGGGTCGGTCATAAATGCCTCATGTCTGGATAATTATCTTTGCAATCATTCAGACAGCGGCGTGCTTATAACGTGCAGCCGAATTAGGCAACCCCACCTTATCTCGTTCAGCAACGTAACCGCGTAGAGTGCCGTACCCCTAAAGCTTTCCGTTAGAAAGTCGACAAATACGTGCTGGGCGCGCATGCGTCACCTGACACAACAAGCGGTACGTCGAATTTAGGGATCAAGGATGTTTATAAAAAACGTAGCAGTGGTACTGTTAGCTGGGTTGGTACTCGCCGGCTGTGGCAACCAACGGTTCGAGGCCGAAGCTCATCCACCCATACGAACGGTTAAGGTGCTACCGGTCATATGGTCGGTAAAGGAATTCAATTACATCGGCCGCGAACAAGCATGGGGCGCCGCCCTTGGAGCAGGGGCTGGGGTCGCGGCTGGGGCTGCAATGGGGGCATCCAAGCTGGGTCAGGCAGCATTGAGCGGCGCTGGACTGGCAGCGGGTATGAAAGCTGGCGAGCTAGCGGCTATGCCAACTTCCCAAGCGATCCTGCATAACATGAGCAGCGCCGGTATTGACCTAGGCGTATTACTCAAGAAGAGTTTCGAAGACCAACTGGCGGTCACTGGGCGCTTTAAAGTAGTAGGCGAGAACGACCCTGCGGACGGCGTTGTGCAATTAACAGTGGCGGATTGGGGGTTTGCCCTTACTCAGGGCTTTAGTAGCGTGATGTATCCAAAAATAGCTGCTACAGCGGTGATGACTCAGAACGGACAGCGGGTTTGGCAAAAGCGTGACTGGATCACCCCTTTCAATAGCGCAAATACCTTCGGCTATACGCCGTTGAAATACCGAACGGAGCCAGAGGTGTTACGGGCTGCTTTGGTAGGCATTTCCACGATAGAGAGTCAGGCCTTGATCAAGGACCTGACTCAATAACAGCGCCGCTAAGCTAGCAGCGCTGGAGGCAGGGGCCTTAGGCCGCAGGCTTGAGTACCACTTTAGTCCAGCCTGCATCACGGTTATCGAAGTGCTTGTAGGCGTCTGGGCCCTGGGTCAGGCTCAGGCGGTGGGAGATAATCTGTGACGGGTTGGCGCGGCCGTGGTGGATCAGCTCGGCCAGGCGGCGATTGTACTGTTTCACGTTAGCCTGGCCGGTACGGATGGACTGGCCTTTGAACCAGAACGAGCCGAAGTCGAAGGCCATTTTGCCTTCTTTGGCCAGGTCGCTCTGGGCGCCTGGGTCCTGAGGTACGAACACGCCCACGACACCGATACCCCCCGTGGCCTTGGTAGAGGCGACCAAGTTGTTCATGGTCAGGTGGTTGGCTTCATGGCCATGTTTGTCGCAGCACTGGTAGCCCACGCATTCACAGCCACGGTCAGTACCCAAGCCGTTGGTGTAGTTGAGGATCTGGTCCACGGCTTCGCTTTCTACCGAGTTGATCGCGATTGCGCCCATTTGGGTGGCGAGCTTCAAGCGGTCTGGGTGGTTGTCTACCACGAATACCTGTGAGGCGCCTTTGATCATGGCGGCATGGGCAGCCATCAGGCCCACAGGGCCAGCCCCGTAGATGGCAATACTTTCACCTGGCATCAGGCCCGCCAGTTCAGTGGCGTGCCAGCCGGTGGGGAAGATGTCCGACAGCATCACGTAGTCGTCTTCTTTTTCCTGGGCGTCCTCAGGCAGCACCAGGCAGTTGAAGTCGCCGTAAGGCACACGCAGCAGTTCGGCCTGGCCACCCTGGTAAGGGCCCATTTCCGCGAAGCCATAGGCGGCACCAGCGCTACCTGGGTTGGCGGTCAGGCAGAAGCCAGTCAGGCCTTTCTCGCAGTTGGCGCAGAAACCGCAACCGATGTTAAACGGCAGGCACACGCGGTCGCCGACCTTTACGCGGTCCACGCCCTGGCCTACGGCAATGACTTCACCCATGTTTTCGTGGCCGAAGATGCGGCCGGTTTCGAAGCTGGTGCGGCCTTCGTACATGTGCAAGTCGGAGCCGCAAATGTTAGTGGTGGTTACGCGCACCAGCACATCCGTGGGCTTTTCGATACGGGCATCGGGTACGTTTTGAACGCTAACGTCGTGAGGGCCGTTATAAACAATCGCTTTCATGATCTGCTCCATGGAAATAAACGCGGCATGGTATGTGGGCCCGTGATGGCGCGAAGTGTTCCTGAAAACCTAAGGTAACCCGACGAGCGGAAGCGCTTCAGCAACCAGAAAAATACCTTACGAAAAGCGTGGTTTAGACAGCCTGGCGCGGGTCTAGGCCCAATACCACCTTACTCAAAAGCCTCGAACCAGGCGGCATAGGGGCTGTTCTTCGCCATGTGGCGGTTAAAGTCCGCGGCGCCATCGCTCCACCACACCGGACCACGCTCACCCAGGCCCACCTTGGCGGCTTGCACCTGCGCACGGGCCGCTTTCAGCGCGGCGGGGTCATTTGCCGCCCTAGCCGCCTTCACTGCGCGGCGAGCGTCCATCAGGTCATTGACCAACGCCTGGCGATCGGCTTCCGCCAGGGCCGGGTTGCTGCACCGCCATAGCCGCCCACGCACTACGAAATAACGGCCATCGGGGGTAGTAGGGTAACGCGGCATGGAAGCTCCAGATTAAACAGGCAAGGCGCCGTGGGGTTTTACTTCGCGCAGCACCGCGCCTCACGTAACCACCCTGGTAGAGGCGGATTTTGGCGCAATCTTAGCTCACCGCGGCTGGGGGTTTGACATGCTTGCGCACGCACTGCACCAGCCCTTTCAAGGGGCCGGCCTCCACCGGTGCCAGCAGGCACACGGTGTGTTCGCGTTCGCCTTCGCTGACGGTCAGGGTGTAGTGCTGGGCGCCCCTTGAGGCGCGGGTGGGCTGTCGGCTTTGCGGCAGGGCAAAAAACCGCGACGCCTCTACCAGCGTGCGCAGCTCACGCTGGTCCGGATCGGGGAGGGTGTCTACTTCCAGCGTGCGGGGCTTGCTCAGGCCCGGAAAAAAGGCCGCGCCGCCGGTTTCACAGAACGAGATGCGCATGGCAATGGCTCCTCAATAGGGTGCGGCCATCATAGCGCGATCCCCACCGCTGCCCAGCCTTCCTTGACCGCCTGCTGTGGCTTTTTGCCCGTGCCGTACAGGCGCCCGGCCACATCGAAGGTAATGCGAGCGAAGCGCAAGAAACCGGTATTGGGGCGCAGTCTGGGGTCGCGCAGGGCTTCGTACCAGACCCGCCCGGCTTCTTCCCAGGCGTAGCCACCCAGGCGCGTGGCCACCTGGTAAAACGCGTGGTTGGGAATGCCGGAGTTGATATGCACGCCGCCATTGTCGTCGAAGGTGTGCACGAAATCGTCCATATGGCCCGGCTGCGGGTCTTTGCCCAAGACCTTGTCGTCGAAGGCGGTGCCAGGCGCCTTCATGGAGCGTAGGGCCTGGCCGTTGATCTTGCGGGTGAACAGGCCCTTGCCGATCAGCCAGTCGGCGTCTTTGGCCCGCTGCTTGCCGGCGTATTGCTTGATCAGCGAGCCGAACACGTCGGACATGGACTCATTGAGCGCGCCAGACTGGTTGAAGTATTGCAGCCTGGCTTCGTCCTCGGTCACCCCGTGGGCCAGCTCATGGCCTATCACGTCCAGGGCCAGTGTGAAGCGGTTGAACAGTTCGCCGTCGCCGTCGCCGAATACCATCTGCGCCGAGTTCCAGAACGCGTTGTTATAGGCCTGGCCAAAGTGCACGGTGGCGTCCAGGGCCATGCCCGCATCGTCGATGGAGTTACGGTCAAAGACGTCGGCGAAGAAGTCAAAGGTCGCGCCCAGGCCATCATAGGCTTCGTCCACGGCGGCATCGCCACTGGCGGGCTGGCCTTCCCCACGCACCAGTGCGCCGGGCAATACTTCATCGCCATTGGCGGTATAGATCGAGCGCCGCTTGCCCACGAAGGCCGTAGCGGCCTGGGGGGTGGCGGGCCGGCTGATCCGCGCGGTCATGCGCAAGGAGCGGAAGGTGTTGTCCTTGGCCCGGGTGCGTAGCGCCGCCTCGCGCTGCGGCTTGCTGCCGTGCAAGGCAATGCGGTCGAGCAAATAGGGTGGGATCAGGCAAAAGATCGGGTGGCGTGGCGGATGGCGTTCACACATAAAGCGTCTCCACTGCATAGGTGAACATGAGTTTAGACCACCGCTGAAGAAGTACCCCTAGAGCGGTTACGGCCATGGAACAGGCCTTCGAGTTGCAGGTAGATGATCGGCGTGGTGAACAGGGTCAGCAGTTGGCTCACCAGCAGCCCCCCTACCACCGCGATGCCCAACGGCTGGCGCAACTCGGCGCCCGCGCCATAGCCCACCATCAGGGGCACGGCGCCCAGCAGGGCGGCCAGGGTGGTCATTACGATAGGCCGCAGCCGCGTCAGGCAGGCTTGGCGGATCGCTTCTCTGGGCGCCAGGCCTTGGTTGCGCTGGGCATCAAGGGCGAAGTCGATCAGCAAAATGCCGTTTTTCTTGACGATACCGATCAGCAGCACCAGGCCGATCAGCGCCATGATGGAAAAACTTTGGCCCAAGGCCCACAACAAGGCCAGCGCCCCCAGGCCCGCGGAGGGCAGGGTGGAGATGATGGTGAGCGGGTGAACCAGGCTTTCGTAGAGCACGCCCAGGATGATGTACACCGCCACCAGGGCCGCCAGGATCAACCAGGGTTGGCTAGCCAGGGAGCTACGAAACGCCTGAGCCGCGCCCTGGAAGGTACCGGTGAGCGTAGCCGGCATGCCCAGCTCGCGCTGAGTGTGCTCAAGCGCCGTTACCGCATCGCCCAAGGCAACGCCGGGGGCCAGGTTGAAGGAGAGGTTGGCTGCCGGGAACATGCCATCGTGGGCGATGGATAAGGGCCCGGTCTTGGCTTCGCCCACCTGGGCAATGGCCGCCAGCGGCACTCGCTCTTGGGTCAGCGGCGAACGCAAATAAAAGTAGTTCAGGCTCTCGGCCTTGCCGCGCTGGGCAGCGTCCAGCTCCAGTATTACCTTGTACTGGTTGGTCTGGGTTTGGAATTCACTGACCTGGCGCTGGCCGAAGGCGTCGTACAGGGCGTGATCCACATCCTCGGTGGTCAAGCCGAAACGCGCCGCGGCGGCGCGGTCGATATGCACCGGAGTGATGCTGCCGCCCAGTTGCAAGTCGTTGGAGAGGTCACGCAAGGCCGGGTTGCCGCGCAGGGCCTCGGTCAGGCGCTGGGCCCAGAGGTTGAGCGCGTCGCCGTCGTTACTCTTGAGCACGTACTGGTACTGGCCCCGGCTAGGCCCGGAGCTTAGGTTGATGTCCTGGCCTGCCCGCAGGTAAAGCACGATGCCCGGCACTTGGGCCAGTTGCGGGCGAATGCGGTCGATGAATTCGCCTACGTCCACGTCCCGCTCCCTCCGAGGCTTGAGGGAAATCCAGAAGCGCCCATTGGCCACGGTCTGGTTGCTGCCCGATACACCCACCGAATGGGAGTAAGTACGCACCGCCGGGTCGCTGGCGATGATCTTGGCCAAGGCCAGGTGCTTACTGACCATGGCCGGGTAGGAGGTGTCGGCGGCCGCCTCGGTGATGCCGCCCACGAAGCCTGTGTCCTGTACCGGGAAGAACCCTTTTGGAATGTAGACATAGCCGGCGATGGCCAGGGCCAACGATACGCCGAACACCCCCAGCATCAGCCGTTGATGGTCCAGCGCCTTGCCCAGCCAACGGTCATAGCCTGCCAATAGCCGCGCGCCTAAGCCACCGCTCTGGTGCTTGCCATGGTTGGGGGCGCTCATAAAAAGCGCGGCCAGGGTGGGCGCCAGGGTAAGGGACACCAGCACCGACACCAGAATGGTAGACGTAGCCGTAAGGGCGAACTCCTTGAACAGCCGGCCTACCACGCCGCCCATGAACAACAGGGGAATAAAAGCGGCGATCAACGAAAAGCTGATGGACACCACGGTGAAGCTGATCTCGCTGCTGCCGCGGATAGCCGCCTCCCGCCGGGCCATGCCTTGCTCCAGGTAGCGGTGGATGTTCTCCACCACCACGATAGCGTCGTCCACCACAAAGCCTACGGCGATCACGATAGCCACCAGGGTCAGGTTGTTAAGGCTAAAGCCCAGCAGGTACATCCAGGCAAAGCTTGCCACCAGGGACACGCCCAACACCGCGCACACGATCAAGGTGGCCGACAGCTGACGCAGGAACAGCGCCATCACCGCGATCACCAGGCCGATGGCGATCAGCAGGGTCAGCTCTACCTCGTGCAGCGAGGCGCGGATGGTTTGGGTGCGGTCTTGCAGCACGTTGATCTTCACCGAGGCGGGCAATAGGGCTTTGAGCCCTGGCAAGGCAGCCTGTACCCGGTCCACGGTCTCGACGATATTCGCCCCTGGCTGGCGCGCGATCACCAGGTTCACCCCAGGCTGCGCTTGCGACCAGGCTTGCACATAGTCATTCTCTGCTCCAGCGACCACCGTGGCCACGTCGCTCATATGCACCGGGGCGCCGTCCCGATAGGCCACGATCAGCGCCGCGTAATCTTCAGGCGCGAACAGCTGATCGTTGGCCGAGAAGGTAGAAATGCGGCTGTCCCCGTAGAGCGCGCCCTTGGCCAGGTTCAAGCTGCTGGCCTGGATCACGGCGCGCAAATCCGCCAGGGTGATGCCCACCGCGGCGAGCTTGTCTGCCTGGGCCTGCACTCGAATAGCGGGGCGCTGCTGGCCGGTGATGTTCACCTGGCCTACGCCTTCGATCTGGCTGATCTGCCGCGCCAGCAGGGTTTCCACCTGGTCGCTCAGGGCCGGGCCGGTAAGTTGGGTGGAGCTGATGCCCAGCATCAACACGGGGCTGTCGGCAGGGTTGACCTTGCGCCAGGTGGGCAGGTTAGGCAGGTCTTGGGGCAAGCGGCCGGCGGCGGTGTTGATGGCCGCCTGCACCTCTTGGGCGGCGGCGTCGATGTTTTTGCCCAAGGTGAACATCAGCGTGAGGCTGGTGGAGCCCAGGGCGCTGGTGGAGGTCATCTGGCTGATCCCCGCAATGGCGCTGAACTGCACCTCCAGGGGCGTGGCCACGGAGGAGGCCATGGTCTCGGGGCTGGCGCCGGGCAGTTGCGCCATCACCTGAATGGTCGGGAATTCCGCTTGGGGCAGGGGCGCCACCGGTAGCTTGGGAAAGGCGATCAGCCCCAGTAGCACCAGAGCAAACATCAGCAACAAGGTCGCGATAGGGTGGTCGATGCACCAGGCCGACAGCGAACGCGGGCGGCTCATGGCTGTGGCTCCGTGGGGGGCGTATCCTCCGCGGGCGCGGCCGTCACCTCCACCTTGGCGCCCGGCTTGAGCCGCGACTGGCCATCACTGACCAGCGTATCCCCCGCGACTACCCCCTCTACCACGGTGAGCTCGGGGGTTTGGTCCACCACCTTGATCGGCACGCTGTCTACGCGCCCGTCCCGGACACGGTACACATACGCCCCTTCAAGGCCGCGCTGTACCACCACATTGGGGACCACCAGCGCGTTACGCCGCAGCAGGGTTTGCAAGCGCACATTGACCAATTGCCCAGGCCACAGTAACTGGCGGGGGTTGTCGAAGGCCGCCTTGACCCGAACCGTGCCGGTGGTGCTGGACACCTGGTTGTCGATCAGGCCCAAGCGCCCCTGGCCCAGGCTGGCATCGCCATTTATATCGCCACCCGCGTATGCCAGCACCGGCGCCTGTTCCTTTTGTTGCAGCAGCCCTTGCAAGGTGGGCAACAAGGCCTGGGGCACAGCGAACTGCACCGAGATGGGGTCGATCTGGGTCACGCTGAACAGCCCTTGGGCGTCGCTGACCCTAAGCAGATTGCCTTCATCCACGGCACGGATGCCCACCCGCCCAGCCAGTGGGGAGCGGATCTGGGTATAGGACAGTTGCACCGTTACCGCGGCCATGGCCGCTTCGTTGCCTTGCAAGGTGGCGCGCAGTTGGTCATACAGCGCCTGTTGCTGGTCTAGCTGCTGGCGGGAGATACCACGGTCCTGGGAGAGGTCCGTGTAACGCTTGAGGTCCACCTGAGCCACCTTCAATCGCGCCCGGGTTTGCGCGGCCAGGGCGGCGGCTTCGTCGGCGCTGGCGCGCAGGGCCCTGTCGTCGATGCTGGCCAGCAATTGCCCCTTCTCCACGAATTGCCCTTCTTGCACCCATACCTTCGTAAGAATGCCATCCACTTGGGCACGCACCGTAACGCTTTGCAGCGGGGCCACCGTGCCCAATGCCGACACCCATTGAGGCGCGTCGGCCACCGCCACCTGAACCACCCGTACTGGCACCGCCCCCGGCTTGATTACCGTCATGGGCAAGGGTTGTGGCCGTGCCAGCCACGCACATAGGCCCAGTACCACGAGCAGTACGGCGCCGGCCAGGAACAGGCGAGCAGGCTTTCGACGAGGCTGACGCAAAGGCAGGCGCATAAGTCGGGCTACTAGAGAGGGTAGGGGGCGCCACCGGCTCGCCATAGACGTGCCGTCGGCATGGTGTAGCGCGAATCTGGCTCAAGCGCCAACCAGCGCCTCAGGAATCGACGGGGATGTTAACTGGCCTTCATTCGAGCGCATAGGGGCTTGCATGGCTTATTGGATAAACGCAGGGGCGGCCCGGCACAGCGTTAAATATCTCTGACAATTGGCTCAAGTTCTTGGCGGCGTTGCCGGGCAGAATAATTATCTAGCGCGCTAATATACCGTTCGGCTGGATCCTATCTTCTGATCTTCTAGTCAGCTTTTTAGGATCCAAGCAAAGCAGATATAAATCTCATTAAAAGCGCTCTAAATCAAGTGTTTCAGTGGTACCGTTGGTGCAGTGAATTTAAATGAGACAGAAATTTAGCGTAGGGGGTTTTATTGCGCTTAGGATCCAGACGGTCGGTGCTGGTACCCATGATGGCTCACTGACATAGTCGCCCCCGTCCTCAACTTATAGCCAGTAGCCATCATGTTTCGTTTAATACCTTTTCTTTTAGCCTGCGCACTGCTCAGTGGCTGCAATGGAATGCCCACCGCGTATCTCAAGGACCCTGTTTACGACCAAGCCTTCGTGGTTCATTCCGGCGGGCCATTGCCTTTGATGCTGATGGGCAGCGCCGTGCAGTGGAATGACGATTACGCCGTGACGGTCAAGCACGTGCCTTATCTGGCAGGTTCGGTGTACCAAGGCAGGGGTGACGTGCAGTTCTTCCGTCACAAGGCTGAGCGTGCGCCCCAGTGGCGCCAATACACCCCGGGCGAAACACTGACGGCGGTGGGGTTTAACTCGTTGTATGTGCCTATTACCGGTGCGGGGCAGGCCCTGCCGGCCATGGTCCGCTTGAGCACCACGGATAACGTGCTCTACGCCACCCACAATGGCCCTACGGCCAAGGGTATGTCTGGCGGGCCGGTGTTTGCCGCCGATGGCGATGCGGTGGGGATCAACGTGGCCTACCTGACCAAGGGCGACCTCCAAGGGCTGCGCCGCCCAGACCTGGCCAGCCAGCCACGGGTAAGCATTTTTATGCCCTACAACGAAATCGCCCGTGAATGGGCCCGCTTCCAAGCCACGCAGGGCAATGGCAGCCAGTTGGCGGCCAACTGAGGGCGCCGTTCAATCCGTAGGAACGAGCAAAGCTCGCGAATCGGGTTCCCAGCCTGGCACGTAAGGCCCTGTTCGCTGGCTTTGCCAGCTCCTACACGGGATATATCGCTACCGCTCGCGCAGGGCCTCTTTGGCGCGGTTGAGGGGTTTTAGCAGGTAATCGAGCACGGTCTTGGCGCCGGTGCGAATGTCCACGCTGGCGATCATGCCGGGCACGATAGGGAAGGCCGTGCCGGCTTTGTTAAGCAGGGCATCGCTGGCGGTGCGGATGTACACCCGGTAATAGAACACGTCCGGCTTGGCTTCGTCCTGAAGGGTGTCCGGTGAAATATTCGCTACCGTGCCGTCCAGGCTGCCGTAGATGGAATAGTCATAAGCGGTGATTTTCACCTTGGCCGATTGCCCAGGGTGAATGAAGGCAATGTCCCGAGGGGCAATGCGCGCCTCGATCAGCAAGCGGTCGTCCATGGGCACGATCTGCATCAGTTGGCCGTTGGGCGGCACTACTCCGCCCAGGGTCGTCACCTCGATGTCTTTGACCACGCCGCGCACTGGCGAGCGTAGGGTCAGGCGCGACAGCGAATCGGCCCGGCCCCGTATCACTTGCTCCAGGCTGTCGGCCTCGGCGCTGGCCTTGGCCAACTCCTCCCGAGCCCGCACTACGTATTCTGAGCGCGCTTCGCTGGCCTTGAGTTCGAGCTCCGAGCGTTGCCGGTTCAGGCGGATCACTTCGACTCGGCTAGAGGCACCGATCTTGGCCAGGTTTTCAGTAATGGCCAGCTCGCTGCGCACCAACTTGAGGGATTCGTTGATGCCGTTCAGCGTTGCCTCCAACCCCCGCCGACGGCTGTTGTACAGTTGGGTTTCGCTGCGTATCAGCTCTGCCGATGTCTGCAGGGCAGGCGGAAAGCTCAGTGCCTGGTCACTGGCCTCGGCCCTTAGCCGGACCACGCTGGCCAGGGCCGCGCGATAACGGGCTTCACTCTCTCCGACGGTGGACTCGGTCTTGGTCGGGTCCAACTGGGCCAGTACGTCGCCGCGCTGAACCACATCGCCTTCGGCTACATTGAGGGAGGCCAGAATACCCCCCTCAAGGGACTGGATCAGTTGCTCCCGGGAACTGGGCACCACCTTACCGGTGCCGTTGGACACTTCCACTACCTCGAAGGTAGCGGCCCAGCCGATAAAGGCCGCCAGCATCAGGGCAGTGAGGGCGACCACGTAGCTGGAGTGGGTCAGGGCGCGATCGTCGCTACCGTCCAGGTAGGAAGGGGTGCCGGCTGGCGAGGTTGCCAGCGAGGTACCGGTCGAAGCTTTCATCACTGTGGCCCTCCAGGTTGGCGCAATTGGGCCAGGGCGGCATCCCGGGCGTCGTCGATCAGAATGCGGCCGTTGTCCACCACGATGACCCGCTCCACTAGCTGCAACACACTGACGCGGTGGGTCGCCACCACCAGGGTGCGGCCACGGCTCCATTTGGCCAGGTCTTCGAGCAGCGTGCGTTCGGTCACGTCATCCAGCGCCGCGGTGGGTTCGTCCAGCAGCAGCACCTGTGGCTGGCGCAACAGCAAGCGTGCCATCAGCAGGCTCTGGCGCTGCCCACCGCTCAAGCCCAGCCCGCCTTCATGCAGCAGGTGGTCCAGGCCCTTGGGCAATTGGCGCACGAAGTCCAGGGCACCCGTGGCCGCCAAGGCTGCGATCAGTTCCTGATCGCTGGCAAGCCCAGCGCCGAGGGTGAGGTTTTCCCGCAGGGTGCCATGGAACAGGCGCGCCTGTTGCAGCAGCAGGCCCACGTCACGGCGCAGGTCCGCCGGGTCGATGTGGTTCAAGGCAATGCCGTCCAGGGTAATGTTCCCGGTGGCCAGGTCCATACTGCCGGCCAGGGCCTGGAGCAGGGTGGACTTGCCCGCGCCGTTGCGGCCCAGAATGGCGATGCGCTCGCCAGGGCGAATGCGCAATTGGTCGACGGTCAGCGCCACTGGCGCTTCTGGGCTGTAGCGGAACGTTGCCTGGGCCAGCTGGAAGTCCCCGCGGATCGCGGGTAGGTGTACGCGGCTGCTGCCCTCGGGGTGGTCAATGGGCAAACGCATGAGTTTGTCCAACCCTTGCAGCGCGCCCTTGGCCTGCTGCCAGCGGGTCAGCACATGGGTCAACTGGGCCATGGGCGCCATCATCCGCGACGCCAGCATCGACAGCGCCACCAGGCTGCCGGTGGTGATGTCCCCGTCAATCACCATGGGCGCGCCTATCACGATGACCACGGCGAACACTGCGTTCTGCACGTTCTGGGTCCAGGTGACCAGGCTATTGGTGAGGGTACGCAGTTGCAGGCTGCTTTGCGCGGAGGCGGCGTTGTAGCGGTTCCATTGCTGCTGGAAGCGCTGTTCGGCCTGCAAGCCTTTGAGGTCGTCCAGGCCCTGGATGCTCTCCACCAGCATGGCGTTGCGCAGGGCCGATTCGCGCAGGTTGGCGTTGGCCAGGCGCGCCAGGCGCCGCTGGCACAGTACGCCGGGAATCACCATGGCCAGCAGCGCCACCAGGGGGATGATCACCAAGGGCCCGCCGATCAGGTAGAACACCAGGGCGAACAGCAAAAAGAACGGCACATCGGCCAAAGCCGTGGCGGTGCTAGAGGTGATCAGGTCACGGATCTGCTCCAGCTCCCGCAACTGGGCAATGAAGGAACCGGTGGAGCGGGGCCGTACCGAATTGCGCAGGCGCAAGGCATGGCCGTACACCACATCCGACACCCGCAGGTCAGCGCGCTTGCCCAGCAGATCGGTGATGCGTAGGCGCATCAGGCGCATCAGAAAATCAAACGCCACCGCCAGCATCACTCCACCAAACAGCACGTAGAGGGTGGGCAGCGATTCGGCCGGTATCACCCGGTCGTACACCTGCATGGAAAACAGCACACCGGCCATGCCCAACAGGTTGGCCACCAGCGAGGCCAGCATCACCTGCCCATAAGGCCGAAGGTCGCTCAGTACGATGCGGCGAAACCAGTGCTCGTCGTAAGGTGGAATATGCTCATCGGTGCGCGCATCCGCCAAGGGCCGGCTAGGGCGCAGCACCAGGATCCGCCGCAGCTGGCCCGGCAGGTCAGCCAAGGCCAGGCGGCTTTGCAGGCCTTGGTCGCCACTGAACGCCACCCCCAGTTCACCCTCTGCGCCGATCCCTTGCGCCACGCCTACCTGGCCATCGGTCAGTTCGACGACCAGCGGCATGCGCCAACGGCTCAGGGCACGGGCGTCGGCGCCGCTGAACTTGGCGGTAAGCCCGGCCTGACGCGCCATTTGCCGGATCACCTGTTCCAGGGGCTGGTCCCGGTTCAGCGAGGCCAACCGCACGCTTTCTGGGGAAACGTCCAGGCGGTAATGCCGCGCCACCAATAAAATCGCTTCCCTCCAGGGTGCGTAATCCACAGGCGGCAACCCGCTGGCCGCGACCTGTGGGGCAACAGGGCTCACGTCAGTCATGGCAATACCTCCACCCCTTGCAGGCTGCGCCCCTCCAGGGCAAAGGCGCGGCGCATGGCGCCACTGTTGTACAGGCAGTCTACTTGCAGCCGACGCAGGTCAGCGCCGGTGTTGGTAAGGTCGAAGCGTGCCTGGTAGATCTCCTGCTCAGCGTTGAGCAGGTCCAGCAGGGGCCGGGTGCCCAGCTCCAGGTACTGATGCCCGTACAGCTCACGGGCTTCACTGATATGGCCCTGGCGTTGTTGCAAGGCGGTAAGGCGGTTGCCCAGGCTCAAGGTTTGCACTCGGGCTTCGGCCAAGCCTTGGCGCGCTTGCAAGCGGGCGGCGTCCTCGGCGGCATCGGCGGCGCTTAAGGCATAGCTGGCGCCACGGCTACGGGCGCTGGTGGCCCCACCCTGGTAGATGGGCACTTCGACGTTCAGGTAGATACCCGCCTGGGTGCGATCCAGGTAGGGGTTATCTTCGTTGTAGCCGTTGTCCAGGTAATGATTCACCGAGGGCTCCAGGGATACCGTGGGAAACGCTTGGGCCCTGGCTTGGGCCAGTTCGGCCTGGGCCTGGTTGCGCTGGGCGAAGGCCGCCAGCACCGCCGGCAGGGTATCGCCGCCCGATTCGCCGGCCTGGCAGGCGTTGGCCAAGGCTGGGGGGTAGGTTTCGCTGCCGTCTGGCGTGGTCGCGCGGCCCAGCAGGTTGGCCAGGGTCGCTTGCCAGCGGGCATAGGCGGCGCGGTATTCCTGCAGGGTCGCCAGGCCGCCGTCTACCCGAGACTGGGCTTGCACCACATCGGAGCGGGTGCTGGCGCCCATGTCGCTGCGCCGGCGGGCCAGCTCCACGATACGCCCCAGGCCTTGTACCTGGTCTTCGGCCGTGGCCAGCAGGCTCCGATAGCGCTGCATTTCCACATAGGCATAGGCGGTGTCCCGGGCCACTTGGTCCACGGCCAACAACAGCTGCGCCTGGGCCTGTGCGGCGCGGGCGCGGGCGGTGTCCACGGCGCTGCTGACCTTGCCGAAGTCATACAGCATCTGTTTGAGCGACAGGCTCAGCGACTGGCTACCACGCTCGCCGTTGTAGCCGCTGTCCACGCCGGCTTTCACGCCGCCGGAGATCTGCGGCCGGTAGCCGGCCTCGGCGGCGTTGATGGCCTCGCCTTGCTGGTACAGCTGGCTGACCGCCTGGGTAATGCTCGGGTGCCATTCCACCGCCAGGGCAATGGCCTGGCTCAGGTCAAAGCCGCCCTCGGCGATGGGGCTGCGCACCGAGGGCGCCGAGCGTGGCGCCTGAGCCGCCTGGCGATCAGGGCGTGGGCTGATGCGCAGCAAGGCAGGGTCGATGTCAGGTGGGGCGGCATGGGCACAGACGTGTGTCGTTAACACCGCCAGCGCCAACCAGGCTGGCGGGCGCAAACATCCAGTTATCCTTCGATTCACTGCTGTCCCTTACTTGATATCCGTCGTTTTTTCACGACCATGGCGCCCGGAGAGCCCATGGGCCGTTGTGCCGGGCCACGCCTGTTGCCTTCGTTTAGGTCAGGGCAACGGGCGGGCAGGGCGATGTCACACGATCTGTATCCCACTCTGTACCCAGAGGTGGTGGGTCGGATCCTCTTGAGGGGTGTATTGAAGATAGTTCACGCCAGCTGAGTGCTGGGTACCGTCTGCCTGCCAGTGCCCAGTAACGTGCAGGCTGTCCTGAGCGGTGCCCTTGATCAGCAGGGTAGTGGCATCTGCCGAGAGCACGCTGAGCAGGTCCGAGAGGCCCAGGGTCAGGCTTACTGGCGCCGTGGTGTTCAGGTCGATGGCCTCGATGTTGTGGATACGCCCGTGCAGGTTGCCCAGGTCGATGGTGGCCGCGCCGCCTGCCCAAAGCAGGGTATCGGTGCCGCTGCCGCCATCGACCGAGGCAAACCGCTGGTCGACGATGATCAAGGTATCGTTGCCCGCGCCACCTATCAGGGTGATCGCCCCGCCGTGTGAGCCGTCCAAGGTGTCATTGCCGTCAGTGCCCTGGACAGTCAGCGCGTCGCTGGCGGCCAGGGCCGTGCCGTGGTCCTCGCCCAGGCGGGTACTGCTTAAGGTGGCCAGGCTGGCACTGGTCACCGCAGCCCCGGCAGGGTTGAGGTTAACCGTCAGGGTGGCGCTGTCCGCGGTGCCGTTGGGGTGGGTCAGGTTGTAGGTGAACACGTCCTGGCGGCCAATGGCTGCATCGGTCAATCCGGGGTTGAGGGTATAGGTATAGCTGCCATCGGCTTTAACCAGCAGGGTGCCGTAGGTGCCGGCGATGGCGGTGCCGTTGTAGCCGGGTATCACGTAGTTACCGGCGGTCAGCACACTGAGCAGGGTGTAGGCAGAGCCCAGTACATCGGCACCGCCACCCGCGGTATCGGTCAGTAGGTTGCCGGTGACCGGGGTGTAATTGCTGACCGTGAACTGGTTGTTATAGGTCGCCACATTGACCACCCCTACGTTCACGGTGCTTAGCACGCCCACGCCACCTACCGATAAACGCACTTGGTAGGTGCCGGCGGTTTGGTCGTCTACCGTTACCCCTACCGCGCCACCGCCTAGGCCCACCAGGCCCGCGCCGCCCCAGGTACCTACCAGTACGTATTGGCCAGTCGCCGGGTTGAGCTTGTACAGGCCCAGCACCACTGAGCCCAGCACCGACAACAGGTTGGTGGCCGAAAGGGTAAGGGTAAGGTCGCTCAGGGTACCGGCGGCCACGCTAAAGCTGAAGCTGCCCGAACCGCCGCCCAGCAGGACCGAAACGCTACCCAAGGGGCTGGTGGTGGAGGTCACCTTGTTGGCCAGGCTCAGGGCAGAGTTGGCAATGTCGAAGGTGGCGTCCATCACGGTGGCGGGCGCCGCCAGGTTGCCGCTGTTCCACACCTCCGCGGCCTGCGGGCTGTCGATACGCACATAGAGGTTGGCGGTGTCGCTCAGGCCATTGGGGTGGGTCAGTTGATAGGTGAACACATCCACCTTGCCCACGCTCGCGGTGCTGCCATTGGCGGCGTAGGTGTAGTTACCCCGTGCGTCTATGGTGAGGATGCCATACTGGCCCTGCACCGTAACGCCACCGGCGGTGTTGATGAAGGCACCGTTACGCAGCACCTGCACCACTGCGCCGTTGTCAGGGCCGGTGATGTCAGCGGTGCCGTCCACCCCCACGTCGGTAATCACGTTGCCATTGAGCAAGGCGCCAGCGGTGCCGCTAAATTGCGTCAGGCTAGTGATATCCAGTTGCAGGTTACTGGTGACGTTGGTAAGCACGCCAATGCCATTGCTGGCCACCACCAGCCGGTAGTTACCTGCCAGCAGCGCGCCAATGTCTACCTGCACCCCCTGGCCTGCCAGCAGCGATACATTGACCAGGCTGCCCCCTTGAGCCGTGCCCAGGGTCACCCAGTTGCCGCTGGCGTCCTGCACCTGCAAGGTGTAGGTGGCGCCGTTGTAAAGGGCAGCGGCACTGCCGGTGGTCAACGTCAGTAGCGGGTCCACACGGGTGCCGCTGGCAACCGTGAAGGTAAAGGCCTTGCTGAAGCCGGTAAGCGCCGTGCTAAAGCTGTCGGTGTAGTTGCGGGTGGTAAACACCGGGGCCAAGGTTACGCTGGCGGTGGCCAAGTTGTCGCTGGCCACCACCGGGCGGTTCGCGTCGATATCCGGGGCAATAACGCTGCTGCTCACAGACAGGTTGCCACGGGCATCGGCCAAGCCCACGCTCAGTGCCTCACCGTTGATCTGGGCGCTACCGAGGGCCAGGGTAAAGGTGCCGTTGGCGGCCACGATCCCCGTACCCAGTACCGCGCCACTGGCACCGCGCACCGTGACGGTAGCGCCCGCTTCACCGATGCCACTAAGGCTGTTGCCATCGGCGGCCACCACCAGGGCGGTGGCCGCAGATGGAGGGGTGAGGTCCGGGGCGGTCACGCTCAGCGCCGTGGACAGGTTGCCGGCGGCATCGGCTTGGACCACGCTCAAGGCCTGATTATCCACCTGCGCTGGGCTCAAGGTCGCCGCCCAGGTGCCGTTGGCCGCTACCGTGGCGGTACCTAGCAATACTCCCAAGGCGTTGCGCACGAAAATCCGCGCCCCGGCAATGCCGGTACCACTGACCAGCGTGCCGCTGGGGCTAACCACGGCCGTGGCCGGGGCCGCCGGTGGGGTGATGTCCGGCGCGGTGACGCTGGCCAAGGACGAGCCATTGCCCGCGGCATCGGTCAAGCGCACCGTCAGCGCCTGGCCATCGGCTTGCGCCAGGCTTAGGGCCACCGTAAAGGCCCCGTTGGCGCCGACCGTGGCACTGCCCAGCAGGGTGCCATTGGCGTCATACACACTGGCGCGGCTGCCGACCTCGCCAGTACCCGTTACCACGCTGCCATCAGGGGCGACAGCCACGTCCAGAGGCGTGGTAGGCGCGGTCACGTCCGGCGCGGTAAGGCTGCCGGTCAGGGCGTTGCCGGCCGCATCGGTTTCCCGCACCGTCAGTACCTGGCCGTTGAGCTGCGCGGCGCTCAGTTGCACGGTAAAGCTACCGGTTGGCCCTACCACCCCCGTGCCCAGTACCGCCCCGGCAGCGCTGTTGATGGTAATGGTCGCGCCCGCTTCGCCAGTGCCGCTCACTTGCAGGCCACTGCTGCTCAGTTGCAGGTTGTTGAGGGTAACCGGTGGCGTGGTGTCGGCGGCGCCCAGGTTGGCTGGAGGGGACACATTATTGGCCGGGTCGGTCAGGGTAACGCTCAATGCCTGGCCATTGAGCTGGGCGCTGTTGAGGGTCACGCTGAAGCTACCGTCGCCCGCCACCACCGCGCTGCCCAGCAGGTTGCCTGTGGGGTCGCGCACTTGCGCGGTTGCCCCTGCCTCACCACGGCCGGTCAAGGCTAACCCCGCCACATTTAAGGCCAACTGGGTAGGCGCGGCGGGTGGAGTAATGTCTGGCGCGGTAAGGCTTTGGGCCGCCGAAGCATTGCCCGCGCCATCGGCCTGGCTGATCGTCAGCCCTTGGCCATTGGCCTGTGGTGGGGTGAGGGTCAGGCTCACGCTACCCGAAGGGCCAACCACCGCTGTACTTAATACGCTGCCGTCCAGGGCGCGCAGGGTCACGGTCGCGCCTACCTCGCCGCGGGCAGTCACCAGGGTGCCGGTGCCGTTGATGGCCAGGTCGGTGAGCGCGACAGGTGCAGTGGTGTCTGGCGCCACCAGGGCAGTAGGCACCGACTCGCCACCCGGTTGGGTGGTGGCGGTAGCGTCCAGTACCTGGCCGTTGGTTTGCGCGCTGGAAAGCGCAACGCTGAACGTGCCATTGGCGGCTGCTACGGCGCTGCCCAACAGCGAGCCCCCTGTCCCGTACACCCGCACGGTACTGCCAGCGGTAGCGTTGCCGCTAAGGGTTAGGCCATCGCCGCTGAGTACCAGCGCGGTGGGCGCCAGGGGTGGCGGTACCTGGGGAACGACCAGGGTTTCAGCCACCGAGGCGTTTCCGGCCACATCCGCCTGGCGCACGCTTAGGGTGTCGTTGGCCGTGATAGGCCCGGTCAGGGTGATCACAAAGGTGCCGTCGGCGCCCACGGTGGCGGTGCCCAGGGTTTGGGCACCCAGGGTCACCGTTACCAGGGCGCCGGGTTCGCCGCGGCCGGCCAGGGTGGTGTAGTCGCGGCTGACCGCCAGGGCGGTGACTGCATCAGGCGCGGTAGTGTCCGGGGCGGTATAAGGCAGCACGCCGGACAGGTTGCCCGCCACGTCCTGAGCCACCAGGCTTAAGGCTTGACCATTGGCCTGGGCGGTGTTCAGGGTGATGGCGTAGAGGCCGTTACTGCCTGCCTGGCCGCTGCCCAGCAGGCTACCATCGGCGGCCCGCGCCGTCACCGTGCTGAGCGCTTCGGCGGTACCACTGAGCAGCAGGCCGCTGTTGGTCAGGCTGGTGACCGTAGGCGCTACCGGGCTCGTAAGGTCCGCGGCTTGTAAGCTGGCGCTGCCAGACGTGTTGTTGGCCAAGTCCGTTTGCACCACGTTCAGGGTTTGGCCATTGAGCTGGGCGCTACCCAACACCAGGCTGAAGGTGTTGTCCACCGCAGCGCGAACCGTGCCCAGGAGCAGGCCATTAGCGCCGGTGACTGTTACCAGGGCCCCGGCTTCGGCGGTACCGGTCAGGCTCAGGCCATCGGTACTCAGCGCAAGGTTATTCACCAAGCCTGGCGCGGTGGTGTCGGAGGCCACGAAGGGCACCGCGGCGGAGGTGTTGCCAGCGGTATCGGCTTGAGTGAGGGTCAGGGCCTGGCCGTTAAGCTGCACGCTGTTTAGCCTGAGGACCCAGGTGCCATCGGCGTTTACCGTCGCGTTGCTCAAGGTTGAGCCATCGGCACCCAGCACCCGTACGCTGGCATTGGCTTCGCCGGTGCCGGTCAGGGTTAGGCCATCGCTGGCCAGTGCGGTGACGACTGGGGCCGCGGGTGGGGTAAGGTCACGGGCGGTCAGTTGACTGGCAACCGACGGGTTGCCGGTGGCGTCTTGCTGCACCACCTGTAGCACTTGCCCATTGAGCTGTGGCGTACTCAAGGCCACGGCAAAGGTGCCGTCGCTGGCCACGGTTCCCAGCGCCAGGGGGTCGCCATTGGCGTTGGTCACCACCAGGCGGGTGCCCGCTTCGCCAAGGCCGGAAAGCACGCTGCCAGCGGTGTCCAGGGCCAGGCCGGTCACCGCTGCCGGGGCGGTGCTGTCAGGCGCGCCCAAGGCGCCGATGGGCGAGACGTTGCCGGAGCTGTCAGTGAGCGTCACCAGCAGGGCCTGGCCATTGTTCACCGGGTTGGTGAAGGTGATCTGGAAGGCGCCAGTGGCACCCACGCTGCCGGTGCCCACCAGGCTGCCGTCGGCCAGGGTCACCCGTACCTGCGCCAGAGGTTCGCCCGTGCCGCTGAGCTGATCACCGGCTGCGTTGATCGCCAGGTTACTTGGCGGCGCTGGCGGGGTCAGGTCTGGGGCGAGCAGGGCAAACGGCGGGCTTACGTTCCCAGGCGGGTCGGCCTGTTGCACGCTCAGCACCTGCTGGTTGATCTGCGCAGTGGCCAGCGCCACGCTGAAGCTGCCATCGGCCAGCACCAGTGTGGTGGCCAGCAAGGTACCGGCGCCATCGCGCACAGTGACCGTAGCCCCGGGTTCGCCATTGCCGCTGACTACCGCCCCCGCGTCATTGATGATCACGTTGCTCAGTGGGTCCGGCGGGGTGAGGTCTGGGGTAATCAGCGTCGCGCTCGGGGACACATTGCCCGCGCCGTCCCGCTGGGTAAAGGTCAGGGTTTCGGCATTGAGCAGGGGCGTACCCAAGACCACGGCAAAAGCCCCGGTGCCGCCTACCGTGGCGGTGCCTACCGGGTTACCGGCGGCGTCGGTGATGGTCACCTGGGCGCCGGGTTCGCCACGGCCCGTGATGCTGGCGCCGTCCGCGCCTATGGCCAGGGCGGTGAGTGCCGCTGGCGCGGTGGTGTCCAGGGCCACGACCGCGGCGGGTAACGAGGTATTGCCCGCAGGGTCGGCCAGGGTGACCGCCAAGGTTTGCCCATTGGCCTGAGCAGGGATGATCGCCACTTCGAAGGTGCCGTCCAGGCGTACCGTGCCGGTCCCCAGCAGGGTGCCCGTCGCGTCTCGCACCGCGACCGTTGCGCCGGCTTCCCCATTACCCGTAAGCACGCCACCGTCCGGGCTCAGGCCAAGGCCGGTAGCCGTTGGGGGCGCGGTCAGGTCTGGCGCGGTAAGGGTGGTAACCAGGGATTCATTCCCTGCCGCATCCACCAGGGTAAGGCTCAAGGGTTGGCCCGCCAGTTGCGGCGGCACCAGCGTGGCGGCAAAGGCGCCGTCTGCGTTCACCGTGGTGGTGGCCAGAATCAAGCCACCCTGGGCCAGAACCCGCAAGGTCGCGCCCGCTTCACCGAAGCCGATGAGGCGTGCGCCATCGCTGGCCAGGCTGAAGGTGGTGATTGGCAAGGGCGCGGTTACATCCGAAGCGAGCAAGGCAGCCGCTGGCGCCACGATGCCATCGGTGGAGGTGGCGATCACCGTTAGCGCCTGGCCATTGAGTTGGGCGGCCAGCAAGGGGGCGGTAAAGGTACCGTCACTGCCTACCAGGGCAGTACCAAGCAATTGGCCTGTGGCGTTGTACACCCGCACCACGTTCCCGGCATCGGCTACCCCAGTCACGTTAAGGCCATCACTACCTAACAGCAGGTTGCTGGCGGTGCTTGGCGCCAGGGCACCTGGGGCGATTACCAGGGCCGCGGCTGACGCATTGCCAGCGGTATCACTGGCAATCACCGCCAAGGCATCACCGGCCGCGGGGGCCGGCACCAGCGCCAGGCTAAAGCGGCCATCGGTGCCTACGGTCGTGGTACCCAGCGGGGTGCCGTCGGCGGCGCTGGCGGTGATGATGGAGCCCGCTTCGCCCAGCCCGGTGAGGGTGCCACCGTCAGCGGAGACCGCCAGGCTGCTGGCGCCAGCGGGTGGGGTAAGGTCAATGGCGGTCAGCGTGACCGGTGCCGACAGGTTGCCCGCCGCATCGCTGGCGATCACGTTGAGCACTTGGCCATTGAGCTGGGGCGCGTTCAGGGTGGCCACGAAGCTGCCCGCGGCACTGACCAGAGCGTTGCCCAATACCGTGCCTTGCGCATCGCGCAGGGTCACCAAGGCACCGGCCTCGGCGCGGCCCGCCACCTGCAAGCCACTGGCGTTGATCACCAGATCGCTGGGGCTGGCAGGGGCCTGAATATCCGGGGCCAGCAGGGTTACCGCGGGGCCCTCGTTGCCGGGTGGGTCCTCCTGATTGAGGGTCAACGGCTGGGCGTTCACCTGTGGGCTGGTCAGGATCACGCTGAAAGAACCGTCACGGGCTACCAGGCTAGTGCCCAGCACGCTTCCATCCAGGCCGCGCACGAACACAGTGGCGCCGGGTTCGCCCTGGCCGGTCACGGTCACGCCATCGGCGTTGATGACCACCGCGCTCAACACCGCCGGTGGGCTGATGTCCGGGGCGGCGAAGTTGACCGCTGTCGACGGGTTGCCGTTGGCATCGGCCTGGGTAACGCCCAGGGTTTCGCCATTGGTTGAAGGGGGCGTCAGCGCTACCGCGAATACCCCATTGGGGTCTACCACAGCGGTGCCGAGCAGGGCGCCAGCGGCGTTGATAATGTTTACCCGGGCGCCCGGCTCCCCAAGCCCTGACAGGCTACTGCCATCGGCGCTGATCAGCAGGCCCGTTACTGGGGCCGGGGGCGTGAAGTCCGGGGTGCCGACGGTAGCGCTGGGCGATCCGTTGCCCGCGGCATCGGTCAGCTGTACCGACAGCGCCGCGCCGGTGTTTTGGGCCACGGGCAGTACCACTTGGAAGGCGCCGTTCTGGTCCACGGTGGCGGTTGCCAGAACAGTGCCCGCCGCGTCGCGCACGGTAGCGGTCGCCCCGGCTTCACCCAAGCCCTCTACCACGGTGCCGTAGGTGTTGATGACCAGGCCGGTAGGCGCTGCCGGGCCTTGGAGGTCTGGCGCGGTGAACGCGGTGGCTTGGGACACATTGCCCGCGGCATCGGTTTGCACCGCGGTGAGCGCCTGGCCGTTGAGCTGGACAGGGTTGAGCGGCAACGTAAAGCTGCCATTGCTGCCCACGATCGCTGTACCCAACACGGTGGCATTGACATCGCTGACGGTAACGCTCGCCCCAGGCTCGCCGCGGCCCGTAACCAGACCGCCACCATTGATCACGGCCAGTGACAGGGGCGCGTCCGGCGCGGTGACGTCGCTGGCCAGCACGGTTGTGGCCACCGAGCCTTGCCCGGCAGCATCGGTCGCGCTCACATGCAGCAACTGGCCGTTAAGCTGGGCGAAGCGCAGGAACATGCGGAAGGTGCCGCCGCTGCCCACCAAGGCAGTGCCCAGGGTGCCGCCACTGGCATCCGTGGCGTTGACCGTGGTGCCTGCCAGCCCGGTGCCGGTCAGGGTGTAGCCGTCCGAGGACAGCACCAGGTTGCCAGGGGTGACCACTTGAGTGCCGTCTGGCCCTGCGAGGGTGGCCGGTGAAGCGGAATTGCCGGCGGCGTCGGTTTCGACCACGCTGAGCAGGTCATTGGTGGTCGCCGGCGGTGTAAGCGCCAAGCTGAATACGCCGCCAGGGCCCACCGTGGTTGTGCCCAGCACCAGGTTGGCGGCGTTGGTCACGGTAACCAGCGCGCCCGCTTCGCCCCGGCCTGACAGTGCCGTGCCATCGGGGCTGATGACCAGGTTGGTTACGCCAGGCGGCGCCGTAGTGTCCAGGGCGCTGGTGGCAAGCGTTTGCGAGCGGTTACCGGCAGTGTCGGTCGCAGTGAGTTGCAGGCCTTGGCCATTGAGTTGGGCGGTGCTCAGGTCGACCGAAAAACTACCAGTTGGGCTGGCGGTGCCACTGCCCAGCAGGTTACCGCCCAGGTCGCGCACGTCCACTCGGCTATTGGCTTCGGCGGTCCCAACAACCGACAGGCCGTCGGCGCTCAAACTGAGCACCGTGGGGGCTACCGGGGCGCTCAGGTCGTTGGCGGTGAGGGTGTCGGGCGTGGAGAGGTTACCGCTGGGGTCGGCCTGTTCCACGCTCAGGGCCTGGCCGTTAAGCTGGGCGGGGGTTAGGGCCACGCTAAAATTGCCGTTCACGTCTACCGGGGCGCTGCCCACTACAGCGCCAGTGGCATCGCGCACGGTGACAGTGGCGCCGGGCTCGCCGGTTCCGCTAAGCATCGCGCCATTGCCGCTTAACGCCAGCGCGCCCACGGTGGCCGGTGCGTTGGTGTCCGGGGCGCTGACGCTGGCCAGGGGCGAGAGGTTGCCTTGGCCATCGGCCTGCACCACTTGCAAGGCCTGGCCGTTAACCTGCGGCGCACTGAGCGCAACGCTAAAGCTGCCGTCGGCGTTGACCGCACCGCTACCCAACACGGTGCCGTTCAGGCTACGCACGGTCAGTTGCGCAAGGGGCTCGCCCACGCCGGTCAGCGTGTTGCCGTTGTCGACCACTGCCAGCGCGGTGGGTGCGACCGGGGCAAGAATGTCTGGCGCGGTCAAGGGTGCGGCCGTGGTGCTGTTGCCAGCGGCGTCGGCCTGGCTTACGCCTAAGGCCTGACCGTTGACCTGCGCCTGGATCAAGGTCACATCGAAACGGCCATTGGCCGCTACACTTCCCGTCCCTATAGGAACGCCTGCGGCATTGCTGACGGTCACGCTGGCGCCCGGCTCGCCACTGCCGCTGACAATACGGCCATTGGCGGAAATGGACAGGTCACCCGGTAGAGCCGGTGCAGTAAGGTCCAGCGGGGTAAAGGCCACCGGCGTGCTTAGGTTACCCGCGGCGTCTGAGGTCAGTACTTCCAAGGCCTCGGCGCGCACTTGGGCCGCTGACAGGCTCACGCTAAAGCTGCCATCAGCGGCCACTTGCCCGGTGCCCAGGGTTGTACCACTGGCGTCCAGCACCCGTACCGTGGCGCCTGCTTCGCCGGTACCGGTCAGCACCAGGCCCTGGCCGACGATGGCCAGGTTGGCGACCGGGCCGGGCGGCTGCACGTCTGGCGCCACGAAGGGCACCAGGGATGAAGCAATGCCTGTGGCGCCCACCGCACTCACTTGCAGGGCCTGGCCATTGGCTTGCGGGGTAGCGAGGGCCACGCTGAAGCGACTGTCGGCGTCTACCACTGCCGAGCCCAGCACAACACCGGTAGCATCGCGTACGGTTACGGTGGCCCCGGCCTCACCCAGGCCGGTGAGCAGGCTGCCGCTGGTATCCAGCGCCAGGTTTTGCGGCAGTAGCGGGCCGTCCAGGTCTGGCGCGCCGATGCTTGCGGCTACGGCGGTGTTGCCTGCTGAGTCTGCCAGGCTGACCTGCAAGGCTTGGCCATTCAGTTGGGCAGGGCTGAGCAGCACCGCAAAGCTGCCCGTGACACCCACGGTGCCGGTACCGACTACAGTGCCAGTGGGGTCGCGTACCGTAACGGCGGCACCGGCTTCGCCTCGGCCGCTGAGCAGCGCGCCGTTGGGGTTGATGGCAAGGCCCGTGGCCCCGCCAGGGGCGACGATGTCCGCCGCTGTAACCAAGGCGGTGACGGAGGTGCCGCTAGCGCCGCCGCGTACAGTAACGTCCAACAATTGGCCGTTAAGCTGAGCGCTGCTCAGGGGCACGCTGAAGGTGCCGTCGGCCGCGACAGTCACGCTACCCAGCAGCGTACCGTCGGCGCTGCGCACTTCCACGGTGGCCCCCGCGGTGGCGGTACCGGTCAGGTTAAGTCCATCGGTGGTTAGCGCCAAGCTGGCGGGGGCTGGGGGCAGGGTGGCAGGCACGGCCACGCTGCTATCGACTGACAGGTTCCCCGCAGCATCGGCCTGGCGCACCCCCACGCTGGCGCCAACCGCTACCGCCGGGGCGAGCGCTACCACGAAGGTGCCATTGGCCGCTACGGTACCGGTGGCGATCACGGCTCCCGCGCTGTTGACCACGGTAACACTGGCGCCGGCTTCGCCTTGGCCGCTCAGGGCCAGGCCGTCGCTGCTGATCACCAGGTCGGTGAGCGCAGAGGGCAGGGTGACGTCTGGCGCGGTGACCAGGGCTTGCAAGGAACTGTTGCCGTTGCCGAGGGTGGCGGTGACGTCGAATACCTGGCCGTCGAGAGACGCCACGTCCAACGTCAAGGTAAAGTTGCCGTCGGCGCCGGCACGCCCCGCGCCCACCACTCGGCCAACAGCGTTGCGCATCAATATTCGCGCCCCGGGCCGGGTGAAACCGCTAAGGCTCAGGCCATCGGCACTAAACACCAGATTGGTGGGTGCCGGCGGCTGGCTCAGGTCCGGGGCTTGAATAGGCAGATTGGCCGACACATTGCCGGCGGCGTCGGTCAAGGTAAGCTGCAACACTTGGCCGCTGATTACACCGGGTATCACAGGCAGGTCGAAGGTGCCGTCGGCGGCCACCTGGCCGGTGACCAGCACATTGCCCGCGGCATCGAACAGGGTCACTAGCGCGCCAGGCTCACCACGCCCGCTCAGCAAAATGCCATCGCCGCTGATGACCACATCGGTAGCGATGGCTGGCGCGGTAACGTCTGGGCCCAGAGGTGCCAGGGGCAGACTGAGACTGGCATCGGCCGAGGCATTACCGGCAGCGTCCGTGGCATTGACCGCCAGGCTGGCACCGGGGCCAGGAATGATGATCAGCGAGAGGCTAAAGGTGCCGTCAGCGGCGGCCAAACCGGTGCCCAATACGGTGCCATTGGCGTCCCGCACGGTGACGGTGGCGCCGGCTTCGGCATTACCGCTTAGCACGCCGCCGGTAGCGTCCAGGGCGAGGTTGATAGGCGCCGCGGGGGCAGTCACGTCAGCGGCGATCAGGCTCGCGGCAGGGGAGGCGTTGCCGGCAGCGTCGGTTTGAACAACGGCCAACGTTTCGCCATTGAGTTGAGCACTGCTGAGGGCAACGGTGAATTGACCATCGGCTGCTACCACCGCCGTACCCAGCAGCGCGCCGCTGGCACTGCGCACGCTTACCGTCGCGCCAGCTTCACCCCGGCCACTGAGCACACGTGCGCTGGCATCGATCACCACGCTCGTAGGCGCATCAGGCGCGGTTACGTCCGCGGCCAACAAGCCAGCGGCCGGTGAGGCATTGCCAGCGGCGTCAGTTTGCGTCACCGACAGCGCCTGGCCATTGAGCTGGGCCCGGCTGAGCGTGACCGCAAAGCGACCATCGGCCCCCACCGTACCTGTTGCCAGTACCGCATCGAAGGCATCGAACACATTGATCGTGGCCCCAGCTTCACCTAACCCAGTCAAGCCTAGGCCGTCACCGCCCAATAATAGATTGCTGGGGGCATCGGGGGCCGTGGTATCGGCGGGTGCGGCACCACCGCCGCCACCGCCGCCACCACCTGCCAAGCCACTGGCCGCGGCCGCGCCTGCGCCCCCGGCCCCCAGGGCGCCCAGGCCGGCGATGGCCCATTCAGGCGTGGCGCTGCCTACAACCCCGGCGCCTACCAGCAGGTCATCCAAGGCAGAAAGTTGGGTGAAGCTAAACCCATTGAAGGCCTCGGCGCTGTACTGGGCTTGCCACAGCACACCGTCCTCGCCCTGGAACACCATGTCGCTGCGTACGCCTTCGGCGCTGGCATTGAAGAAATTGCCAACGGTCACCCGCTCACCGGACTTGAGCGTGACGATAGCGTTCTGACCACTGCGAGAAACGCTGGCTACCTGCGCGGGCGCCACGGGCATCTGCACCACCCCGGGCTGTGGCAGTTGTAAATCCCCCCACGCGCGCGCGGTGAGTTCGGAAGTAGATTTGTCGGCGACTACGATATTGTCCATTTACTCCCCTGCCTTCATCCGATGACGTGCGCGATACCCAGTGGCCTAAATGAAAATAGCCGGGCATCTAAATAGGATCCGAAGAGACCCAGGATGAGGTATAGCAGAATCAACCCCTCTTTGCTTAGGGCTCTGCCGGGTGTACAAGGAAGAAAACACCTCACATATTCGTAACTTCCGTTAAATCAATGCACTTTGCTTGGAAATGCTCAAACCATGGAGCAAAGTGTGTATAAGCCTAAGAAGGGGTGAATCAGCGGTTGTATAACCGACAAGCAGCGTTTCACACAGGGGATAGGCGGCCGGTACGGCGCGGCTGGCGTCAACTGCCAGGCTTTAGGTAAGGTAGCGGCCCTTATGCCGTAGCTCAGGCAGGCTCATGCTGGATATTTCAAATACTGTTCAATTGCCAGACAGCGAAATCGAACTTAACGCTATCCGTGCCCAGGGCGCGGGCGGGCAGAACGTGAACAAGGTCTCGAGCGCGGTACACTTGCGCTTCGATATTCAGGCCTCGTCACTGCCGCCTTTTTTCAAGGAGCGCCTGCTCGCGTTGCGCGACAGCCGCATCACCAGCGACGGGGTAGTGGTGATCAAGGCACAGCAGTACCGCACTCAGGAGCAAAACCGGGTGGATGCGCTGGAGCGATTACGGCTGTTGATTCTCTCGGCCACCCATGTGGAAAAGGCCCGGAGGCCTACCAAGCCGACCCGGGCCTCGAAAACCCGCCGCCTGGATGCCAAGGGCAAGCGCGGCAGTATCAAGGCGGGTAGGGGAAAGGTGGATTTTTAGCCCTTTGTTACGCTGCGGGCCTGCTTGCGCCACGGCTGACCCCATACAACACCAAACCCACCGCTAACATCACACCTGCCCGCAACCAGGTGGCCGGGGTTTGCTGCGCCAACAACAGCAGGCACGACAGCACCGCCAAGGCCGGGAAGACCCAGTGCACGCTGAAATGCTCAGTGGCTACTTTATCGCGCTTGAGCACCAATACCGCCACGTTGGTGCTGAGGAACACGAACAGCAACAACAGCACCACGGTTTGCGCAAGAATTTCCAGGGTGCTGGTAAAAGTCAGGGCCATGGCAACCAGGGTAGTGGCCAGAATGGCCCAGCCCGGGGTACCGCGCTGTGGCATCACGCGCCCAAGTACTCGCGGCAACAACCCCTCACGGGCCATGCCATAGGCCAGGCGGCTGGCCATGATCATCGTAAGCAGCGCGCCATTGGCCACCGCGATCAGCGCGATCACCGCGAACCAGCGGGGTGGAATACCCAGGCCGGACGCATTGATCACTTCCATCAAGGGCGCGCTGGACGCCTTGAGCTGGTCAACGGGCAACACCAGCGCCGCGCCAGCGCCCACCAGCAGGTACATCACCCCCGCGATCAGCAGCGCGCTGAACAGTGCCTTGGGGTAGACCCGGCTAACGTCCTGCACTTCTTCGGCCAGGTTGGCAGAGGTTTCAAAGCCCACGAACGAATAAAACGCCAATAGCGAGGCGCCGAGAATGGCCGCCGCTGGTGCCTGGGCGTCTACCTCCAGCAAGCGGGCGGGTACCGCATGACCACCGACGGTGAACCAGGCAGCCGCCGCGACCACCATCAGCAGGCCACTGAGTTCCACAAGCGTCATGACCAGGTTGGCGCTGAGGGATTCTTTGATTCCACGTGCATTGAGCAGCCCGACAATGACCAAAAAGCCTGCCGCGACCCAACTGGCCGGCCACTGAACGAACGCGCCCAGGTAATCGCCGCCAAACGCCACCGCCAACCCGGCAGCGCTGGTAACGCCCGCGGCCAGCATGGAAAAGCCCACCAAAAATGACAACATCGGTTTGCCGAAGGCACGCTCGGCGAATACCGCCGCGCCACCTGCCCGGGGGTATTTGGTCACAAGCTCCGCATAGGAAGCGGCGGTGAGCAGTGCAAAGAACAGGGCGATCAGCAACGGTGCCCAGATGGCCCCACCCACGCGCCCAGCGATGGTACCCGCCAGAGCGTACACCCCGGCCCCTAATACGTCACCCAAGATAAACAGCATCAGTAACGGGGTTGTAATCACCCTGTGCAGGGCAGTGGGCGCGGTGGCTGTGGTCATGGCGAGGTGCTCGTTTGAGGCGGCGATGGCCGCAGTGCAAGATCAGAGCGCCTCGCTACTTCAAGGTTCGACCTATACGTCCGCCTCTATATGTAAAGGATCTAGAACTTAAAGGCCTGACGACCGATAAGCAGCCACGTACCGTGCTGCATTTGCCACACCTGGAAGTTTTCAATCTCCGTGGGCACTACCTTGCCGCTGTTCACCGCCTCGGCCGAAAAGTGATTGCGCACCAGGGCGGTGTCGCCGGACATCACAATGGTCTGGTTCTGCATCTCCAGCCGGTTGAAGCCACTGCGGCCGGTTTCGATGTCATCGATAAAGGCTTGTTTATCTTGCACCTTGCCGCTGGAGTGGCCGTAGCTGAGGTTGCTGGCGGTAAGGGCATTGAGTTGGGCAATATCCTTATGCCACATCGCTTGGGTCAGTTGGTCCACCGCTTTAGCCACGGCTTGCTCGGGCGCCGGCTGGGCCGCGCTCACGACACCTGCGTACACAAAGGCCATAGCCCCAAGCCATTTCGCTGCATTCATACCCGCGTTCCTTATTGTTGTGTGTGGTAATCGTCGCCAGTTAGCGGACGTCGTACAACTGTAGCGCATTTTGTTACAGGTGGTCGCCTGACTTATGCCCTTTTGCATGCCCTGCTTGCGTGGGCAGGGCCAAGGCGATATTGACGGGCGCCACTTCCCTCTGTGGGAGCTGGCGCCAGCCAGCGAATTGACTACCGCCGCAACTATCTCGTAGTAGCCGAGCCGGGCCATACTTATGCGATCAGGTGTAGGAGGGTACCTGTCGATTGGGGCTGGCATGCTCTACCTCGGGCGCCGCGCCCAGCGCGGTGAAAGACTGCAACGACATCGGCCGGCCCAGCAGGAACCCTTGGCCTTGCTCGCAGCAGAAGGGCCGCAGCTGTTCCAACTGCGCCGCGGTTTCGATGCCCTCGGCAGTGACGGTCATGCCCAGGGCCTTGCCGAGCCGTACGATAGCTTCGATGATCGCTCCGCTGTGTTCGGACCCATCCAGGTCGCGGATAAAACTGCGGTCGATTTTCAAGGCATCGAAAGGGTAGGCCCGCAGGTAGCTCAAGGAGGAATAACCGGTGCCGAAATCGTCCATGGCCAGGCGTACGCCCAGGCCCTTAAGCCGTTCCAGGGTGTGCAGGGCCTGGTCGGTATCTTCGAGCAAGGTGCTCTCCGTGATTTCCAACTCCAGGCGAGAGGCTGGCAGGCCGGAAGCTATCAACGCTGCCTGTACACGCTCGACCAGGTCACCGCGCTGAAACTCCACGGGTGAAAGATTTACCGACACCATCAACGGCTGCGCCCAGGCCATTGCCTGCCGGCATGCACTGTTCAATACCCAGTCACTCAGGGCAATGATCAGCCCGCAGTCCTCGGCCACCGGAATGAACTGCGCGGGGGGCAACAGGCCACGCTGGGGGTGGCGCCAACGTACCAGGGCCTCGGCGGCCACCAGGCGGTCCGCGGCCAGGTCGTAACGGGGTTGGTACTCCAGGAACAGTTCATCGCCACGCAGGGCCTGCCGAAGGTCGGTTTCAACCTGGCGCCGCTCCAGCACCCGCTGGTTCATTTCGGCCGCATACAACTGCCAGTTATTGCGGCCGGCATGTTTGGCCTCGTATAGCGCGATATCGGCATAGCGGAGCAAGTCGTTAGCCTGGGCGCCTTCCACGGGCGCGATCACCACCCCGATGCTGATGCCCACGCACACTTCGTGGCTTTCTATCGCCAGCGGTTGCGCCACGGCGTCACACAGGCGGGCGCAGAACTGCTCCACGTCAAAGCCTGTGGGCAGGTCGCTGCACACGATCACGAACTCATCCCCACCCAGGCGCGCGACCAGGTCGCCGTCGCGCACTGCTCGGCGCAAGCGCATGGCGATTTCCCGCAGCACTTGGTCGCCGGCACCATGGCCTAGGGTGTCGTTGATGGGCTTGAAGCGGTCCAGGTCCAGGCTCAGTACCACCAGCGGGTGTTCCTGCGAAGAGCTGCTGCCCAGGCGTTGCTGCAAATGCCCATGCAGGTAGCTACGGTTGGCCAGGCCCGTCAGGGCGTCGTGTTGGGACAGGTGCTTGATATGCGCCCGGGCTTCGGTTTCAGCGGTCTCATCGGAAACCGTGCCGCGGTAACCAGTGATGCGTGCGCCATCGCGGATGGCTCGCGCGGACAAACTGCACCAATGCTGCCGGCCAAGGCTGTCGAGGTGGGTGCATTCGAGTTTTCGATTGCCTGAGCCGCTCGCTTCCAAGGCCATGCCCTCGAAGGCGTGGGCGTCGAACGCCAGCAACTCATGCAGGGGCCGCCCGAGCCAGCGTTGGATGCAAAACCCGGTCAGGCTAGAAAACCGCTCCGACAGGTACACCAGCCGGCCCTCGGCGTTGGTTTCCCAGATCCAGTCCGAGCTGGCTTCGGCTACCGCCCGGAAGCGTTCCTCACTCAGGCCCAAGCGGGTTTTGCTGGCGTCGATCAAGGTCGCGGCTTTGAGCGCGGAGCGGTACATCCAGCCGATAAACGCCGCCACCACCAGGACAGTCAGGCCCAGTAATGGCAGCATCGAGTGTAGAAAGTTGTCCCCTGGGTTTTCCGCCTGCCAACGTAGCCGCAGCTGGCCACCGGCGTCTCCCTGTAACATCAGGTGTGGGCCGGTGCCACGGGTGCTACCCAGGTCCAGGCGTAACCGATGCAGCCCATAATTGTGCTCCCAGCGCTGGCGTTTGGCGGTGTCCAACACATCTACGAACACGAGCAGCGGCAAGTCAGCCAGGGTCAGGCGGGCGGGCAGGGGGTTGGGTTTGATCACGGCGGCATAGACCACCGCGGGCTGGCCACCGACGCTATAAAAGCCATGGGCCACGCTGTCATTCTGGGCCAACTGGCGGGCGTGTTCGAGCAAGGGGCGAAGGTCTTCACTGACCAGGTCCTGGGCCGACTGTTGGCTGAGCTGGCCCTGGATAAGCGCATAACGCGGATCGTAGGCCGGCCCCAATACGAAGGTACCTTCCAACGAGTAGTTGGCATACAAGGAAGGCCCGAGGTTATCACCCTCGAATGCCCAGGCCAGGTCCAGGGGCGTACGCCCCAGGTGCAGGTAGGCGTCATTCCAGAAGGCGTAGTCTTTGAGGGCTCGGCTCAGCAAATCCAGGTCTGCGTTAAGCGCTCGCAGGGCGTCGGATTCGCTGTGCGCCTGCTGATGCAGGTTCTCCCGCTTGGCGATGACCACCAAGGTCAGGATCGCCATGGCGAACAAGGCTCCTACTAGCAGGCATACCCAGCCGGCGGTACGGCGGGTGATCTGCAGGTGGGAAACGGCTTGGGCCTTGAACGTTGGCATCGAAGGGCTCGTATAAAGCGAAGGGCCGGGCGCTGGCCGAATGCTTTATTATCGGCCAGCGCCTGCCAGGGTTGAGCCCTTACCCTGACAGCCCGTCGCCCGTACGCTGGCCGAAGCCACCATGCCGGGTGAGTCAGTCCAGGCTTACCCCATAGAAGCCAGTGACGCCGAAGGGGTTGATTTTGAATCCATGCACCTGGGTACTCATGGGTTGGGCCACGGTGGAGTGGGCCATGGGGCTGACCGGTACCTGATCATGGATCAACCGCTGCACGCGGGTGTACAGCTGGGTGCGTTGGTCCCGATCGCTCAGGGCCTTGGCCTTGTGCAGCAGGGCGTCTACGTCTTTGTTGCACCAGCGCGCATAGTTGCTGCCGCCGATGGCGCCGCACCCATAGAGCACGCCCAGCCAGTTGTCCGGGTCGCCGTTGTCACCAGTCCAGCCATAGGTCATCACATCGTGCTCACCGGCCTTGGCGCGCTTGATGTACTCGCCCCATTCATAGCTGACGATACGCGCCTTGATGCCGACCTTGGCCCAGTCCTGTTGGATCATTTGCGCGGACTGACGGGCGTTGGGGTTGGAGGCGCGCTGCACGGTCATGGCCCAGAGGGCAATCTCGGTGCCCGGCTTGACCCCGGCGGCGGTTAGCAACTGGCGGGCTTTTTCCGGGTCGTAGGGTGCGCTCTTGATACTGCCGTCATAGGACCATTGCGTCGGCGGCATCACGTTCTGAGCGACCTGGCCCGCGCCTTGGAACACGGTGCTGACGATGGCCTGCTTGTTGATGGCCATGTCCAACGCCTGCCGCACCTGGGGGTTGTCCAGCGGTGGGTGTTGGGTGTTATAGGCCAGGAAGCCTACGTTGAAGCCAGGCTGCTCCAGTACCTGGAGCTTAGGGTCTTTTTTCATCTCTACCAGGTCCGCCGGGCGCGCATAGCCGCTGACCTGACATTCGCCGGCCTTGAGTTTTTGCAGGCGGGTGGCGGCATCTGGGGTAATGGCAAAGATCAGCTCATCGAGCTTTACGTCTTCGGGCTTCCAATAGGCAGTGTTGCCCTTGTAGCGGATCACCGCGTCCTTCTGATAGCGGCCGAACACGAACGGCCCGGTGCCAATGGGGCGCAGGTTCAGTTGCTCGGGGTGGCCCGCCTTGAGCAGTTGCGCGGCGTACTCGGCCGACTGGATGGAGGCAAAACTCATGGCCAGGTCCGCCACGAAGGCTGCGTCGGTGTCCTTGAGCATGAACACCACGGTATGGTCGTCGGTTTTTTTCACCTGGGTGATGTTCTGGTCCAGCCCCATGTCGGTGAAGTACGGGAACTCACTGGGGTAGGCCCGGCGGAAAGGCTGCTGCTTGTCGAGCATTCGCTCAAACGTGAACAGCACGTCATCGGCGTTGAAGTCCCGGCTGGGCGTGAAGTACTCGGTCGTGTGGAACTTCACCCCTTCGCGCAGGTGGAAGGTATAGGTCTTGCCATCAGCGCTCACCTCCCAACGGGTAGCCAGGCCAGGCTCCAACTCGGTAGTGCCGCGCTTGAATTGCGCCAGGCGGTTAAAGACCGTCTCTGCCGCGGCGTCGAATTCCGTGCCCGAGGTGTATTGGGCCGGGTCGAAGCCGGCCGGGCTGGCTTCGGAGCAGTAAATCAGGGTCGAACCCTGCGCAACCGGCACCGCGGCCAGCACCCCGGCGGCAAGCAATGAAAGGGCATAGGTGAAACGCATGCAAGAGGCTCCATCCAGTCGAGTGAGAGTGACCGCTACCGCTGAGGTATCAAGGTATGAGGTCTTTATCTGGCCGGTTCGTTCCGAGCGGCTTAACCTTCAGGCCTGCCTTTACAGGGTTTTCTGCCAGAACAGCGCATTGCCATTGGCCGGTACCAGCTCATAGCCACCGTAGCCCAGCTTGCGGTAGGCGGCCTGGGCCCGGGTGTTGCCTTCGAGCACTTCCAAGGTCATCTTGCAGCAGCCGCGCTCGCGGGCCAGGGTTTCGGCAAGCTCAAGCATGGCGTGGCTGATGCCCTGGCCCCGATAACCCTCGATCACCATCACGTCGTGCACGTTCATCAAGGGGCGGCAGGCGAAGGTGGAAAACCCTTCAAAGCAATTCACCAGCCCTACCGGGGTGTCCCCATCAAAGGCCAGCACACTCAGCGCCTGCGGGCGCTTGGCCAATTCGCCGGGGAGCGCGGCCAGCACTTGCGCCGGCAGTGCCTGACCGCCGCCCATGGGGTCCTGGGCGTAGAGGTCCAGTACCTGAACCAGGGCGCGGGCATGGCGAGGGTCGGTGTAGTCGGCGCGTATAACCTGCATGTAGGGCTCCTTGCATAGGGGGTGATACATCAGGTTACACCAAGGCATACACCAGCGCGGAAATCGCCACCAGCCCTACTACCACCACGAACAGGTTGGACCACTGCCCGGCGTACTGGCGCAGAGCAGGCACGCGCCGCACGGCATACATCGGCATCAGGAACAGGATCGCCGCAATCACCGGCCCGCCCAGGGTCTCGATTGCCCAGGATGCTGGGGTTCAGGGTGGCCACGCCCCAGCACACCAGCGCCATGGCCAGTGCCATCATGCGCTCCTGCCCCTTGCCACCGGCCTGCCCGCGGGCCTTGACCAGCAGCCCGCGCAGCCCTTCATTGGCGCCGATATAGTGGCCGAGGAAGGATTTGGCGATGGCCACTACGGCGATGATGGGCGCGGCAAAGGCGATGGTGGGGTTGCTGAAATGATTGGCCAGGTACGAGAGGATTGACAGGTTCTGCGCCTTGGCCTCGGCCAGTTGCGCGGGGGACAGCACCAGTACGCAACTGAACACGAAAAACATCACCGTGATCACCATTAACCCGTGGGCGCGGGCCAGTATACGGCTGCAACGCGGCTCGGCGCTCGCGCCCCAGGCACGCTTACGGTCCACTGCGAAGGCCGAGATGATCGGGGAATGGTTGAACGAGAACACCATGACCGGAATCGCCAGCCACAGGGTGTGCACCAGGGAAGACGCAGGCGGCACCACGCTGGCGGTGGTCAAGATGCCACCGGTCCAGTGGGGCACCAAGAATAGCCCTAGCAGTACCAGAGCGGCGATAAAGGGGTAAACCAACAGGCTCATCACCTTGACGATGGCTGCCTCGCCACAGCGCACCACCAGCATCAGCCCGACGATCAGCAGCGCCGCCAGCACCGCCCTTGGGGGTGGGTTCAGGTGCAGTTGATGTTCCACGAAGCTGCCTACGGTATTGGTCAGGGCCACGCTGTAGATCAGCAGAATCGGGAAAATGGCGAAGAAATACAGCAGGGTGATAAGCGCGCCGGCATGGCGGCCGAAGTGCTGCTCCACCACGCCTGTGATGTCGGCGCCCTCGCGACCGGATAGCACAAAGCGAGTCAGCCCCCGGTGGGCGTAAAAGGTCATGGGGAACGCCAATGCCGCCAGTATCATAAGCGGCCAGAAGCCACCCACCCCTGCGTTGATCGGCAAGAACAAGGTACCGGCGCCTATGGCGGTGCCGAATAGCCCTAGCATCCAAGTAGTGTCTGCTTGCCCCCAACGGCTTTCGACTGTCGCGGTATCCTGAGGTGTATCCACACCCGTGGCCTGCTTGTTCATAGGCAACTCCGTCAGCAAGGCATATCCAAGGCCGTGCCTTACCCGTATAAAGCCGGGCAAGCGCTGGCCCAGTTAAAAAAGGGGCCAGATTGTGAAAGGTTTGGCGGCACTTGCAAAGCCCGAATGCTCGACGGCAAAGGTGAGGAGGGGTAGGTTGGGAGGGTGGGCAAATGACCACATCGGCCATCAAAGCATTGAAACGGCGCGGTTGGCGCCAAGGCCTGCTGCTACGAGAGGTATGGCTCCACTTGCGAGGTAACGGCCAAGACGGTATCTGCAATTTAACGATGGGTAGGAAGCGGTACCAGCGATATAGGGCAAACCAGGCCGCTGCCTTTGTCGCTTGTGGACGAGCGCTGCGTCTTGCACCCGATCGTGCTTGGGGCATTGGCGAATGCAGGTATCCCATGGCGGACACTGTTTGAAAACGGTAGCTTCGAGGCCACCGCCTCTACTGTTCGCGTGGGTCTTTCAATCACCGCCTGGCTGGCCTCGACCGTGCCCCAGGACCTTATAAGGCTCTCCCATCACGCCGGGCTTCCTGAGCTGCCTGAATTCGCGGTAGGCCTTCGGGTGTCATCCGCGGCCCAATCGGTGGCCGAAGACGTTCGGCGTTGCCTGCTGGAGACGTTGGTCGAATAACCCGCAGACGTTGCACGCCCTGAGGTCCCAGGCAACGCCTGGGACTGGAAAGCGCGGAGTAATGCCAAAAACCTCAGCTGGCCGCGCGGCCAGTGGCGAGGTCGGTCAGGGCAACCACCGGCTGGGTACGGGGCACGTCCACATAACCCAAGGGGTTAGCCTGCTGCCAGCGCCAGGCATCGGCCAGCATGGTGTCCAGGTCCCGTTCGGCGGCCCAGCCCAGTTCGGCCATCGCGCGGGAGGGGTCGGCCCAGCATTGGGCCACATCGCCAGGGCGACGCTCACGCATATCCAGCGCCAGCTGCTGACCACTGACCCGTTCGAAGGCATGCACCAACTCCAGCACCGAATACCCAAGGCCGGTGCCCAGGTTCCAAGTGCGAAGGCCCCTGTGCTGGCGTAGGTAATTCAACGTATTGAGGTGGCCGGCGGCCAGGTCTACCACGTGGATATAGTCCCGCACCCCAGTGCCGTCGGGCGTGGGGTAGTCGTTGCCAAAAATCGGCAACGCTGGCAGGTGCCCACTGGCCACGCGTAGCAGGTACGGCAGCAGGTTGTTGGGGATGGCCCGGGGAGACTCACCCAACAGGCCTGAGGGGTGCGCCCCAACCGGGTTGAAATAACGCAACAGGCCAACGCGCCAGCGCTCGTCGGAGGCCGCCAAGCTACCCAGCACCTGTTCGGTCATCAGTTTTGAATGCCCGTAGGGGTTGGTCGGGCATTCGCAAGGCGTATGCTCGTCGATGGGCATCTGTTTACAGTCCCCATACACCGTGGCCGACGAACTGAACACCAAGGTGAATACGCCCGCGAAGGCCATGGCCTGGCACAAGGTAATGCTGCCGTTGACGTTGGTATCGTAATAACGCAGTGGCTCGCGAACGCTTTCCCCCACCGCTTTGAGGCCGGCAAAGTGCATCACCGCATCCACGGGGTAGCGGGCGAAGAGTTTGTCCAGCACTGCGCGGTCGCGGATGTCGCCGACCACCAGCTCAGGGCGCCGCCCGCACAGGCGCTCGATGCGCTTGAGTGCTTCGCGGCTGCTATTGCAGAAGTTATCCAGTACTACCACGTCTTCACCAGCTTCCAGCAGTGCCAGAACCGCGTGAGCGCCGATGTAGCCCGCCCCACCCGTAACTAGAATCATATGTCGCCCTTTGATGCTTACATTAGAGGAGTCGGCGAGCACTGCTTCTTACAGGGGGATAACAACAGGTCGCTTCTATAGTTACGGAATGATGAATGGGGCCCACAGTTCCCTTGGCTTTGCGAACGGTGTTGTCATCCGTCGCTTCGCTGTAAACCCAGATGAACGAGTGGACAGGTAAGGGTATCCACTGCACGGATGTCGACGGCGGCAACCTTCGCGGTTCTGTCAGGCGCCAGGGAAGGGGCCGTGCTGCTGAGCCAACATCGCGCCCCTTCTTTAGGATACTGCTTATGACAATGAAGCCACTCCCCGTACACGCCGCCGTAGCCGAGGAAAAGGCCCCCGGCCTGGCGCCTGCCCAGGCCACACGCCCTCTATTGGTTTGCCTTTCTCACCTGCGGTGGGGGTTCGTGTATCAGCGCCCTCAGCATGTGATGTCACGCATGGCGCGTACATTTGACGTACTGTTTTTCGAAGAACCTTTGCCCGCTGAAGGCGCCGAACCGTCCCTGGATGTGTTTCCTCAACCCAGCGGCGTGATCGTGGCCACGCCACGCTTGCCCGCAGGCCTTGAGCCTGCGCAGGTGGACGCGTTGCTGCGCCGCCTGCTAAACGAGTACCTTCAGAGCAACCCCCATCCGGAGCTGTTGCTCTGGTATTTCACCCCCATGAGCCTGACCTTCAGTGAGCACCTTAAACCGAAGGTGACCATCTACGACTGCATGGATGAGCTTTCGGCCTTCCACGGCGCGCCACCCGAACTCATGGACCGTGAAAAACAACTACTGAAGAAAGCCGATGTGGTGTTCACCGGTGGCGTAAGTATCTGGGAAGCGAAGAAAACCCAGCACGCCAATGCCCACGCCATGCCCAGCAGCGTGGATGTGCAGCACTTCGGCACGGCCCGCACCGGCCTGGCCGACCCCGAGGACCAAGCGGGTATCGCCCACCCTCGGCTGGGCTTCTTTGGTGTGATCGACGAGCGCTTCGATGTTGCCTTGATGGAAGCGGTCGCGCGTCAACGCCCAGATTGGCAGTGGGTGATCCTCGGGCCGGTGGTGAAGATCAACCCCGCTTCGCTGCCCCAGTTACCGAACATCCATTACCTGGGTGGCAAAAGCTACGATCAGTTGCCGGCCTATCTGGGCGGTTGGGACGTGGCCACCATGCCTTTCGCCCGTAACGAAGCTACCCGCTTCATCAGCCCTACCAAAACCCCCGAATACCTCGCTGGCGGTTGCCCTGTGGTGTCCACGTCCATTACTGACGTGGTGCGTACCTATGGGCACAGCGAGGTAGTGCACATCGCCGACGACCCTCAGGCCTTTATTGCCGGGGTCGAACAGGCCCTGGCCCAACGCCAGAACCCCCAGCGCCTGCTTCAGCAGGCCGACGCCGCCCTTGAGGGAATGTCCTGGGACAATACATGGAACGCTATGATGGAGCAGATCCAATGCCTCGGATAACCCTTGACCAAGCCCGCGCCAATGCCGCCTCGGGCAACACCAATCAACCGTTTTACGACTACGTGATCGTGGGCGCGGGCTTTGCCGGCAGTGTGCTGGCCGAACGCCTGGCCGTAGGGCTAGGCAAACGCGTGTTGCTGGTCGATCGCCGTGACCATGTGGGCGGCAACGCCTACGATCACTTGGATGAAGCTGGCGTGATGGTCCATCGCTACGGGCCGCATATCTTCCATACCAATGCCCAACGCATCGTCGATTACCTGTCCAACTTCACCGAGTGGCGGCCCTATGAGCACCGGGTGCTGGCCGAAGTGCGGGGCAAGCAGGTGCCGGTGCCGATCAACCTCACCACCCTGAACACCCTCTATGGGCTGGACCTTGACGAAGCTGGCGCTCAGGCCTTCCTGGCCGAGCGGGCCGAGTCGGTGGACCCAATACGCACCTCCGAGGACGTGGTGGTCGGCCAAGTGGGGCGCGAGTTGTACGAGCTGTTCTTCCGCGGCTATACCCGCAAGCAGTGGGGGCGTGACCCTTCGGAGCTGGATCGTTCGGTTACCGCGCGGGTGCCTACCCGTACCAATACCGATGACCGTTATTTCGGCGATACCCATCAGATCATGCCACTGCACGGCTACACCCAGATGTTCGAGCGCATGCTCGATCAGCCCACTATCGACATTTTGCTGAGCACGGACTTTGCCGAGGTTGACCAGCAATTGCCACGGGGGCACTTGGTGTATTGCGGGCCGGTGGATGAGTACTTCGGCTTTAAGCTGGGGCGCTTGCCGTATCGCTCGCTGCGTTTCGAGCACAAGACCCTGCCCCAGGCCCAGTATCAGGCAGTCTCGGTGGTCAACTACCCCAGCGAAGAGGTGCCCTATACCCGGATCACCGAGTACAAGCATCTTACCGGCCAGGAACACCCCCACACCAGCCTGACCTACGAATACCCCAGCGCTGAGGGCGACCCCTACTACCCGGTACCCGCGCCCGAAAACGCCGAGCTGTATCAACAGTACAAAGCCTTGGGCGACCAAACCCCTGGCGTGACCTTCCTGGGTCGGCTGGGTACTTACAAGTACTACAACATGGACCAAGTGGTTGGCCAGGCCTTGGCCTTGTACCAAAAGCTTGAAGCCGCCGAGCCCGGTCACGCGAACGCAGGGGCGCAAGCCTATGCACAGGCCTGAAACCTTCTCCAGTTTTCTGATGGGGGGTTTCGAGTGTTCCAGTTGCCGCAGGCGGGACGGGCGAAGGCTCGACTTGCTGGCCGGCACTGGCCACGACCGCTGGGCCGCGCAGGATTACCATGCCCTGCGCGCCCATGGCATTCACACGGTGCGCGATGGCTTGCGCTGGCACCTGCTGGAACCACGGCCAGGCGTATTCGACTGGGCGAGTTTCGATCATCAATTAAGCGCTGCCCAGGCCACCGGCATGCAGGTCATCTGGGACATTTGCCATTATGGTTACCCCGATGGCCTGGACGTGTGGCGGCCGGCCTTCGTTGAGCGCTTCGCCGCTCTGGCGGGGGCGGTAGCGGCCCATGTACGCGAGCACAGCGACGCGGTGCCCTATTACTGCCCCATCAACGAGATTTCGTTCTGGGCCTGGGCAGGGGGGGAAGTGGCGTATTTCAGCCCCAGTGGCAATGGCCGCGGGATGGAACTCAAGCATCAACTGGTACGGGCCAGCATCGCTGCGATTGAGGCCATTCGCGCGGTGGACCCCAGGGCGCGGTTCGTTCAGGCCGACCCTTTGATCAACGTGCTGGCCATGCCAGGAAGGCCCGGCGATGCTGAAGCGGCTGAACGGTATCGGCTGTCCCAATTCGAGGGCTGGGACTTGCTTAGCGGCAAGGCTTGGCCAGGCCTGGGTGGGCGCCCAGAGTACCTGGATATTTTGGGGATAAATTTTTACCCGCAAAACCAGTGGTTTCTTAACGGCCCGCGGATTCCGCTGGGAGACCGGCATTTTCGCCCCTTGGCTGGCATGCTCAGAGAGGCCCACGCCCGCTATGGCAGGCCCTTGATCATTGCCGAAACCGGCAACGAGAGCGAGCACCGCGCGCCTTGGCTGGATTACATTGGCGAGCAGGCTGCCCAGGCATTGGCCGCGGGCGTACCCTTGGAGGGGGTGTGCCTGTACCCGGTGCTCGACTACCCCGGCTGGGACGACGACCGGCATTGTGAAACCGGGCTGTTGGGGTTTGCTGACAGCCATGGACAGCGGCCGCTGCATGCCGATAGCGCCGCGGCGTTGCGGCGCCTGGCTCAGCGCTGTGGCGTTGCATCGCCTAATGGCGCCAGGCCTGCCTACGGCCAGCACGAGCAGCGGAAGTTGCAAGCGCTATGAACATGGCCATGCCATCTCGCGGCGCAGGGCGCTTCTTGTGGCATTACGTGGGGCAAAGGCCGTGGTCCTATGCCAGCCTGGTTGGGCTGATCGTTGCCGGCGCCAGTTGTGCGGTGGCCGTGCAGTACGGCATGAAGCTGCTGGTAGACACCATGAGCCAGGCAGGGCGTCATAGCCCGCAAGTGTGGCTGCCCTTTTGCCTGTTCATCGCCCTGATCGCCCTGGAAAACGTATTCTGGCGTCTAGGGGGCTGGCTGGGCTGCCGTGCCGTGGTCGCCAGTTGTGCCGATATGCGCGTCGACCTGTTCAGCCACCTGACGGGCCACCCCATGCGCTACTTTGCCGAGCATTACGCCGGCGCCCTGGGTAGCCGTATTTCCGCGACCGGTAGCGCCGCCGGGGCGGTGTATGGCGCGTTTATCTGGAAAATCATCCCGCCCTGCGTGGACTTCGTTGGCGCGATCCTTGTACTGGCCACGGTAGGCGCGGAGATGGCCTTGGCGCTGGTGGCCTGCGTGGTGCTGGTGGCGGTGATCATCACCTACTTCGGCATACGGGGGCGCGGCAAGCATCAACGCTTTGCTGCCCAGGCGGCCAACGTAGGTGGGGAACTGGTGGACCTGGTGTCTAATGTATGGACCATCAAGGCGTTCTCGGCCCGTGCCCGTGAACGCGAGCGCCTGGATGAGAAAATCCAGGCCGAGGCCCTGGCGCAGCGGCGTAGCTGGCTGTACTTGGAAAAAGCCCGGGTGTTCCACGACCTGTGCCTGGCCGTAATGGCTGGCGGCATGCTGGCCTGGGCGATCCGGCTGTGGACCCAGGGCGAGGTTACCGCCGGGGACGTGGTGCTGGTGAGCGCGTTGACGTTCCGCATTTTGCATGGCTCGCGAGACCTGGCCCTGGCGTTGGTGGATACCAGCCAACACCTGGGCGCCATCGGCGAAACCCTGGGCATCATCGCCCAGCCCCATGGCTTACCCGACCACGACGCGGATTGGCCGGTGCGCCAGGGCGGCATCGAGATCGACAAGGTCAGTTATGCCTACCCCGGTGGCGCGGGGCTGCTCGATGAGGTGGACGCGCACATCGAGCCGGGGCAGCGAGTAGGCATCGTAGGCCCGTCCGGAGCGGGCAAAACAACCTTGATCGGGCTGCTACAACGGCTAGACGACGTGACCACCGGGGCGATCCGTATCGACGGCCGGGACATTCGCCAAATGAGCCAGGACAGCCTGCGCCGGCAAATCGCCGTGGTGCCTCAAGAACCGGCGCTGTTCAACCGCACCATCTATGAAAACATCCTTTATGGCCGGCCCGACGCTACCCGTGAAGAGGTGTACGCCGCGGCGCGCAACGCCTATTGCCATGACTTTATAGAGCAGTTACCCAAGGGCTATGACACGCCGGTAGGGGAGCGGGGCGTGATGCTTTCCGGCGGGCAACGGCAGCGGCTAGGCATTGCCCGGGCGTTTTTGAAAGATGCCCCCGTGCTGATTCTGGACGAAGCCACCGCTGCCTTGGATTCACGCTCCGAAGCGGTAATCCAGGCAGCGCTTACGGATTTGATGCGAGGCCGCACCGTGCTTGCGGTGGCGCACCGGCTGTCCACCATCGCCAGCTTCGATCGGGTGCTGGTGATGCGGGCCGGGTGCATTGTCGAAGACGGCCACCCCGATCATCTGCGCCGCAGCGGTGGCTTGTTCGAAGCCCTTTGGCAAGCCCAGGCAATGCCCCAAGCCTAAGCTCAAGCGTGCCCAGCGGCGGGTTGGCTGGATTGAGCGGTTAGGTCCTGCCGCCAGGCGCGCAACCCGTAGATCGCCAGCGCGATAAAGCCTGCGTAGAGGGCAGCGGTCAGCGGCAGCTCCTTATAGGCATACAGGCCCACATACACAGCGTCCAGCGCAATCCACAGCCACCAGCTGGCGACGTGCTTGCGAGCGGCCCAGTAACTGGCGACCAGGCTGTAGGCGGTAAGGGTTGCATCCAGCCAAGGCACCTGAGCGTCGGTAAAGCGCGCCATGCCTGCACCCAGCAACAGGGCCAGTAACGCCGCCAGGCCCAGGCTGGCCACCGCGTGGGTAAGGGGCAAGCGCTCCACCCGCACTCGACCATGGTCCAGCCGCCCAGTGCGCCAACGCCACCAGCCGTAGCCCTGCATCAGCGCAAATACCACCTGCAGCAGCATGTCGGAGTACAGCTTCACCTCGTAGAAAATCCACACATACAACAGCACCGCCACCACCCCCACCGGCCAGCACCAAGGCGTACGCCGGGCGGTGAGCCATACCCCCAGCACATTGACCAGCACCGCCAGGGCCTCGAGGTTGGACATAGCCGCCTTCCTTTAACTGAAAGGGCTAAGCATACCCATTGAAGGCGCCCTCCTGTAGCAGCCAGTGCCAACTGACGAACCTGCGGCCCTATCACTAGACCCTATTCGCTGGCTGCCGCCAGCGCCTACGAGGGGGTACCATGGCAATGATTCCATGATCGGCCTGGGCTTGATCCCATGGCCACCGCAAGGGCGTTTTATCGATGACTGATGCCACTGAACGAGGCCCGGCTGTAAACCAGGCCGATGTACTGATTATCGGCGGTGGGTTAAGCGGGGCCTTGCTGGCCATGCAGTTGCTGCGCCTGCCCGGTACGCGCCGTATCGGGGTGATCGAGCCGCAGGCCGAACTGGGCCGAGGGGAGGCCTATAGTGCTACCGAACTGGGCCATACCCTGAACGCCAATGCCGCGCGCATGAGCGTTGATCCAAACCAGCCCGACGACCTTACCCATTGGTTGGCTGCGCATTTGGCCGCAGGCGGCTGGCCTCAAGCCTGGGCTCAAAACGTGCCCATAGCGCAGCTGTTTCCGCCACGGGGGCTGTTTGGCGGCTATGCCGCGCAGCGGCTGGCTGAGGCCCAAGCGGCGGCGCCGGGCTCGGCTCTGATTCACGTTCGCGGCCAGGCCGTTGATGTTTTTCCCATGGAAAACGGCCTGTGTGTGGAGGTTCAAGGCGCGGGGCGCTGGTGGGCGCCCAAGGCTGTGCTGGCCACGGGGGTGTTCGCCGCGGCCCATACCCGGCGCCGAGACCCGCCTGAAGGCAGTCAATTCACGGGCCTGGACCCTTGGGATGTGAGCGCCATGGCGCAGTTGCCTGTCAACGCGTCGGTGATGATAGTGGGTGCCGGGCTGACCATGGTCGATGCGCTGGTGTCTTTGGAGCGCGCTGGCCATCGCGGCCCCATCCAGGTGATTTCCCGCCATGGTCTATTGCCCCAGCCCCGCCGGCAACCACCGGCCTGGCCGGACTTTCTTGCAACCGGCCAGGCGCGTACGCCCTTGCAATGCGCCAGAGCCCTGCGTAAGCAGTGCCGCTTGGCCCAGGCTCAGGGCATAGATTGGCAAGCGCCCTTGGATACGGTCCGTGCCCATGTGGCGCGGTTATGGCACCAGGCTAACGACCGGCAGCGGCGGCAGTTCGTGCGCCACTTGCGGCCCTGGTGGGAAAGCCATCATCACCGCTCCCCACCTCAGGGCGCGGCCTTGTTGGCCGGGTTGATTGAGGCAGGGCGCTTGCAAGTCACCGCTGCTACCTTGCTCAACGCCTATGCCAGTGACGATGGCGTGTTGCTGCGCCTACGCCCCCGTGGTCAAGTGGGGGCCATCGAGGTGCATGGCGCGGCGCTGATCAACTCCAGCGGTATCGAATACGACTGGCGCAAGGTGGATAAACCCTTACCTAGGCAGCTGCTGACACGCGGCCTAGTTGTACCGGGGCCCTTGGCGCTAGGGATCAGCGCTGGCCCGAGCGGCGCCGTTATAAGCGCTCAAGGCACGGCCTCGACCAGGCTGTTCGCCCTGGGCCCGCCGTTGCGCGGCGTATGGTGGGAGAGCACAGCCGTAACGGACGTAGCCGCCCAAGCCAAGGCACTGGCAAGCCGGCTGGTTTTAGAAGCCTAACAGCGGGATTGATAGAATTTGCGAGGCGTTTCACAGATTGTCTATTGCATTTCAGGCTGGGATAGAGGCTGTTCTTGTAATGAATTGGCCATGGTGGCACTGCCCAAAATTTGGCGACAGAAATTAAAAAATACCTGCCAGTGTGGAACTTTCCTAAACTAATGGCACTTTGGAAAATGCTTTATAAACAGCAGGTTACATTCGTATAAATTTGGATACAGGCAATTCGCCATCTTCCCGATAAGCGGTAGCCTTGTGCCATTGTTTTGCTAACAGCGACCTGTGCAGAATCGCGCCGGTTTTCCTAATCAGGCCGTTTGGCTTCGCAAAGGAGTATTGGCAAATGATGAGCGTGTTTGTAGTTGTAATGACCCTGTGTACCCCGGCCGAGGGGTGCGCGCAAGAGCGTAAGCCTACCGCTTATGCTTCAAGGGAAGAGTGCCTGGAAACGGTCGCCTCTATCCCAAGCCTCAAAGGTGTTAAATACCGTTGCGCTGCTACCTCGCAATTTATGGTCAGTGAAGACCGCCGCTCAACCAAACCCCATTTGGCGACTACGGCAACGTCCAACACTGCCGTTCCCGAGGCCGCCCCGCTCAAGCCTTGAAGCCCGTACGGCGAAACGCAGCGGCTTTATAGGGTTCCCCTGCTGAACGATCACGGTTCGATGTAGATCGAACGCTGAACTGAAATAGCAGGGAATACTTGATGACTTCCACGCCAGACGCTCCTGGGGAAACGCCCGGTAACGGCTTTGTGCGGGTGCGCGGCGCCCGTGAACACAACCTGAAGAACGTGGATGTGGACATCCCTCGCAATGCCCTGGTGGTATTCAGCGGGGTGTCGGGTTCCGGTAAATCGTCACTGGCCTTCGCTACACTGTATGCCGAAGCGCAGCGACGCTATTTCGAGTCCGTGGCGCCTTACGCGCGGCGGCTGATCGACCAGGCTGGCGTGCCAGATGTGGATTCGATCGAAGGCCTGCCGCCAGCGGTGGCCTTGCAACAGCAGCGGGGCACGCCCAATGCGCGTTCTTCGGTAGGCAGCGTGACCACGCTATCGAGTTTGATCCGCATGCTGTATTCCCGCGCTGGGAGCTATCCAGCCGGGCAAACCATGCTTTACGCCGAGGATTTTTCCGCCAATACGCCCCAAGGGGCCTGCACCCATTGTCATGGTATTGGCCGTGTATTCGATGTGAGTGAAAGCTCGCTGGTGCCCGACCCCTCCTTGACCATTCGCGAGCGGGCGATCGCTGCTTGGCCGACCGCGTGGCAGGGCCAGAACCTGCGGGACATTCTGGTTACCTTAGGCTATGACGTGGACACCCCTTGGCGGGATTTGCCTGAAAAGCAGCGCGAGTGGATTTTGTTCACCGAAGAAACCCCCACGGTACCGGTGTATGCCGGGCTTACCCCGGAGCAAACCAAAGAGGCCCTGCGGCGTAAGCTTGAGCCCAGCTATCAGGGCACCTTTACCGGCGCTCGCCGCTATGTGTTGCAAACCTTCACCCACAGCCAAAGCGCCATGATGCGCAAGCGGGTAGGACAGTTTATGCGCGCCAGCCCGTGCCCGGTGTGCGACGGCAAGCGCCTTAAGCCCCAAGCCCTGAGCGTACGCTTCGCGGGGCTGGATATCGTCGAGCTTTCACGGCTGTCTTTGGATGACGTAGTGCAACTGCTCAAACCTGTAGCCTCAGCGGACTATTTAAGCGAGGGCCAGGCCTCAGGCGACGTATTGAGCCCTGCGCAAGCACGCCAAGGGCGAGACGCGCGAGTGGCGGCGGGGGGCAGCGCCCACGCCAGTGGCAAGGACGTGCGCTTCACACCGAACCTGTCCATCGAAAAGCGCCTGGCTGCCCAGCGCATCGCCAATGAACTGCTGGAACGCCTGGGTACGCTGATCGACCTGGGCCTGGGGTACTTGGACCTGGAACGCGCCACCCCAACCTTGTCGTCGGGGGAATTACAGCGCCTGCGCCTGGCCACGCAGCTCAATTCCCAGCTATTCGGGGTGATCTATGTGCTCGATGAACCCTCCGCGGGCTTGCACCCGGCAGACAGCGAAGCCTTGTTCGAAGCTTTGCAACGCCTTAAGCAAGCGGGCAATTCGGTGTTCGTGGTCGAGCATGACATGGACACCCTGCGCCGGGCCGACTGGCTGGTGGACGTAGGGCCTGACGCCGGCGAGCGTGGAGGCGAGGTGCTGTACAGCGGGCCGCCAGAAGGTTTGGCACAGGTTGCGCAGTCTCGTACCGGCGCCTATTTATTCGCCCAAGCAAGCTCGGCCCTGCGCGCGCCAAGAACGCCCCAAGGCTGGCTGCGCCTTGCCGGGGTAACCCGCAATAACCTCAAAAATCTGGACGTGGCCTTCCCCCTGGGCTGCCTGACGGCGGTGACGGGCATCTCTGGCTCAGGCAAATCCAGCCTGGTCAGCCAGGCACTGTTAGAGCTAGTCAGCGCACGGTTAGGGCAGGGTGCCCCGGTCGCGGAGCCGGACGAGCTAAGCTTGGAGGACGCCCCGGCCGCGCCTAGTGAAGGGCGTATCAGCGAAGGGCTGGAGCACGTGAAACGCCTGGTGCCGGTGGACCAGAAGCCTATCGGCCGTACCCCACGTTCCAACCTGGCTACCTATACCGGGTTGTTCGACCATGTGCGCAAGTGCTTCGCGGCCACCCCTGAGGCCCGTGCCCAGGGCTTTGATGCCGGGCAATTCTCCTTCAACGTGGCCAAAGGGCGCTGCCCTACGTGTGAAGGCGAAGGCTTCGTGAGCGTGGAGCTGTTGTTCATGCCCAGTGTGTACGCCCCGTGCCCTACTTGCCATGGGGACCGCTATAGCCCCGAAACCCTGGCGATCACCTGGCAAGGCCTGACCATCGCTCAGGTACTGCGGCTTACAGTGGAACAGGCCCTAGAGGTGTTCACTGAAGAAGCACCCGTACGCCGCTCGCTGGACGTACTGCAGGACATTGGCCTGGGTTACCTGCGCCTGGGCCAGCCGGCGACGGAGCTGTCTGGTGGTGAGGCGCAGCGCATCAAGCTTGCCACCGAGCTGCAACGCAATGCCCGGGGCGCGACCCTGTATGTGCTGGATGAGCCCACTACCGGCTTGCACCCCCTGGACGTAGACCGCCTGTTGGTGCAGCTCAACCGGCTGATCGAAGCAGGCCATACGGTGATTGTGGTAGAGCATGATATGCGCGTGGTTGCCGGTAGCGACTGGGTGATCGACATTGGCCCTGGCGCGGGCGGCGCCGGTGGGCAGTTGGTGGCAAGTGGCACGCCGACAGAGGTAGCCGCTTGCCCGCAAAGCCGGACCGCGCCCTTCTTGCGCCAGGCATTGGGCGCCGGGCACCCCGCCTGAGCCCTCACGCTGGCGCGGCCACGGGTTAGACCTGGGACTGCGCCATGGCTTCGCCGCCCAGGGCACGCCAGCAGTCCCGGCCTGAATGCTTGGCGGTATACAGCAGTGCGTCGGCGCCTTTGATCATGGCCGCCGGCGTAACCTCTTGAAGCGCTGGTTCGCACACATACACACCCAGGCTGGAGGTCACGATGCCTCGGTCGTTGTCCTGGTGCTCGATACCCAGGGCCCGGATCCCGGTGAGCAGGTCATTGGCAACCTTACAGGCACCCTCGAATGGAGTATTGGGCAACAGTAAGGCCATTTCTTCACCACCGTAGCGCACTGCCAGGTCACTGGTGCGGTTGACCGTGGCCGATAGCACCTGAGCCACGGCCTTGAGGCATTCATCCCCGGCGGGGTGGCCGTAGCGGTCGTTGAACAGCTTGAACCTGTCCAGGTCGAGCATGATCATGCTGACTGGGTAGCTCAGGCGGCGAGCGCGGCTGAGCTCGTCGATCAAAGCGATATCCAGCCTGCGGCGGTTGGCCAGGCCCGTTAGCCCGTCATAGAACGCCATCTGGCTTAGGCTGTGTTGGGCATCGCGTAGCGCTTGCTCAATAAGCAGCCGCTGCTTGAACTGGCGCATCAGCCCGGCGCCGAACAACCCGATGCCGCAGCCGAGCAGGCCTAGCACCAGCAGGGTTTTGATCAGGTCTACCTCGCGCGGCTGCATCACTGAGGCGCGTGACAGCGCCGCGCCTACGACCAACGGGTAACCCTCTACCCGGCGAAAGCCTAGAAAGCGCCGTTCGCCGTCCAGGCTGGAGGTAATATCGGCCACGCCGCTGTTCATCATCGTCAGGTAGCGTGAAAACAGTTCACCCTTGGCCAGGCTGGCGCCAATGGCGCTCGATAACTGCGGGCGGCGAGCCAGAAGGGTGCCATCGGCCAGGGCCAGCAGGAAGATCCCCTGCTCGTCGATCTCGAAGCCTGCGTAGTAGTTTTCGAAATAGCTTAGACGCAAGGTGGCCAAGAACACGCCCGCGAAGCTGCCGTCTGGGTTGTTGATTCGCCGGGAGATCGGAATCACTTGCTCGCCCGTGGAGCGGCTGATGATCACCGGGCCAATGTGAAGGCCGCGGTCAGTATGGGTGCGGTGATAGGTGAAATACTCACGATCGGCGTTGTCAGCGTTAGGCGGCACCTTGTCTTTATCAGTGACTCGCCATTGGCCGTCCGGGCCGTAGATAAACAGGCCGTGCAGTTGCGGCAGCAACGTGACCTGACGCTTGAGCAATTCGTGCACGCGTGGCACGTCCAGGTTCGCCAGCCCGTCGCCTTCGATCCGTTCGGTAATGCCGCCGCTCATGGACTCCACCTGGCGCACGGCGGCTTCAGCGTGCTGGGCCGAGGCACGGGCGAGGTTACCCGCGGACATGGTGGCGTCGTCGATGGCCCGCTTGTATTCGTGCCAGAGGCGCGCCGCTTCCAGTGCCACGATGATGCCGATAACGCCAAGGGTAAACACCAGGGTCAGGCGCAGCAGGGTCGCGCGCTGGCCACTCAACGGCACGTCGGCATCGGGCAGTGAAGGGGTAGAAAGCGGAGCCGCCATCGAGGCCTCGTTCAGGTAGATGCCTTTACATCAGGCGCCACAGTCTGGCACCTCAGGCTCCAGGCGTCCACCCAAGGTGCTAGCAGGGTGCCGCCTAGCGATAACCCTGGGCTTGCAGGTCGAACAGGCGCGCATAGCGCCCCCCTTGGGCCACCAGGCTGGCATGGTGCCCCTGTTCCACTATTCGCCCGTGCTCCAATACCACAATGTACTCGGCATTGCGCACGCTAGAAAATCGATGGGAGATCAGCAGACTCATGCGCCCCTGGGCATAGGCGCGGAAGTGCTCGAACACCGCCGCTTCGGCGCCTGCGTCTAACGCTGCGGTGGGCTCGTCGAGAATAAGAATGTCCGCCTCTTGGCGCATGTAGGCCCGAGACAGTGCCAGCTTCTGCCATTGCCCGCCCGACAGCTCCTGGCCGCCAGCGAACCATTTGCCTAATTGTGTCCCGTAGCCCTGGCCAAGGCTTTCAATAAACCCCGAGGCCATGCCCTGGTCCGCCGCTTGGCGCCAGCGTTGTTCATCGTTGAACGCAGCAACGTCGCCCACGCCCAGGTTTTCGCCCACGGTCATCTGGTAGCGCAGGTAATCCTGGAAAATCACCCCAATGCGCCGGTGCAGTGCCTCGCTGTCCCAAGCCTGCAGGTCACTGCCATCGAGCAGAATGCGCCCTTCGGTGGGGCTGTACAGGCGGGTAAGCAGTTTGATCAAGGTGGTTTTGCCCGAGCCGTTTTCCCCAACCAAGGCCAGGCTACGCCCTGGGCTCAGGTGCAGGTCGATGCCCTGTAACGCTGGGCGGGGCGCGCCGGGGTAGCTAAAACCCACGCTCTCGAAACGCAGGCCATCACCGGGTTGGGCGCCCTGGGTTAGGTGGCCGGTTTTCGCCGGCACTGGCTGCTCCAGGTAATCGTAGAGGTTAGTGAGGTACAGCCCATCTTCATAAAGCCCACCGATGGCGCTCAAGCTGGAACTGATCGCGGCCTGGCCTTGCTTGAACAGCACCAGGTACATGGTCATCTGGCCAAGGGTTATCTGCCCTTCGATAGTGTCCAGCACCACCCAGGCGTACGCCAGGTAAAACCCCAGGGTGCCCAGTAAACCCAGAGCAAAGCCCCAGCCATCCCGGCGCAGGGTCAGCCTACGGTCTTCGGCGTACAACCGCGCGAAGGTATCTCGGTAGCGTTGCAGCAGCAGTGGGGCCAGGCTGAATAGGCGCACCTCTTTGATATGGGCTTCCTGGGAAAGCAGCGCTTCGATGTAATTCTGCCGACGGGCTTCGGGGGCGCGGCGGGTGAACAGCCTGAAGGCATCCCCGGAAAAGCGCGTTTCGGAGAAAAACACCGGCAAGGCCGCGACCACCAAAATGGCCAAGGCCCAGGGTGAGAAATGCACCAGCAACACGGCAAAGCTCACTAGGGAGACCAGGTTTTGCACCAGCCCCAGGGATTTGATCACCAAGCCTAAAGGCCGAGTGGAGGCGTCTCGGCGCACCCGCACCAACTTGTCGTAGAAGTCTGAATCCTCGAATTGCAACAGTGTCAGGGTTTGCGCTTTCTCCAGGATCAGCAGGTTGACCTTCTGCCCCAGTTGCACCCGCAACAGCGATTGCTGAACCGAAAGCGCCCGTTGGGCCCCGGCCAGCAACGCCAACACACCGCCCTCGGCCACCACATAGCGCAGCACCGGCCACAAGGGCGCCTGGCCTTGTTGGGCATGCAGCGCCATGGCCTGCAACACCGCGTCGACGATCCGCTGCCCCAGCCAGGCCGCCAGCGCTGGGAGCAAACCGGCAATCAGCGTGGCTACTACCAGCCCGATAAACAGGCCCTTGGAGGTCGCCCACACCAGCGCAACGGCGCGTCGGGCCTGGTCTCCAAAAGCCAATAGGCGGTGCAATGCGGGCATGGGTAAAAACTCCGGTAGCGTATCGAAACAGCACTTCGGCAGCGTCGAAGCTGGCGCTTGGACCACCGCCTCTTCAGGAAGGTCGGCCCCGGCTAGGGGATTTGCAGGCAAAAAAAAGCTGCGTCAACCTGCGACGCAGCCAAAGGTGGAGCGGTGATGGCTTGCTGTCAGTTGGCCGAGAGGCGGTCCAGGGTGACAGGCTTGAGCCGAGGCGTAAGCACGTGGATTACAACGATAGCCACCAGATAGGCGCTACCGGCCACGATAAAGATCGGTTGGTAGGATTTGAACACGTCCAAAATGTAGCCGTTGTAAGTGGTCATCAGCATGCCGCCCATGGCACCCGCCATGCCGCCAATACCGATCACCGAGGCCACGGCCTCTTTGGGGAACATATCAGAGGGCAGCGTCATCAGGTTTGCCGACCAGGCTTGGTGGGCAGCGGCGGCCAAGCCGATGATCGCCACCACCAGCCACATGCTGGAAATAAACTGCGTGGTCACGATCGGAATCACCGCCAGGGCGCAGATCAACATGGTGGTTTTACGTGCCCTGTTAGCACCAAGGCCATTTTTCATTTGCCGCGACGATCCCCAACCGCCCAATACCGAACCCAAGTCCGCCAGCAGGTAGATCGCGATCAAGGGCGGGCCGAAGGTTTTCAGGTTAAGGCCGTAGGTTTTGCCAAGAAAATCCGGCAGCCAGAACAGGTACAGCCACCAGATGGGGTCGGTTAGGAACTTACCCGCCGCGTACGCCCAGGTTTGGCGAAACCGCAGCAGCTTGAACCAGGAAATTTTAACCGCCGGGGCTGGCTTGGCTGACACCGGTGTGTTGTCGGCCTGGATATACGCCAGTTCTTCGGGGCTAACCTTAGGATGCTCATGGGGGCGACGGTACATCAGCAGCCAAGCCACCAGCCACAGGCAACTCACCAGGCCAATGGAAATGAACGCCGCGCGCCAGCCCCAGGCCAAGGTGATAGCCGGCACCAGCAGTGGCGTGATGATCGGGCCCATGGCGGTACCGGCGTTGAAAATACCGGTGGCTTGGGCGCGTTCTTTTTGTGGGAACCACTCCGACACGGCCTTGAGGCTGGCAGGAAAGCTACCTGACTCGCCGAACCCCAAGGTAAAGCGGGCCAAGGCGAATTGAGTGACGGTGCTGATCAGCCCGTGGCCGATACTGGCCACCGTCCACACGGTAAATGCCAGGGCGTAGCCTACCCGTACGCCAACTTTATCGATCATACGGCCAAAGGTCAGAAAGCCAATGGCATAGGCGCACTGGAACCAGAACACGATATTGGCGTAGTCGGTCTCCGACCATTTGAGTTCAGCGGCCAGCGTGGGCTTCAAGATGCCGATCATCTGCCGGTCGATATAGTTGATGCCGATGGCGATAAACAGCAGGGCAACGATCACCCACCGGTATCGACCGATGCGCGACTGCTCATGAACCAAGGGGCGGCTTTGGGCCGAGGCCTGTGAAGGGACCTGTAGGGTCATAGAGGTGGCTTCCTTTTTTGTTTTTGTTATTGCCGAGACAACCGGCGTCCATTTCGATAACAGGCACGAATGGATTCGTACGACATCCTATGACGGTGTTTTCGGGGTGTCAATGCGCTGAAAGTGGGATGTAAACGCGGGGAAAATAGCGGTAGGCGGAGGTAGGGGAGGGTGATTCGCCAGCTTTCGCTGGCTCCTACAGTTGGATTTCAATCCCGTAAGAGCCAACCAAGCTGGCGAACAAGGCGCCGCGATCAGGGCTTGATAACAACCTTCACACAGCCATCTTTCTTGTCACGGAAGGTTTTATACATTTCCGGGCCTTCTTCCAGGCTCACGGTGTGGGTAATCACGAAGCTTGGGTCGATCTGGCCTTCCTGGATTCGGTTGAGCAGGTCATCGGTCCAGCGGTTAACGTGGGTTTGCCCCATTTTAAGGGTAAGGCCTTTGTTCATGGCCGCGCCGAAGGGCACCTTGTCGATCAGCCCGCCATACACACCTGGAATGGACAGCGTCCCGGCTGGTTGGCACACGTACATCATTTCCCGCAGCACATGGGGCCGGTCGGATTCGAGCATTACCGCCTGCTTGACCCGGTCATACATGGAGTCCAATGAACCCGTTACGTGGGCTTCCATCCCGACCGCATCAATGCACTTCTCAGGGCCCCGGCCCTTGGTGAGTTCATTGAGGCGCTCCACCACGCTTTCTTCATCAAAGTTGATGGTAATGGCGCCGCCCGCTTTGGCCATGGCCAAACGCTCAGGTACGTTATCGATGCATACCACTTGCTCCGCGCCAAGGATGACCGCACTGCGAACCGCAAATTGCCCAACAGGGCCTGCGCCCCAGATGGCCACTGTATCGGTGCGCTGGATGTCGCATTGCACCGCTGCCTGCCAGCCAGTGGGGAAAATATCCCCTAAAAACAGTACTTGCTCATCAGTCAGGCCATTGGGAATGATCACGGGTGAAAAATCAGCGAAGGGCACACGCACGTACTCAGCCTGCCCGCCTGGATAACCACCGGTGAGGGCCGTATAGCCATACAGGCCAGCAGTGCTATGGCCAAAGGCTTTGTCGGCAAGGTCCTTGTTGCGATTGCTGCGTTCGCACACCGAGAAGTTACCCCGGCGGCACTGGTGGCATTCGCCACAGCAAATGGTGAACGGCACTACGACGCGGTCGCCAATTTTAAGCTTTTTGTTGGCCGAGCCGACTTCCACGACTTCGCCCATAAACTCATGGCCCATGATGTCGCCATGGCTCATGCCAGGCATAAAACCATCGTACAGATGCAGGTCCGACCCACAGATCGCGCAAGAGGTGACTTTAATGATGGCGTCACGTGGGTCTTCAATGGTGGGGTCGGGCAAGTGATCATCGCAGCGGATGTCTTTCTTTCCATGCCAGCGTAACGCTTTCATTGTTAAACCTCCTGAGTGTGATCGGCACTGTCGTTGGCAAATTAATGTACAACCGTGCAGCCAACGTATATGTGTATTCAGTTAAGCGAAGGCCTGCCAAGTTCAAACCAGGGCGCCAGCGGTCATGGTTGGGCGATCAGCGGTCGAGCTTTTTAGGTAAGGGACCGATGAGCCAACTGATTGAACCCGTCTTGTCTCTGGACGGCTCTAATCGCAGGACAAGGCAATACGCTTGCTGTGCGCACCTAATAACTTAAGAAGAGCCTGCCTTATGGAATTGCCAAACAAAAAGCTGGAAGAACTCGAAGCCGTTGTCGACTACCTGATGAACCACTCGCTCTATTTGGCCACGGCCGAGTCCTGCACGGCCGGATTGATCGCCGCTGCGCTTGGAGCGGTGCCTGGCGGTGGGAAGATCATGGAAAGCGGTTACGTGGTGTACTCGCCCACGGCAAAACACCGCTTGCTTGGCGTTAGCTTTGAAACTATCGATAACTACGGGTTGACGAGTGAGGAGGTGGCGCGGGAAATGGCTGTAGGGGCTTTGCTCGACAGTGAGGCTAATGTTGCAGTGGCGACGACCGGCGTGGCGGGCCCTGAGCCCATGGATGACATTCCACCTGGCACGGTGTGCTTTTCCTGGGCGTTTGCCCACGAAGGTAAGCAAGCGGTGTTTACGCATACCGAACGGTTTAAAGGTGACCGCGACGAGGTGATCCGTCAGGCAGCTCACCATGCACTGGCAGGCATTAAGGCGTACCACCAACGCACGTTGAAAGGCGAGGGCGCTTAGGCCTTTTAGCGAACATATTTAACCGCCAAATACAACGAAGCCGCCCTAGGGCGGCTTCGTTACAACAGTCACGCGTTAAGCTTAGTTAAGCTTTGGCGCGCCGCTGCTGCCGATGTCAGCGCCGGTTTGCGGCGTGGCATCAGGGTCGGACATGGTGCGAAGTTTCATGGCTTCGACCGCTGCCAAGTCCGCTGGGGGCAGGTCGACGCTAGCCAGGCCATCGCCACCATCCACCGCGGGCTCAGCCTCGCGGATTTCCCACTCACCCATCGGGTTTTCACCAGTGTTCCATGGACCCTTAATGTCATTGCCAGGAGACATGTTGAAGTACACGTTAGTGAACTCCGGAACTGGCGGAATCTTGCCCTGCGGGAAGTTTGGCTGTATGGAATGCAGCGCCTTCTCGAAGGACATCTGGTGAGCGATCTCACGGGTCATCAGGAAGCCTAGGGCGTCTTTGATGCCTGGATCATCGGTGACGTTGATCAAACGCTCATAAACCATTTTGGCACGGGATTCGGCCGCAATGTTCGAGCGCAGGTCAGCGGTGGGTTCACCGATGGTATCGATGTAAGCGGCCGTCCATGGGACCCCGGCCGAATTCACCAGCGCCGCGCCACCACCGTACAACAGGCTGGTGATGTGGGAATCGTTGCCCGCGCCAGTCAGCGAACGATACAGCTCGCCTTCTTCTTGCACGCCTTCAGCCAATTGGCCGCGCCCACCTTTGTTCAGCATTACGATGATCGAGCCAATGATTTCCAGGTGGCTCAACTCTTCGGTAGCAATGTCGTAGAGCATGTCTTTACGACCTGCATCTTCTTCGGTCACGGCCTGGGTGAAGTAGCGCATTGCTGCCGCGAGTTCGCCCTGGGCACCGCCGAATTGCTCCAGCATAAGGTTTGCCAGGCCTGGGTTAGGCCCTGCTACGCGTACGGTGTACTGTAGACGCTTGTTATGTATGAACATACGTTCGTCCTCGGTTCGTCACGGTTTTAGGATGTAAGCCAAGTCATCGCCTGGTATCCCCCCCTGCTTCAAGGCAGATGGGTTTTAATCCGGTAGTCCACTTTCATCTGTGTTGCGTGCCGGTGATTGCAGGCCCCGGCTAATAACCAAAATGCTTTTTTCTCGGTTACAGGGATATAGGGAGCTGAGCGGGCCGATGGTTCATTTAAAAAAACTATCATAACCATAGACTCGTTCAATGAGCACGGTTCTCGCGGGCTGCGGGCAAATGCAAGGCAAAAAAAAAGCCTGTCCGAAGACAGGCGAAAATGTAGGTTCACTGAACGCCGCTAGATCAGCCCTTTGCGTTGTGCTCGATCACCAGCTTGTAGAAGGTCGCCGCGCCGCCTTCGGTGGCGTATCCGGTGTTGTCCTGGGTATACACGCCTGCCTTGAAATACAGCGCCGAGGAGGCCCACTTGTTATCCACCTTGACGCCCCACTGGAAGTTGGCGGCATTCACGGTGAGGTTGCCCGATGGGGTCAAGTGGATGGTGTAGGTGAACCGCTGATTCATCGGTACCTTTTGGGCGATGATGACCACCGAAGGCTCGGAAGTAGGGGTGGCGCGGTATTTAGCCACAATGTTGCCCAGGCGCTTGGCGTCCATCCACTGGTATTCCACTTTGAGCATCGGCTCGGTGCTGCCATTGCAGTGGATCTGCCCAATCACGATCTTGCCGGACGAAGGCACTTGATTAACGGCAAGCGCTGCCCGCAGCATATTGTCCGCAGCGTTGTATTTCCAGTTGTTTAGGCTGCCGTCAGGCTTGGTTTCGCGCAGCTCGGTACGGGGGTACTTGGCGCTCTTGGTGGTGCTGCCGGTAACCGGTGCCCAGAAGAACAGGGTATCGCCGGACTTGAAAAACCCGTCTTTATAGCCGGAAGCGAGTTTAGGGGTGTCGATAGTGATAGCAGGGCTGCCGACGGGAATGCTCAGGTTCCAGGTGTCGAGGTCAATCATGGCGAACTCCAGAAAACTTAGTAGGGGCCGGCGAGCAGGCTGCTCACCATTTGGTTACTTGGGTTTTCGGCACCGGTTGCCAGGGCTAAAGCCCCGTGTTTTCGGGGGTTTCGCCAGAAAAACGACGTAACGGCTCGGGCGATATCAATGAGATATCATTCCTCAAGGTAGTGGCTCAATAGTAGCAGCCACGGCTGGTAAGGCTTTGCGCTGTTAATATGGCGTCTGATAATTGGCGCATTCTATTTTAGGACTTAACATCGCTCTAAAATGGGCTTGATTTACCCGACAGGCGGTTGCAATAAAATTCAATTTTTTACTCAATAGCGTCTTTTCCCCTAATTGGTACGCGGGTGCCTCTTAGAAAGGATCCCAGCCAGTTGAATGGTAGCAATAAGCCATGAATTGTCATCGTGCAAAATTCCCGACTAACGGTCGTGGAACGTAATTGCCTGTACATAAAGGCTTAAACACGTTTGTCATTTATCAGGCGCCGTTCTGTTGGCGTGCCATCATTAACAAGTGTGACCAAGGCGTATATAAAACCTGCCGCCCCGCTTAGCTCCTGGACGGTGCTAGGTCTTATCCGCAATCGGCGGTAGCACGTAAGTGTGAGCCGAACCACAGGTAACGCCTGACATGATTGATCTCTCCACGTGGAACCTCAGTGTTCCGGTCGGCTCGCCCGCTAAAATCATCGAAACCCCGGTATTGATGAAGGGCTACAAGGACAAGTACTTCCGCAAAGACGGAAGCAGGCTCTACTTTTGGGCACCGGTAAACGGGTCTACCACTGACAGCGCCAAGTACCCCCGTAGCGAGTTGCGCGAGACCTACAGCGATGGTTCTTTGCGTAATTGGAAGTACACCGAGGCTGACAACTACCTGCGTGCCAAGCTCACCGTGAGCGAGGTACCGTCCAGTGGGCGAGTGGTGATTGGCCAGATTCATCAGTACAACAGCAACGACCCCCTGCTGAAGGTTGAGTACCAATGGGTGGATAATCAACGGCTAGGCACTATCGTGGCCAAGCTGCGCAAAACGCCAGGTCAGAATGACCCTACGGTTATCACCGTGGCGGAAAAAGTGCCTTTGCAAAAACCCTTCTCTTATGTAATCACGCTCACTAAGGGGGGCATGCTGTCTGTCGCTGCCGCGGATTACGGCTGGAAAACCGACTTGAGCTCGTCTTGGAAGAACAAGCCGCTATACTTCAAAGCCGGCGTATATACTCAGGACAACACCGGCTACAGCAGCGAAGGCGGGCGAGTGGTTTTCCAGAAATTATCCGTTTCGCATAAGCACAAGGATTGAAGCCCCTCGGCCAAAGATCGTATTTCTGTAGGAAATAAATGAAAGGCTGGTGAAAGCTTCGTGAAAGGATGTGCCACTACCCTGGCCGCGCATTGACGGTAGGGCAGTGGCCCCGGCCGCTCGGGCCATGGCCTGCGCGCGCAGTTCCGCCAATGGTGCCCCAGAGAGTGGGGCGCGGCGAATTTAAGATCTCCTGCCTTTTTTGGCGGTCATGCCTGGCTGGCTCATGCGGCTGGCTGTGCCGAGTACTTGGCGCATACGCAGGCTAGTGGCCTCATTATCTGGACGTGAATATGTTTAACAAAGCAAGCGGGGCGCTGCTCGCCCTGGCGGTCTCCCTGGCTAGCGGTTCCGCGCTGGCGGCCGATGGCAAACCTGTGGATGTACTGCTCATCGGTGGCGGCATCATGAGTTCGACCCTGGGTGTTTGGCTCAATGAGTTGGAACCTGGCTGGACCATGGAGATGGTCGAGCGCCTCGACGGCGTGGCCGAAGAAAGCTCCAATGGCTGGAACAACGCGGGTACCGGCCACTCGGCCCTCGCCGAGTTGAACTACACCCCCGAGAACAAAGACGGGAAGGTCGAGATCCCCAAGGCAGTCGAGATCAACGAAGCGTTCCAGGTCACCCGGCAGTTTCTCGCCTGGCAAGTACGTAGCGATGTGCTGAAGAACCCGCACTCGTTTATCAACTCTACTCCACATATGAGCTTTGTATGGGGCGATGAGAACATTGCGTTCCTCAAGAAGCGCTATGAGGCCCTGAAGGCAAGCCCGCTGTTCGCTGGCATGCAATATTCCGAAGACCCTGCGCAGATCAAGCAGTGGGTACCGCTTATGATGGAAGGCCGGGACCCTGCGCAGAAGATCGCAGCCACCTGGTCGCCAATAGGCACCGACGTCAACTGGGGTGAAGTCACTCGACAGTACGTTAGCCACCTGCAAACACAGCCGAACTTCAAATTGAAGCTGTCCAGCGAAGTGCGCGATATCAAGCGTAACGAAGATGGCAGTTGGCACGTCGAGTACAAGAACCTGAAAGACGGTACCACTACGGCCACCGACGCCCGCTTCGTGTTCATTGGTGCTGGCGGTGGCGCCTTGCACCTGCTGCAGAAGTCTGGCATTCCAGAAGCCAAGGAATACGCGGGCTTCCCGGTAGGTGGTTCGTTCCTGGTGACTGAAAACCCGAGCGTGGCCGAGAGGCACCTGGCCAAGGCGTATGGCAAGGCTTCGGTCGGTTCGCCCCCCATGTCTGTTCCGCACCTGGACACCCGCGTACTCGATGGCAAGCAGGTGCTGCTGTTTGGGCCATTTGCAACCTTTTCCACCAAGTTCCTGAAAAATGGTTCGTACTTCGACCTGCTCACCAGCACCACCACGCATAACATCTGGCCCATGACCAAGGTAGGCATCGCGGAATACCCGCTGGTGGAATACCTGGCCGGCCAACTGATGCTGTCGGACGAAGACCGCATGAACGCACTGCGTGAGTATTTCCCGCAAGCCAAGAAAGAAGACTGGCGCCTGTGGCAAGCCGGCCAGCGTGTACAGATCATCAAGCGTGACGCAGACAAAGGTGGTGTACTGAAGTTGGGTACCGAAGTGGTCACTTCCGCGGACGGCAGCATGTCCGGCCTGCTGGGCGCGTCCCCAGGTGCTTCGACCGCTGCGCCTATCATGCTTGGTGTGCTGGAAAAGGTGTTCAAGGATAAAGTCGCCACCCCGCAGTGGCAGGCGAAGATCCACGAAATCATACCGAGCTACGGCACTCACCTGAACGATAGCCGTGAGCACGTTGCCGAAGAATGGGCTTACACCAGCAAGGTACTGCAACTGGCCCCGCCGCCGGTGATGGATGCCAAGGCACCGGATACCAGCAAAACCCCAGCATCCAAGATACCGACGCCAGGCCCGGATGCTCCGAACGCTGACATCGCGCTGTAATTCCCCGCCCCATGCGGTGTGACGGCTATCAAGGCATCACACCCGGCAGCCCGTTATAAGGGCTGCGCTTCTTCACCATGGCGAGCCACCAAGGGCTCGCCAATGGCGTAAAACTGCCCCCCGGCCACGTAGTGAATGCTGCGTAGATCAGGGTCGGCCTCCCCGAAATGCCAATGCCCGTTCCGGAATACCCGGCTGTCTGCCCAAGCACCGATCACTTCGGCAATGAACAGGTCGTAGGTGTGTTGATTATGCGGCTCAGGGATCAACCGGCACGCCAGCCAGGCACTACAGCCCTCAACGAAGGGCAGGGCTTGCTCGCCTAATTGCATCAGGGTAGTACCGCAGCGGGCCAGCTTGGCCGGGTCTTGGTAGAGGGAGCGGTTGCCCAGATCGTGGGTCATTTGCACTTGGGCCGCCGAGGGCACTTGCACCACGAAGGTTCGGGCCTGTTCCACCAGTGCGCGGGTACGGGTGCTTTTATCCAGTACCACGCTTAACTTCGGCGGTGCGAAGTCCAGCGCGCAGGCCCAGGCCGCAGCCATTACATCATCCACCCCAGCGTGGCTTGCAGATACCAATACCGTAGGGCCATGGTTAATCAGCCGATAGGCTTTATCCAGAGGGACCGGGGCGATGTACTCATTCATACAAGATTCTCAGGCATATACAAAGGCTACCTCTAGGACCCTGTGTAACGCCCTTCGATCCCCGCCAACGAGCGTTATGGCGAAAAAACAAAACGAACTCACATCCGTTAGAACCCTTGCGTTTTTCTTCCCTCTACAGACTTATCGCCATTAGGAGGAAACCATGGACAACTACCACGTTACCCACGCTGGAGATCATTGGGAGCTGAAAAAAGAGGGTGCCAGCCGTGCGTCCAAAACAGCCCCGACCAAAGAGGCTCTGCTCAAGGAAACCGCACTGTTTCTTGAAGGTAAGACCGCATCGGTGAAGATTCATAAAATCGACGGCAGCATTCAGGAAGAACGCACCTATCCCCGTAGCGCCGACCCTAGCCAAAGCGAAGGCTGAGACCGTGCTATAGCGGCTTAGGCTTGCCGCTGGTCAGCCCTCGGCCGATTAAAAGCAGCTAGGCCCCAAAGCGTTGGGTCTTATTCAAAGGCCCGTTCGGGATTTCATATCACCCTTGGAGAACAGCATCATGGCAACGGTACAAGAGAACTTGCTCGACTGGCTCAAAGACGCGCACGCCATGGAGCAGCAAGCCGAGAGCATGCTTACCGCCCAGGCCGAGCGGCTGGAGAACTACCCCGACCTTAAGCAGCGTATTCAACAGCACATTGAAGAAACCAAGTGGCAGCAGCAAGAAGTAGACGCGGCTATCAAGCGGCTCGGTGGCAGCCCATCAACCTTCAAGGACATGACCGGTAAGCTCATGGCCTTTGGCCAGGCAGTCGCGGGTTCGGCCATGTCCGATGAAGTGATCAAAGGTTCCATGAGCGGCTACGTGTTTGAGAATTTGGAGATCGCTACGTACACGGTGATTATCACAGCGGCCAAGGCAGCCGGCGACACGCAGACCGCCACGGTGTGCGAAAAGATTCTTGAGCAGGAAAAGGCCATGGCTCAGTGGATTCTTGAGCACCTGGCACCGACCACGCAGCAATTCTTGGGCCGCTCCGAAAACCCGGATTTGCAAGCCAAGCGTTGATCGCGTAGTGGTACACATAAGGGTCGCACCTTTCGGGGGCGGCCCTTTTTTATTACATGGCGGCGCGTACGGCCTTGCATTGCGCGCAACCGCAGCGCTTGCCGCGAGCACGAAAATAAAAAGTGTCCAGGCCGCCTAGGTCCAGGGGTTGTTCGGCAAGGGCAGGGGCGTCTGGCTTCACAGGCTGGCAAAGCTGGGCCATGACGCTATCGGTCAACAGGTTCATCAGCCCTTTATGGGCAACCGTATACGACCCTACCTGATTGCTGTGTTCCATGGCGCACTCCCATCTCTTCGATAGCCTCCCCGCCGCAGCCTGTACAGGCCACCCTCGCGCTGGGCTTGTTACTGCTATCGGCATGGACTGGCATTGGCTTGAGCGCGGAATGCATACGCCGGTCGATCCTGGTGCTAACTGGCCGCCCGGGTGCAGGGAAGGGCTGGGTGGACCGACAGATGATCCCGTAGCCAGTCCCGTACACCGGCAATGGATGTAGGGCTACGGTCTGGCCCGAACAACGCGCGGGCCGTTGCTTCTTCAAGGCCAAAGTACAGGGCCACAGCTTCCCACCCCTAGGAGACCGTCCATGACTACATCGTTGCTAGAGCGTTTAAACCTCACCGTGCCAGTGATTCAGGCGCCTATGGTGGGCGTGTCCACACCGGCCTTGGCGGCAGCGGTTACCCAAGCGGGTGGGTTGGGTTCGATTGGGCTAGGTGCCTGCAACCCCGAGCAGGCGCGGGCGCTGATCGCTCAGGTGCGCGACTTGACCCAAGGGCCGGTGAATTACAACCTGTTCTGTCACGCGCCTGCGCGGCCTGACCCGGCCCTGGAAACCCAGTGGCTGGCGAAGATCGCGCCTTGCTTCGATGCATTTGGCGCCACCCCACCGGCGGGGCTGCGTGAACGCTATCGCAGTTTTAATGAAGACGAACCTATGCTGGCCTTGTTGGTGGAGCAGCAGCCAGCGGTGGTGAGCTTTCACTTTGGCCTGCCGAGCGCCGGGGCTATCGCGGCCTTGAAGCAGGCAGGTTGCCTGTTGTTGTGCTCGGTGACCTGCCTGGAAGAAGCCCAACTGGCCTTGGCCGCTGGGGTCGATGCACTGGTTGCCCAGGGGTATGAGGCGGGTGGGCACCGCGGCGTGTTCGTGCCTGAGAGAGATACCTGCACCGGTACCCTGCCCTTGGTGCGATTGCTGTGTGAGCGCCAGCCTTTGCCGGTAATTGCGGCGGGGGGCATTATGGATGGCCTGGCCATTCGAGGCTGCCTTGCCTCGGGGGCCAGCGCGGTGCAGATGGGCACTGCCTTTATCGGCTGCCCGGAGTCCGCCGCCAATAATGCTTACCGAGAGGCCCTGACCGGTCCCAGAGGCCATTGCACCGAAGTCACCGCAGCGATCTCGGGCCGCCCAGCCAGAGGCTTGGTGAACCGTAACTTTACCTGCCTGCCCCAGGACCATCTGCCAGCGTACCCCTTGACCTATGACGGGCAGAAAGCCTTGGCCGCCGCGGCTGCGCGCCAGGGCAGCGATGCGTTTGCGGTGCAGTGGGCCGGGCAGGGCGCGCCCCTGGCCAGAAGGCTACCGGCCGTCGAGTTGATACAAACGCTGGCCCAGGAGTTGCGAGGCGCTGAAGCAGGATGAACATGCTCCGCCAGGGTGAACCGCGCCCGAAGGCAGGACAGGTGCAAATCAGCAGGTGGGAGCTAGCGAAGCTGGCGAATCCTGACTGACAGCAACCCTTGTCGGTACCGCCTTCGCGAGCTATCGCTCACGCCTACGCACCCATGCCAAGCACCGGGCCTGACCATGGGATTGCCCCGGCCTGAGGGCACAGGGTAGCATCCGCCCCACGTACCCCTCGCGTTGCCACTCATAATAATCAGACCGCACACTTGCCTGGCCTCAAGGTCCATAGCGGCGTGCGCGTGCTCCGGCGCGGGGCGTTTTTCCGTTTTGCCGTTCATAACGCGTCTGTGTGAGCGGCCCTTGATTCGAGTGACAAGCATGACCTCACAAGCAGCACCTGCCACTGAGAGCTGGTTGGGCGTGATCGCCCTGGCCCTGGGTGCCTTTATCTTCAACACCACCGAGTTCGTGCCCGTAGGGCTGTTGTCGGCCATTGCCGGTAGTTTCGACATGACCAGCGCGCAGGTGGGCCTGATGCTCACGGTGTATGCCTGGATCGTGACCCTCATCTCTCTGCCCATCATGCTGCTGACCCGCAACATCGAGCGGCGACGGTTGCTGGTGATCATCTTCGCGGTGTTCGTGTTGTGCCACCTACTGTCGGCATTCGCCAGTAGCTTCGTGTTATTGCTCGCCTGCCGAATCGGTATTGCGTTCGCCCATTCGGTGTTCTGGTCCATTACCGCGTCCCTGGCGGTACGGGTAGCGCCGCCAGGGCGGCAGGTACAGGCCCTGGGTTTGCTGGCCACTGGCACGTCCCTGGCCATGGTATTGGGCATTCCGCTGGGCCGCGTGCTGGGAGAGGCCTTTGGCTGGCGCGTGACCTTCGCTGCCATCGGTGTGGCGGCCTGTGCCACCATGATCGTGCTAGTGCGGGCGCTGCCTGCGTTGCCCAGCCATAACTCGGGGTCGCTGCGCAGCCTACCGGTGTTATTCAAACGTCGGGCTTTGATGCTGCAATATGTACTTACTGCCGTGATCGTGACGGCCCATTTTACCGCTTATACCTATATCGAGCCTTTCGTGGCCTTGGTAGCCAAGCTCAAAGGCGAAACCACCACTGGCCTGCTGTTGGTGTTCGGTGGCGCCGGTATCTTCGGGTCGGTCCTGTTTAGCCGGTATAACAACCGTTTTCCACGCGGGTTGCTGTTGGTGGTGATCGGCGGTTTGGCGGCCTGCCTGCTGTTGATGACGCCCGTGGCCGGGGCCTTGCCAGCGCTAGCCTTGCAGAGCGCGCTCTGGGGCATTTTCATCATGTGCTTTGGCCTGGTGTTGCAGGCCCGTGTGTTGAACCTGGCGCCTGATGCCACCGACGTGGCCATGGCGCTTCACTCGGGTATCTATAATATCGGCATTGGTGGCGGCGCATTGCTCGGTAGCGTGGTCACCAGTGGTCTGGGAGCCGGGCATGTGGGTTGGGTGGGTGGCGTGCTGGCCCTGGTAGGGCTGGCCTTGTGTGGCTGGTCCACCCGGCGCTACGGTGCCCCTGTGCCGGTTGCTGGTGCCGCGCCCATGGCGCTTCACTAACCGGTGTATCACTTGGGCGCCGGCGCTCATCGGTAGTGAGGCTACCGGTGTGCATCAGGCTCCCAGGGAGCGCCTCCTACCGAAGTGCTCTTTAACGGCGAGCGCCGCGGTCCGTTGTCGCCCACTTAACCTTGCATTGCTAGCGACCGTCAGCCTGGATGCTGATATCTTCTTGATCGACGCGTCTACAGGGCCAGTTGTCGTTGATGTAATAATCGGGCTTAAAGCAAGCGCGTTCGTCGTTAACCCAAAACAATTGCCATGCCGAACCCGAGATAAGAAGTTTTGGGCAGGGAGAATAGCCTCGTGCCAGTAGGGCTGTGGTGGTCAAGATGATAAGCGTGGGCACAATGTATTTAAGCGTTTTGAACGAGCTTGATAGCATAAAGTTTTGGAAACGAAAAAGGCGTGAACCTTTGGGTGGGTCAAACTTTTTCCCGGTCCAGGCCGAAATTGCTGCGCCGATGACCAAGATGACGATAGCAGGCGGAACCATTAGCAGGCCAAATACCATATAGGGCATAGATCCCAAGAGCTGCGGGAATACCCCATGGGGTATTGACATAAGGGCTTAGGGTTGCCCTGTATACAGATTGACGTGTATCCCACGCATGGGCGAAGGTGTCTGAATACTGCCCTTGCCATGCCCGAAGAGCAGGCGTGGATAGGGCATTTGAACGAGCTTTCGCTGTGTTTACAAGAGCTGGGGTTACAGGCAACACAACCAGTTCGTGCTGGTTGCGATCAAGCTCGATACCTAGTTGATCCAAAGCACTGGACGGCAGGCGCATACAGAACTCTCCTTGTTGTCTGGGCTGCGGCTCGGCGTACTAGCGTTCACGGCGCATGAGCTTACACGCTGAATTTTTTTTGGTTCAAATACCGAGACTCATGTAGTGCAGGGTAACGTTAGAAAAGTGGATTAATTTATGTCAATCCGCTAAATGTTTTTTGCTGGAGCCTTTCCCTGTCTGGGTAGCAGAAGATTTTTTGAAGTGGTGGCTGATATTGTTAAGTAATATTTGAAATCGTAACAACAGATTTTCTGCTTGACACCCGTAGCACTTGGTTCTTTTATGCAACCTTCCATAGGTTAAGCAGGAAGCATTTGATGAGTAGGGTCGCTCTTGAGTCGTTATCTTCCAAACGTCGGCGTTTGATTGCATTCAATTCGCCATTGGGCGGTAGTGAGCAAGAACTAATCTTAAAGCGCTTCAGTGGCAGCGAGGCGTTGTCGGAACTTTTCCTTTTTGAACTGGCATTGCTGTCCAAGGATGCTCGGATCGAGTTAAAAAGCTTGATGAGCCAGAAGGTCAGCTTGGGTATTGCCTTGGCCAATGGCGACCTTAAATATATCAACGGCTATGTGTCAGACTTTACCCATACGGGAGCCGATGGCGGTGTCGCGAGTTACCAGGCGCGGTTGGTACCCTGGTTATGGATGCTTAGCCGGCGTCAGGACACCCGTATCTTCCAGGCCAAAACCACTGAGCAGATCGTTCGAGAGGTTTTTGCTGGCTACCCCGGGTTGGCCGATTACGAATTTCGCCTGACCGAGCCACTCAAGCCCATCAGCTATTGCACCCAGTACCAGGAAACCGACCTGGATTTTGTGCTGCGCTTGCTGGAAAACGAAGGCTTGTTCTTCAGGTTCGAGCATAGTCAGGATGCTCACCGCATGATCATCGTCGCGGACAGCAGCGAATTTGAGCCACTGCCCGCGCAACCTGTGATCCGTTACCACCGCGCTGCAATGACGGAAACCGAAGACGCGATCACTGCCTGGGCGGCCAGCCGCCATATGCATCCCACCCGCCTGGCATACAAGTCCTTCGATTACAAGCAGCCGCGTAATCAGGGGGAAGTAGGGCTGAACACCGTGAGCGAGCAGGGCGACGTGGGGCGCTTCGAGGTATACACCTACGACGGGCCCTACGGTTATGCAACTCATGAAGAGGGTTTGAGCAAAGTGCGGCATCGGCTGCAGGCCATGGAAGTTCAGGGCAAGGTATTCAGTGGCGCAAGCAATTGCCGAGCAATGGCGCCAGGGTTTACCTTTGAATTGTCGCAGCACTACGACCATGATCAGGACCCCCCGGGAGACCGCCAGTTTTTGCTCCTGTCAGTCAGCCATTGGGGCCAGAACAACTATAGCGAGCAAGATGAAGCAGGCTACCGAAACACCTTCACCTGCATCCGCCGGAAAATCCCCTTTCGGCCGCCCCTGACCACACCCAGGCCCTCTGTACCCGGCCCACAAACCGCCATTGTGGTCGGCCCACCCGGCGAAGAAATCTTTACCGACGCTCTGGGCCGAGTGAAGCTGCAGTTCCACTGGGACCGTACTGGCCAGTACAACGACAGCAGTTCCTGTTGGGTAAGAGTGGCTCAAACCAGCGCCAGCGGCGGTTTTGGCAGCCTTCAAATCCCTCGTGTGGGCGATGAAGTAGTGGTGGTATTCCTCGATGGCAATCCTGATCGGCCCTTGATCGTCGGCAGCCTGTACAACAGCCTTAATCTGCCCCCCTGGGCCCTGCCGGCGAACAAAACCCAGAGTGGTGTATTGACCCGGTCCATCAAAGGGCACAGGGCTAACGCCAACAGCTTGCGCTTTGATGACAAGGCCGGCGCCGAGCAGATAAGCCTGCATGCCGAGCGCAATTTCGAGACCACGGTAGAGGTGGATGAGCATCACTGGGTGGGCCGACACCGCTCGATCAAGGTTGAGGGCACCCATCACGAAACCATCAGGCTGGACACCGGCCTTGCCGTGGAAGAGGGCAGCTATTGCGTTTGTGTGGATCAAGGCGCGGTGACGATCCGGGCAGCCACCTCAATCACCCTGGAGGTGGGGGCGAGCAGCCTGGTGATGAACGCCGATGGCACCATCCGCTTGGCCGGTGTGGTGGTCGATGTGGCCGGTACAGCGGTTATCAACCTGAACTGACAATAGGCAGCAAGGCGCTGCCCCGTGCGAAAAAATATCCAGTACCCGTAGGCCAGGCACGCTACCTGCAGGCCTGTAGATCCCAACCCACGGGCGAGCAGGGAGGACGTTAGATCAAGCCCTCGTCTTTCAGGGTTTTTTGCACCGAAGGCCGCTGGCTCAGGCGCTGATGATACGCCTGCACGGCCGGCCAGGCATCGAGCTTGAAGTTGACTCGGCCGGTCCAGTTAAGCACGGTGAACAGGTAGGCATCTGCCACGCTGAATTGATCGAGCACATACTCACGACCTCGCAGCTGTTTTTCCAGCCAGCCTAGGCGTTTGTCCAATACTTCGGTAGCCATGGCGCGCCATTCCGGGGTCTGCTTGGGGTTGAACATCGAGCCGATGTTCTTGTGCAACTCGGTCGACACGAAGCTTAGCCATTCCTGCAGCCTGTAGCGCTCCGGGGTACCGGGCTTGGGTGCCAGGCCGCGCTCTGGCGCCTGGTCTGCCAGAAATTGCAGCACCACCTGCGCCTCTGTGATCACGGTACCGTTGTCCAGTTTAAGCGCGGGCACGTACCCCTTGGGGTTGATGTCCATGTAGTTCTCGCCGTCATCGGTTTGCTTGGTCTGACGATCGACTTTTACTGCTGTGAACGCGGTGTCCAACTCGTTGGCGATGATATGAGGGGCCAAGGAACAGGCGCCAGGCAGGTAGTAAAGTTTCATCGGGTGTCCTTGTGAGCGAGGGGGCCGTAAAATGGAAATGAACCCGTGGCCAAGGGCAGGCTCGTAGTTACGACACCTGTTTTACACACTGGAGTTCCATGAACATAACCATTGAAGAAACCAATATCAGTACCCTGGACCTGCGCGGCACGGTAGAGCTGTGGCTGGTGGCGCCTGGCGCCAACCCTGAAGCAGGCGACGAACCCCAGGGCCTGTGCCTTTGGCGTGGCCGCCCGGTCGTCAGCCATGAAATGCTCAGCGAGGGTACCCACGAGCAGAATGTTCGCCGCGTATGGCTACAGGTGGCCGACCCGCAAGCGCAAGCGACAGCTGATCGGCTGCGCCCGGCAATCGAGCAACGCTTGCGTGAGCAGCAGCTTGAGGGCGAGTTCTTTCCCACCGAAGCTGGCGTTTAGCGCCCTTTCATCAGCCGCTGCACTTGGCCTTCTTGCCTGAGTTGGCCGAAGGCCGCTATGGCGCGCTGAACAACTTCATCTGAGGTTTGCTTGCTGAACGCCAGGTAAGCATGGGCGGTGATCTGGTCTAGGGTCAGTACAGCTTCCAGATCTTCGAAAGGTACACCTAGTTGCTCACAAAAGCGCTTGGCGTCTTGGGGGGAAAGGGGAGCAATGTCTACCTGACCGGTGAGCAGCCTGCGCAGGTTGTCCATGGCCGACGCCGACACCACCAGCCGGTTGAACCCGGCTTTTCTCAGGTATTGCTCACGAACGTCGTCGCGCACCACACCTATGTTCATGCCCCTTGCCTCATTGAGCCCTTGCAACTGAAGGTCGGTTCGTCCTCGCAGTTTATACAGCACGCTTTTGATTTCTTCGAACTCGCCGACCCACTTGAAGCGCTGCTCGCGCTCGGGCGTACGGATAAGAGGGTAAATCAGCACGTCAGGTTCGGTCAGGGCCAAGTCATAGGCCCGGGCCCAAGGGTAGATCGTCAGGCGGTAATCTTCCAATCCGGCGCGCTCCAAGGTCGCGGTGATTACTGCGGTAGCCGGGCCAGCCACTCGACCGTTCTCCAGGTAGCTGTAAGAGGATTCCTCGGTTACTGCCTCAAGCATCGCAGCGCTCGCCAGGCCCAGGGGCCAGCTGAACAGGACCGTAACCAATGCCGCACGGTAATAACCGCGTACCCAAGCCTTTATTCGCATACTCGGTTCCTGCCTCCATTCTTAGCCCGGTACAAGGCTTCATCAGCACGGCTGAGCACGTGGTCAAAGGCTGTCATCACGCGCGCGTCCAGCTCGCCAATGCCGATGCTCATGGTCAGGTAGGGCGAGATGGGGGAGGCCCCATGGGGTATGCTCCTGGTCATCAGGGCTTCGCGCAGGCGTTCAGCAGCAAGACGCGCTTGGCTTGCGTCGTTGTCAGGCAGCAACACAGCGAACTCTTCACCACCTAGGCGAACGATCACTTCGCCGCCCCGGGTGAACAGGTTTTTCATCAGCTCGGCCACTTCCTGCAGGCAGCGGTCGCCGCCGCCATGGCCGTGGGTATCGTTGTAACGCTTGAAAAAATCCACGTCACACATCAGCACGGTCAACGGGCGCCCGCTACGTATGGCACGGTTGAATTCGGCATGCTTGAGCTCATCGAAGTAACGTCGGTTGGCCAGGCCTGTGAGCGGGTCAAGCCGTGAAAGGTTTTGCAACTGCTCGTTGGCGTTGACCAACTCAGCCGTGCGCTGCTCTACCTTCAGCGCCAGATCGTCACGGCTGGCGGCCAGGGCACGCTCGGCCTGGTGTTGCCGTTGCAGGTACTGGGCCATGTTCTCCTGCAAGCTGTTGATGCGCACCGTTAGCAGGTCGAGCTCGTCGTTGCGGGTGCCCAGCCGGTTCAGGCGCAGGTGCTTGCTCAGGGTCGCCGGTGTCAGCTGTTCCAGGTGCCGGGCGATATGGCGCACGTGTACGGTGACCAGGTTATTGAACATCAGCATGGTGAGCCCGGCCAGCGCCAGCGCCTGTATGACCTGGGTGAGCATGATGCTCCATAGGTCTTTCCATAGGCGTTCACGCAGTAGATTGGGGTCACCCTCGATCAGCAAGCTGCCCACCGCTTGCACGGTGCCGGGGTAGGGCGCGATGGTCAGTGCCCGCTCCAGGGAGGGCGCCGGGCCCGTGCCTATAAAGCCTTCGCGCTGGCGTACCAGCACTTCCTCGCTACGCTCGGGTCGCGGGATGCGTAAGGTCACGCGCCCCACAGGCGCGGCCTGCACCACGCTTTGCAATTGGTCTTCCAAACTGTCGCGGTCCATTTCCCAGATGGCCTTGGACAACGACCCTTGGAATACCTGGTCGATCAGCTCCAACTCGCGGGTTTCAGCCTGCACCCCGTTATTCCAGGCAAACCAGGTACGCACGCCCACCGTGGCGAAGGTAAAGGCCAGGCAAAACACCAAGGTAGCCACCACCAGCCGGTGCGCCAACGGGCGCTCGGTGTGCAGGGTGGTGTGAGTGGGGTCGTCGTAGTGTTCGTGTTTCACAACCCTGTCCACCTGTGTGCGATGGCTGCGTAGCGGCCGTCAGCTTGTAGCCGCTGCAAGGCGGCGCGGAACCGTTCCACGGTCTGTACCGGAGTACCTCGGCTAAAGGCCACGCTCAAGCCTGGATTTCCCAGCTCTGGTAACTCCAGGCTGCGATACAGGGCCCGACCGGGTATGTCGCCCAAGTTCCGGGCGGTATAGGAAGCGCTGAGGCCGTCGGAGATCCATAGGGCCACATGGCCCTGCTTGAGCTTCTCGTAGTTGAGCGCGTAATTATTGCTCTGCTGCAAGGTTTGACCCACCTCGAAATGCTGGCTGCGCAGGTACTGTTCACCGGCGTCTTCGTGAACGGTGGCGATCTGATAACGCTGTTCGAGGGCCTGCCGCAGGCTGGCGAGCTGGATCGGCCGGGCGGCCGTAGAAAACAAAAACCAGCGAGTCGGGGCGATGGGCCCAACCCATTGAAACAGGGCTTCGCGCTCGGCGGTACGGGCAATGGAGTAAATCATCACGTTTTCGGCATGCAGAGCCAGGTCGTAGGCGCGGGCCCAGGGCATCATCTGGATGTGCGGCTCCAGGCCCATGTCCTTGAGTACCGCTTGTACTACCTCGGTGCAAAAGCCGCTGACTTTGCCCTGCACGGTCATGTTGTAAGGCGGCAGCTCTTCGCTCACCACTTGCAGCGCCGTGGCGCTTTGCGCCAGCACAGGGCCCGCCAGGCACGCCAATAGCGCCGCGGCCGCATAAGCGGTGCGTTTCAGGCGCAGGGGCCAGGCGTAGGGCATGGGCGCTATCCGTTGATGGCAAAACAGGGGTGTGCCCAGTCTATCGGCACCGAGGGCGGCAACTTGACTGTTGCCGAGGCCAGGCCATGGCGGGCTTATGGGTGGTAAACTGGCCGGCCCTTACCTGGAGGCTCATCCATGACCCAACCCGTTCGCCTCACTCAATACAGCCATGGGGCTGGTTGCGGCTGCAAGATTTCACCCCAGGTGCTGGACGTGATACTGGCCGGCAGCGGCGCGCAGAACCTCGACCCCGCACTATGGGTAGGTAACGCCTCGCGGGATGACGCAGCAGTGTACGGCATCGATAACGAGCGGGGCGTGGTGTCCACCACGGACTTTTTCATGCCTATCGTCGATGACCCGTTCGACTTTGGGCGTATTGCTGCCACCAATGCCATCAGCGACATCTACGCCATGGGCGGTACACCCTTGATGGCCATCGCCATTCTGGGCTGGCCGGTGAACGTACTGGCGCCGGAAATCGCCCGTGAGGTAATCCGCGGTGGCCGGGCGGTATGCGACGCGGCAGGTATTCCTTTGGCTGGCGGGCATTCCATCGATGCCCCTGAGCCCATCTTCGGCCTGGCGGTCACGGGTTTGGTGGAAAAAGCTCACCTCAAACGCAACGACACCGCCACCGGTGGCTGCCGGCTGTACCTGACCAAGCCGTTGGGCATCGGTATTCTCACCACCGCCGAGAAAAAGGGCCTGCTGCGTGAGGCCGACGCGGGCGTGGCGCGGGACTGGATGTGTACCCTTAATACCCCAGGGCAGCACTTCGCTCGATTGCCAGGGGTAAAGGCCATGACCGATGTCACTGGCTTTGGCTTACTGGGCCACCTGCTGGAGATGGCCGATGGCGCCAAGCTCACCGCGCGCCTCAACGCCCAGGCGGTGCCCCGGTTGCCGGAGGTGGAACATTACCTGGCCCAAGGCTGCGCCCCCGGCGGCACCCAGCGCAATTTCGACAGCTATGGCACCGGCGTCAGCCCACTGGATGAGCTTACCCGGCAGTTGCTGTGTGACCCGCAAACCAGCGGTGGCTTATTGGTAGCAGTGGCGCCGGAAGCAGAAGCAGCCTTTCTGGCCTGTGCTCAGTCGCTGGGCCTGATGCTGAACCCTATAGGCGAAATGATCGCCCGTGGCCCTCACGCGGTCGAGGTTGTGTGATGGCCGAAAACGCCACCGACTTCCAGCGGCTGTTCCTGGAAGGCGCGCCGATGATGGATGTGCGCGCCCCAGTCGAGTTTCACAAAGGTGCCTTCCCTGGCGTGGTGAACCTGCCGCTGATGGATGATCGTGAGCGCGAGCGGGTGGGCACCGCCTATAAGCATCACGGCCAACAGGCCGCGCTGGAGCTGGGCCACAAGTTGGTGGCCGGTGAGGTCAAACAGGGGCGGCTCGACGCCTGGGCCGCGTTCGCCAAGGCTCACCCTGAAGGCTACCTGTATTGTTTCCGGGGCGGCCTGCGTTCGCAGATCACCCAGCAGTGGCTCAAGGATGAGGCCGGTATCGACTATCCGCGAGTGGTCGGCGGCTACAAGGCCATGCGCACGTTTTTGATGGAGCACATCGAGGCGGCGGTGCATGAGTGTGATTTCGTCTGCCTGGGTGGGCTGACCGGTATCGGCAAAACCGAAGTGTTGGCCGAGCTAAGCAACGCCGTAGACCTGGAAGCCTTGGCCAACCACAGAGGCTCTGGCTTCGGCAAGCGTGCGACCGCGCAGCCCGCGCCCATTTCCTTCGAGAACGCCCTGGCCGTAGACCTGCTCAAGCGCCGCGCCCGGGGGCAACATGCCTTTGTGGTAGAAGATGAAAGCCGCATGATCGGCAGTTGCGCGTTGCCGTTGACCTTGTACCGGCGCATGCAGCACAGCCCTGTGATTTGGCTAGAGGACCGGCTTGAGTCTCGGGTGGCGCGCATTCTTCAGGATTATGTAGTGGGCTTGTGCGCGGAGTTTGTGGTGTTGCATGGCCCCGAGGCGGGGTTCGACGCCTTTGCTCAGCGCTTGCGCCAAAGCCTGGCAGGCATCGCTAAGCGCCTGGGTGGCGAACGTTATCAGCGCTTGAACGCGATTATGGACAGTGCCTTACAAGCGCAAGGCTCAAGCGGGATAGTCGAGGGCCACCACGGCTGGATCGAGGGCCTGTTGACCGAATACTACGACCCAATCTACGCCTACCAACGGGATGCCATGGCCGAGCGCATCGAGTTTGCCGGGGAGCGCGTAGAGGTTATCGAGTACTTGCGTCAGCGCGGTTGAGTTGAGGGAATGAGCGAGGCCTGGCGGGCGCCAGGCCTTGGCGCCTCAAAGCACTAGCGTCGCCAGCAGCCCCCACACCACGCCAAAAGCCATCACCGACCCGCCCACGAGCCATAGCACCCGTGCGTCGAAGGATTTACGCAGCATCAGCAGCGAGGGCAAGCTTACGCTAGGCAGGGTCATAAGCAAGGCCACTGCCGGCGCGGTTCCCAGGCCCAGAGTCATCAGGGTTTGTACGATGGGAATCTCCGCCGCCGTGGGGATCACGAACAAGGTACCGACCACCGCCATGGGTACCAGCCAGCCCAGGCCTTCACCAAAGCCCCCCTCTACATGGGGGAACAGCCATACCCGCGCCGCGCCCAGTAGCAGCACCGCCAGCACGTAAACCGGAATGGTGCTCCAGAACAGCTGCCACAGGCTTACGGCCCAGCGCTGCAACACGCTGCCTTCAGGGTTGGCCGTAGCGGCCTGTACCGCATCCACCGCTGGCTCCGGCAGGGCTTGGGGGCGGGAAATACGCTGCGCCAACAGCGCCACCCCCAGCACCAGCACCACCCCGCCCACCAAGCGCAAAGCCGCGAAAGACCAGCCCAGAACGAAGCCCATAAACACCAGGGTGGCAGGGTTGAGCACCGGGTTGGCGATCCAGAACGCTAAGGCCGCGCCCACGGACACCTGCTGCTTACGCAGGCCCGCCGCTACCGGTGCGGCGCAGCAGCTGCACATCATGCCCGGCAGCGCGAACAGTCCGCCGCGCAGCGCGGAGCCCAGCCCAGCCTTGCCGAACAGGCGCAATAGCCAGTCGCGGGGAATCAGCACCTGTAACAGCGAACCCAGAATCACTGCCAGCACCGCTGCTTTCCAGATCGCCAGGAAATACACGTGGGCATAGGTCAGCGCGGCCAGTAGAGGCGAGGCCGGGTTGTCAGCGATGATCGAGCCGCCGATGCTGTGGTTCTGCGCGGCCACGAATGACTTCAGGTAATACGGCGACCACTTTACGTAGTACAGCCCCAGCGCCGCCACTAGCAGGAACAGCGCAGGTTTCCACCAAAAGGACCAGCCACGGGCCGGGGACAACGAGGGTGCGGAATGCATGGGGAGCGCTCGAAGATGAAATGCCGGTAATGATACGGCGTTCCTGGGCGCGAAGCACCGGGTGGTTATCAGGCAACCTAGGGTTGCCGCGCTCGTTCGAGAATCCACTCGACGAAGTGCTTGACCTTAGGCACTTCGGCGGCGTGCTCGGAATAGGCAATGAAGTGCGCGCCGTTGCTGGGCATGGCCGGCCCGACCGGGATCACCAGCTTGCCCGAGGCGAGCTCGTCCTCGACCAGGTAACGGGGGATCAGGGCCACGCCGCAGCCCGCCACCGCGGCATGGATACACATATAAAAGGTATCGAAGCGCGGCCCGTGGTAGCTATTGGGCGAGTGCAACTGCTGTGCGAGGAACCACTCGTGCCAGGCCTCTGGGCGTGACGTGCATTGCAGCAGCACCACATCGGCCAGGGCCACGGCATCGGTCAGGGGCTGTTCAGCCAGCAATTCTGGCGCGCACACCGGTACCACCTGTTCTTTGAACAACGGCAGGCAGGTGGCGCCCGGCCAGGTGCCTTGGCCAAAGAAAAACGCAACATCGGCACGGGCCTGAGACAGGTCGAAGGGTTCCAGGGCGTTGCTGATGTCCAGGTGAATCTGTGGGTAGCGCTTGCCGAAGCCCTTGAGCGCCGGGATCAGCCAGCGGGCACCGAAGGTGGGTTGCGTGGCTACCCTGAGCACCTCGGTTTCAGCCCCGTAGGACAGGATATAGCGGCTGGACATGTCGATCTGGGTGAGGATTTTGTTCACCTCGGCCACGTACAGCGAGCCGGCCGGGGTGAGCTGCAAGCGCCTGCGCACGCGCTGGAACAGGTGATGGCGCAGCATGTCTTCGAGTTGCGCGACCTGCTTGCTCACCGCGCTCTGGGTCAAGTGCAGCTCTTGGGCGGCGCGGGTGAAGCTAAGGTGCCGGGCGGCAGCTTCGAAGCATTGCAGGGCGGTCATCGAAGGCATCAGGCGGCGGGACATAACCGGCTCCTCAAGGCGGTAACCAACACACGAAAGGCGGGCTCGGGCAGCGCGCGCCGCAGCGCACTATACGGCACGGAGCAGGGCGCGGCCATGTGACGGGTGTCGCCCAAAGGCGGTGCGTAGTAAAATCCCGCCCTTCATGCCAATTTCACACCAGGGCCGGCCTTGTGCTGCACAATGCCCTGTCGACTGTCTTGCAGGTTACCTCCATGCTCAAAACCATTGCCGCCACTGCCCCGCGTACCGGGAGCGTGCTGGCCATGATCGTGGCCACCGCCACTGGCTGCTCTTCGCCAAGGCAGGCCATTTACGAACACGAGCACTTCAACGACTCGGGCACCTTTTCGCGCAGCTACCCGGTCAGTGACGCGGCCTCCTGCGAAGCCGCGCGGCGGGCCTTGCTCAGCCAGGGTTATATCATCACCAGCAGCGACCCCAAGCTGGTCAGCGGCCACAAGAGCTTCCAACAAAACGGCGATACGCACCTGGAGATTTCCTTCAGTGTGGTGTGTGCCGCAGACAGTGACAGTGGCCGTAGCTCCACCATGTTCGCCAATGCCTTGCAGGATCGTTACGCCCTCAAGAAGGTCAACAACTCGGCCAGCCTGGGCGTGGGTGTACTAGGGTCGGTGTCCATGCCGATCGGCTCCACCGATGACTCCATGGTGAAGGTGGCCAGCGAAACGGTAGCGGCTACTGAGTTCTATGAGCGGTATTTCGGTTTGGTGGAAAGCTTCTTGCCCAAGGCCGTGAAAGAAGCCCGGCACCTCCCGGATAAACCCAAGGCGGACCTGGGCGTACCTGAACCTGCCGCGCTGGTGCCAACCCCTGCACCTGCACCCAGGCCTTCGCCAGAGCCTGCTTCACAGCCAGATGGCGGTCTTGAACCAGCACAGGGTTCGCAGCCGTTGGCCCCTCCTGCGCAGCCCACGGCGATCAGCCCTGCCGTTTCCACGCAGCCAGCGCCAGAACCCGAGCCCACGCCCGAGCCTGAGCCTCAACAATAGGGAGTACAGCGTGGGTCAGGCTCGGTCGGCCTTGCACAGCCGCCGATACGCCCCCGGCGGATGGCCAGCCCAGCGTTTGAAGGCCCGTTGAAAGGCCTCGGCGGAGGTGAACCCCAGTAGGTAGGTAATCTCCCCCAGGCTCAGCTCGGTATCACGGATATAGGCCAGGGCCAGGTCGCGGCGGGTCTGGTTGAGGATATCTCGAAACCCGGTGCCTTCCTCGGCCAGTTTGCGTCTTAGGGTCCAGGGCGGCAGTTTCAGGCGCGCGGCTACCTGGTCCAGGTCTGGTTCGCGGCGGCCCTCCAGCAAAGGCCCCAGCAGCGCCGTAACACGCTCGGTCAGGCTACGGGCGCGGGTGCGCCGGGCCAGCGCTTCTTCGCACAGGCCCAGTAATTGGTGCCAGGTGCTGGGGCAATGCTCGGCATTACGCAGGGCCAATACGGCTTTACCCAGCCGCAGACGATTGCCACTGGCGCCGAATTGCACCGGCCCTTCGCACAGCGGCTCATAGGCACTGGCGTAGGGCGGGGCGGCAAATTCGATCTCCAGTTGCTGCGCGCGCAGTGGTTGCCCGGCTACGGTTTCCAGTTGCCGCAGCCAGCCACTCAGTAGGGCCTCCACCACGAAACGGTTGTAGTCGTTATAGGGGCTGATGGAATAGAAGTTCAGCCAGGCGCCTTGGGCGTCTTCCACCACACTGGACTGCCCCCGGTAGTTGGTGCCATAGAGCGGCTCAAAGCGAATCAGTGCCCGCGCCGCCTCGCGCACGGTGGGCGCCTGGGCCGCAGTTACCCCCGCCAAGCCTGCCTGGGCCAGCCGCGCGGCCTGGCCCATGGCCAAGCCCAGCGCCGGGTTACCGGTGAGTTCTATGGCCCCATGGCCCAGGCGCATATACCGGGCAATGGACAAGCTTGCTTCCGGTTGCGCCAGCCGCGCGGGGTCAAAGCCGTAGCGCTGCAACAAGGGCGCGGGGTCCAGGCCATGGGCAGATACAGCGCCCGCCAAGGCTTGAAGAAAGCCTACCGATACCTCACCCAAGCGAATGGGCGTGGCGCTCACAGCCATAGGTTGAACAGCCCGGCGCCCTTGCCGCCAGCGGTCCTTGGCGCGGCTTGCCCCGCCTGCCAGCTGTAACCTTCACCCTCGCCGCGATGGTTCCAGAAGCGCCCATGCAGGTAAACCACCAGGCCCGCGGTGCTTGCCCCGGTGAGCGGCAGCGGGCCCGCAGCCTGCGTTGCCTGGCCCACATCAGCGGCCATGAATGCTGGCACGGCCAGCGCTTGAGCCCCGGATTCCCGCACCTTGGCCTGTACCGCCAGGCTCCAGGCGTCCTCGCCCAAGGCCAAAGCCAAGGGGCCAGCCGGGGTTTGCAGCACTTGCATGGCAGGGGCGGGCCCTGGGCTTAAAAAGCGCCGCCAGCGCACCTGGTGCTGGCGCAAAGGCTCAGCCAAAGGGCGGCCGTCGCTGGCGAAGGTTACCGCTACGTTGTAGAGCGGGCCATCGTCGATTACCAGGCGGCCCCCACGCACGCTGGGCTCGGGCAGGATGATAGACCCGGCCACCAAGGTCACCCCGAACTGCCGGGCAAGCCCGCCGAATACCCGCTGGTAATCTTCGGCCATGCCCGTGGCCTTCATGCGCAGTTGGGCTTCGCTAAAGCGATGTTTACCTTCGCCCCCGAACCAGGCTCGCGCGAAAGCCACAGGGTTGCTCAAGGTCAGCCAGTTGCTGGCCGTTTGCAGGTGGTCGGCCTGGTACACCTGGCCTTTTTCGCCACTGAGCCATAGCCAAGTGCCGATATGTTCAGGGAGCACTACGATGGTTCTGGAGCTTAGCAACCCCATGGCCCGCGCCTGGCGCAGGTAGGCTTCGAACTTCATTTGCAAGCGGTGGGGGGTCTGGTAGTCCGCCGGGGCCATGTGCGGCTCAAGCCCTAGCAGATTACCCACGGCCCCTGGGGTGCCTTGGTTCGACAATTCCTCGATGCGCAGGTCGGAGAGGTAATGGGCCACCGGCCGTTGCGCGGCCCACCAGGAATACCCAGCCACGCCTGCTAGCAACAGCCCGAAGAAACACAGCACAGCAACTTTACGCATAACGGCACAACACGGCAGACAGTGACGCACAGGGTAGCACCCTGTGCATTTCGATCAACGACTTGTTACTTCGGATCATTGAGCCGAGCCCCTTGGCTCTTTACTGTCGCAGCCATCAGTGTGATAGCCCGGTTTTGGAAGGGCTTTGCACACCTTTACCGCCCCTGGACGACGTGTCGAGCAGTCGGGCCTGATGCCGGAGTACCCCATGAGCAACGCAGCCTACCCTCATCTGTTGGCCCCCCTCGACCTAGGCTTTACCACCTTGCCTAACCGTACGCTGATGGGCTCGATGCACACGGGCCTGGAAGAGGTCAAAGGCGGCTTTGAACGCATGGCGGTGTATTTTGCCGAGCGCGCGCGCGGTGGCGTGGGCCTGATGGTTACGGGAGGTATCGCACCGAACGAAGAGGGCGGTGTATACAAGGGCGCCGCCAAGCTCACTACCGTTGAGGAAGCCGCGCGCCACCGCCTGGTGACCGATGCGGTACATGCCGAGGGCGGGAAAATCTGCATGCAGATCCTCCATGCGGGGCGCTATGCCTATAGCCCCGACCTGGTCGCGCCCAGCGCGCTACAGGCACCGATCAACCCGTTCAAACCACGGGAGCTGGACGACGCGGGGGTAGAACAGCAGATCGCTGATTTTGTGCGCTGCGCCCGGCTAGCCCAGCAGGCCGGCTACGACGGCGTGGAAATCATGGGTTCGGAAGGCTATTTCATTAATCAGTTCCTGGCGGCCTGGACCAACCATCGCACCGATCACTGGGGCGGCAGCTATGAAAACCGCATGCGCCTGGCGGTAGAGATCGTCAGCCAGATCCGGGCAGCGGTAGGCGAAGCCTTTATCATCATCTTCCGACTGTCGATGCTGGACCTGATCGAAGGCGGCAGCGACTGGCCGGAAGTGGTCCAGTTGGCGCAGGCCGTAGAAGCGGCAGGGGCCACGCTGATCAACACAGGCATCGGCTGGCATGAGGCGCGCATTCCCACCATCGCCACCAAGGTCCCCCGCGCCGCTTTCGCACGGGTAACGGCCAAGTTGCGCGGCGCGGTCAACGTGCCTCTGATCACCACCAACCGCATCAATACGCCCGAGGTTGCCGAGCAAGTGTTGGCCGGTGGCTACGCGGATATGGTTTCCATGGCGCGGCCATTTTTGGCCGACCCTGCCTTTGTGGCCAAGGCCGCGGCCGGCCGTGCCGATGAGATCAACACCTGCATCGCCTGCAACCAGGCCTGCCTGGACCATACCTTCGCCGGCAAGCTCACCACCTGCCTGGTCAACCCCCGTGCCTGTCACGAAACCGAATTGCGCTATCTGCCTACCACGGCGGTCCGCCGGGTGGCGGTGGTCGGCGCGGGCCCGGCGGGGCTGTCTGCCGCCACCGTAGCGGCCGAGCGTGGTCATCAGGTGACCCTGTTTGACGACGCGCCTGAGATAGGCGGGCAGTTCAATGTGGCTCGGCGTATTCCAGGCAAGGAAGAATTCAACGAAACCCTGCGCTACTTCCGCCGAAAGCTCGATACCACGGGGGTGACCCTGAAACTGGGGCAAAGGGTAGGGGTGGCGCAACTGCTGGCCGAAGGGTTCGACGAAGTGATCCTGGCGACCGGTATTGTGCCTAGGGTGCCGCCAATCCCCGGTATCGACCACCCCATGGTGCTCACCTACCTGGACGTGCTGCTGGGTCGCTGCCCCGTGGGTGATCGAGTGGCGGTGATAGGCGCCGGTGGTATTGGCTTCGACGTAAGCGAGTTTCTGGTTCACCAGGGCACGGTCAGTAGCCTGAACCCGGAGGCCTTCTGGCGTGAGTGGGGGATCGACCCTGCCCTGGAAGCACGCGGCGGGGTTGCGGGTGTTCAGGGCGAGGTCAGCCCGCCCGCGCGCCAGGTATGGCTACTGCAGCGCAAGGCCGGCAAGGTCGGCGATGGGCTGGGCAAGACCACCGGCTGGATTCACCGGGCTGGCCTTAAAAGTAAGCGAGTACAGATGCTCAATGCGGTGCAGTACCTGAAGGTCGATGACCAAGGCCTGCACATTCGAGTAGGCCAGGGTGAGCCGCAATTGTTGGCGGTAGACAACGTGGTGGTGTGCGCCGGCCAGGACCCACTGCGCGAGCTGGAACAAGGCCTGCTAGAGGCCGGGTTGAAGGTGCACGTGATCGGCGGTGCCGATGTGGCCGCCGAGCTTGATGCCAAGCGGGCCATCGGCCAAGGGGCGCGGCTGGCAGCCGTATTGTGAATGAGGCCAACCTGGCAAGCGTTCCCCTGGCCCTGCAACGCCTGCGCCTGCCTTGGCTGACCGCCGCAGGCGTTAAGGCGGCGGTGCTACGGCTGGACCTTATCGACCCGTTGGTCAGCGGCAACAAATGGTTCAAGCTCAAGCCTTGGCTGGCGCGGGCACAACGTAGCGGTGCCCCTGGCCTGATCAGCCTGGGTGGGGCGTGGTCCAACCACCTGCATGCACTGGCCGCCGCGGGGCATCGTGAAGGCTTGCAGACCGTGGGGCTGCTACGCGGCGAGCCTCAGCACACTGCCACCGTCGAAGACCTCCAGGCCATGGGCATGCACCTGCACTGGTTAGGCTATGGTGGTTACCGCGCGCGCTATCAGCCAGGCTTCTGGGACCCTTGGCTGGCCCGTTACCCTGGGATGCTCGCCATACCCGAAGGCGGTGCCTGCGCCGAGGGCATGCTCGCCTGCGCTACGCTGGTCGCGCGGGTGGAGGCCCGGTTGCCCACCCTGGGCTGGGACGATTTCGACGCCTGGTGGCTGGCGGCGGGTACCGGTACCACCCTGGCAGGCCTGGTTTGCGGCGAAGCGGGCAAGCGCCGCGTTCACGGGGCCCTGGCGGTACCGGCAGGGCAGGGCGCCGAGGCGAACGTACGGGCCCTGGCTGGCGATCAAGGCGTGGAATGGCACGAGGCTAGCCGGGGTGGCTTTGGCAAGGTCGATGCCTTACTCATGGCCTTTATGCGCCAGTGCGAAGCCCAGGCGGGTGTGCCCTTGGAGCCGCTCTACACCGCCAAAGCCCTGTTAGCGTTGCATGACCATGTGCTCACGGGCCAGCTCAAGCCGGGCACTCGCGTGATGTTCGTGCATACCGGTGGCCTGCAAGGCCGCCGCGGTTTCGATTGACCCCGCCACTGCGCCACCCCGTTACTCTTTGTAAGAGCCGTCCCGCCGCCAAGGCGCCGGGCTGTCGCACAGCAAACAGGGGTACATGGCGCCTGACGGCAACCCTCGCGGTGCAGCTTTCGCCAGCTTCGCTCACGCCTACACACTGATGCACCCGAAGGTTGGGCAGGTGCGCAGGTCATCGTGTAGGCGTCAGCGAAGCTGGCGAATAGGGCCGACACGTCCGCGCATAGCGCCAGTTAAAGCGGTGTGATTTAGATTTTTAATCAATAGGTTATGTTTGTTTGATGAGAGCGAGCAAAGCTTGCGAACAACCTCTTTTAGGTCTATTCGGCCGCTTAGCTGCCTCCTACAGGCGCAGCTATGTCCCATAATGTGGGAATCAAATTTATATATTGAGATATTGCTAGGGCTGGGTTTATAGTCTGACTATTCACCGCTTATCAAAACAACAATAGGTAATCCGATGCAGGCACACTTGATCGGGCTGGACTGGGGCACGTCCTCACTGCGCGCCTATCGCTTTGGCCAAGGCGGGCGGGTGTTGGATACCCGGGAGCTGGCGCAGGGCATCATGCAGGTACAGGACGGTGCCTTCGACCAGGCACTGGCTGAGGCATGCGGTGACTGGCGTGCCGCTGAACGGGCTGTGCCATTGATAGCCTGCGGCATGATTGGCAGCGCCCAGGGCTGGCGGGAAGTGCCGTATTGCCCCGCGCCGACCAGCGCCGAGCGCCTTGCCGATGGCCTGCTGGCCGTACCCTTGCAGGGCGGTGGGCACCTACATATCGTGCCTGGCATTCTGCAAAACGGCGCCTTGCCCAACGTGATGCGTGGGGAAGAAACCCAGGTGTTCGGCCTGCTCGAAGCATTGCAGCCTGGTCGCGGCCAAGCCAAGCAGCCACAGGTAGAAGGGGATACCGCACTCCCCATGCTGATCGGCCTACCTGGCACCCACAGTAAATGGGTCAAGGCCGATGCCGAGCGCATTCAGCACTTCGACACCTTTATGACCGGCGAGCTCTACGCCGCTGCTTGTGCCCACACCATCCTGGCCCGCACTCAGCGCCCTAGTGACAGTTTCCAGGCTGAGGCCTTTGACCGGGGCGTTCAGGTCGCGTTATCCGACGCCGGGCAACTAGGCGTGCTCGCCACGCTGTTCAGCGCCCGTACCCTCGGCCTGACCGGTGCCCTGGCGCCCACCGAACAAGCGGATTACCTCTCTGGGCTAATGATTGGCCATGAAATCGCGGCCCTCGTTAACGCTAACCGCGACCTTTCTCAACCTGGCGCACGGGTGGTGCTGATCGGCAACACCCGCTTATGCCAGCGCTACCAGCGGGCGCTCGCCGCCTGTGGCCTGGGCCACGTCGATATCGCCGAAAACGCCACCGAACGTGGGTTATGGCGCATCGCCTTGGCGGCCGGCCTGGTTTAACCCTTTCTCAAGGAGCTTTGCATGTTGCTTAAAGACGCCATGGCCACCAATGGGCTGATCGCCATTTTACGTGGGCTACGCCCCGAAGAAGCGCTGGCCATGGGTGAGCAGCTCTATGCCAGCGGCCTGCGGGTCATCGAAGTGCCGCTCAACTCCCCAGAGCCCTTGCGCAGCATCCGTACCCTGCGTGACGCCTTGCCTGGCGACTGCCTGATCGGCGCCGGTACGGTCCTCAGCGAAGCGGACGTATTGGCTGTACGTGACGCCGGCGGCCAACTGATCGTGATGCCCCACAGCGACCTTAAGGTTCTGCGCGCGGCCAAGGCCGCTGGCCTGCAATTGGCCCCAGGGGTGATGACCCCGACGGAGGCCTTCGCGGCCCTGGAGGAGGGGGCCGACGCGCTCAAGTTGTTCCCCGCCGAGGCACTCACTCCCGCCGTGGTTCGCGCCTTGCTGGCCGTGTTGCCCAAGGGCACGCCTTTGGTACCCGTTGGGGGAATCACCCCGGACAACATGGCGCCCTTCCTGGAGGCTGGGGTCGCCGGCTTTGGTCTAGGCTCGGGGCTGTTCAAGCCAGGCCTGTCGGCAGCGCAGGTACGTGACCGTGCCGATGCCTACATGCGCGGCTGGCAGGGCGCTCGCTGATCCAGCCCCTTTACCGCTTTTACGTTCGATAACAAGAGATACGCGATGAAAATTACCCGACTGAGCACCTTTATCGTTCCCCCGCGCTGGCTGTTTCTGAAGATCGAGACTGACGAGGGCATTTGCGGCTGGGGCGAGCCTGTGGTCGAGGGGCGTGCCCATACCGTGGCCGCGGCTGTTGAAGAACTGTCTGATTACCTGGTGGGCAAAGACCCTCGGCATATCGAAGACCACTGGCAGGTGCTCTACCGAGGCGGCTTCTATCGCGGCGGCGCGGTTCACATGAGCGCCCTGGCAGGGATCGACCAAGCCCTGTGGGACATTAAAGGCAAGGCCCTGGGGGTGTCGGTCAGCGACCTGCTGGGCGGGCCAGTGCGCGACAGCATCCGCGTGTACTCCTGGATTGGCGGTGATCGCCCGGCCGAAACCGCCAAGGCGGCCAGCGAAGCCGTGGCCCGGGGCTTTACCGCGGTGAAAATGAACGGCACCGAAGAGATGCAGTTCGTGGACAGCTTCGAAAAAGTAGACCGCGCCTTGGCCAGTGTGGCTGCGGTACGCGATGCGGTAGGGCCTAACGTCGGCATCGGGGTGGACTTCCATGGCCGGGTACACAAGCCCATGGCCAAGGTACTGATCAAAGAGCTGGATCCTTACAAGCTAATGTTTATCGAAGAGCCCGTACTCAGCGAGAACTACGAGGCGGTCAAGGAGCTGGCGCCGCTGACCAGCACCCCCATCGCCCTGGGCGAGCGGCTGTATTCACGCTGGGATTTCAAGCGCATCCTCAGTGAAGGCTACGTGGACATCATCCAGCCTGATGCCTCCCACGCCGGCGGCATTACCGAAACCCGCAAAATCGCCGCCATGGCCGAGGCCTACGACGTGGCCCTGGCCCTGCACTGCCCACTGGGGCCCATCGCCCTGGCCGCCTGCCTGCAGCTCGATGCGGTGTGCTACAACGCCTTTATTCAGGAACAGAGCCTGGGCATTCACTACAACGAGAGCAACGACCTGCTCGACTACGTGCGCAAGCCAGAGGTGTTCGACTACGACAGAGGCTTTGTGAAGATCCCCAATGGCCCAGGGCTGGGCATCGAGATCAACGAAGCGTACGTGCGCGAACGCGCGACGGTCGGCCACCGCTGGCGCAACCCCATCTGGCGCCATGCCGATGGCAGCTTCGCCGAATGGTGAAGCCATAGCCCACCGCGTGGAACGCCCCACAACAACAAGAGACCCAAGGCATGCATACCCAGGCATCAACCCCGGTAGCCACCCAGGCCGCGCTGGCTCGGCCGACCCATAAGCGGTTCTTTATCATGGTGCTGCTGTTCATCACGGTGGTGATCAACTACCTGGACCGCTCCAACCTGTCCATCGCGGCACCGGCGCTGACCGCCGAACTGGGCCTGGACCCAGCCCATGTGGGCCTGGTGTTCTCAGCCTTTGGCTGGACCTATGCCGCCATGCAGATTCCCGGCGGCTGGCTGGTGGACCGCGTGCCGCCGCGCATTCTCTACAGCGTAGCCTTGTTGTTGTGGTCGGTGGCCACGGTGGCCTTGGGCTTTGTGGGCAGTTTCGTGGCGCTGTTCGTTTTGCGCATGGCGGTGGGGGCGCTGGAAGCGCCGGCTTATCCTATCAACAGCCGCGTGGTTACCACTTGGTTTCCCGAACGCGAGCGCGCCACGGCCATTGGTTTTTACACCTCCGGGCAGTTCGTTGGCCTGGCATTTCTTACGCCGATACTGGCATGGCTGCAGCTTGCCTATGGTTGGCACATGGTGTTCGTGATCACCGGTGCCATCGGTATTCTGTGGGCGCTGGCCTGGTATGCGCTGTATCGGGAACCGCAGGATGTTCGTGGGGCCAATGCCGCTGAGGTGGCGCTGATCCGCGACGGCGGCGGCTTGGTGGACATCGCGCGCAAACCCAAGCGCCGTGGCATCGACCTGGGTGACCTGAAGATCGTACTGACCCAGCGCAAGCTATGGGGCATCTACATCGGGCAGTTTTGCCTGAACTCCACCCTGTGGTTTTTCCTCACGTGGTTCCCCACCTACCTGGTGAAGTACCGCGGCATGGACTTTATCAAGTCCGGCTGGCTGGCCGGGGTACCTTTCCTGGCCGCCTTCGTGGGTGTGCTGTGTTCCGGGCTGTTCTCCGACTGGCTGATTCGCCGAGGAGCAACCGTTGGCCTGGCGCGCAAGCTGCCCATCATTGCCGGGCTGTTGATTTCCACCTGTATCATCGGCGCGAACTGGTTCGACTCAACGCCTATGGTCATTGCGTGCCTGGCCCTGGCGTTCTTCGGCAATGGGCTGGCGTCTATCACTTGGTCGCTGGTGTCCACCCTGGCACCTGCGCGCCTGCTGGGGCTGACCGGCGGCATGTTTAATTTCATCGGCAACCTGTCAGCCATCGTCACCCCCGTGGTCATAGGCCTACTGGCGACTGGGGAGTCTTTCGCGCCAGCCATTACCTATGTGGCCGCTACGGCGCTGGTGGGGGCGCTGTGTTATGTGCTGCTGGTGGGTAAGGTGCAGCGTATCGATGCCTAGCCAGGATGACGGCGCCAGCCGCCCCGTCGATAATGTTCGCCGCTTTCCCAGCCAGGTCGAGTTATGACATCCAGCGATACTTCCACGGCCGCGCCCGCCGGCACCCAAACCCTGTTAAGGGGGCTGGCGGTGATACAGGCAGTCGCGGCCGGCGCTCACGACCTCAAGGCCATTGCCGCCCATGTGGGCACTACCCGCAGTACCACCCACCGGTTAGCCAGTGCCCTGGTGGAGGAGCGCTACCTGCGCATGACCAGCCACAGCGGTTACCGCCTAGGCCCCAAGTTGATCGAACTGGGGTTCCAGGCCCGGGATGACTTACCGTTGCCGGTACTCGCCGGCCCCCTGTTGGACGAGTTGTCTGCACTGACTGGGGACACTGTTCACTTGGCCATGCGCGATGGCGACCAGGTGCTTTACCTGCACAAGAACCCTGGGCGCAACGGCCCGGAAATGCGCTCCAGGGTAGGCCTGCGCATGCCGTTGACCCGCACCGGCATCGGTAAGGCCCTGCTGCTGGACAGCCCGCAAAGCGAATGGCGCCGCCTGTTCGATGAGCAACCCCCGCCCGCTACGCTCTGGCCCGGTCGGGAAGAGCCCGGTTGGGGTGCGTTTCATGAGCGAATGCTGACCTACGTGGCCGGGCAGTACGCCTTCGATTTGGAAGACAACGAGCCGTCCATTCGCTGCGTGGCGGCTCCAGTGCGAGACGCCAGTGCCCGCATCGTAGCCGCCATCAGCGTGGCCAGTACCGCCCCCTATATGTCGCTGGAACGCATGCAGGCCCTTACGCCCGAGGTGCAAGCCACGGCATTGGCCCTGAGCCAGGCGCTGGGGGCTGTTAGCTGAACCAAGCGGCGCGGTGGACAGTCACACCAGCAAACACAACAAGGCCCTCTCATGGAACGACGCTGGCTGCTTACCTTGATGCTCTGCGGGCTCGCCACCACGGCTTACGCGGAATCACCCCTGCGGGTCGAGCGCCTCGAGCGTTGCGATGACCTGCTTGAGCGTCAAAGCCAGGTGTTTTGCCTCAAAGCCAATGGCTTGAGCGCCGAGCCGGTACAGGCGTGGTTGGGCGGTGTGGCCAAGCCCATCGAGCGCGAGGGCAATCAACTGCGCCTGACCTTGCGCAGCGGTAAGGATGCCAGCGGCCCCTTGCGCCTGGAGCAGGCAGGGCGCAGCAGCAACAGCGTGTGGGTGAGCATGGCGGGCAACCACGTGTTGGCGGCCAAGCCCAACGAAATGGCTACCAATGCCGAGGGGCTGAACACTTACCTGAACCTGATAAGCGTGGTGATCGAGGAGCGCTACAACGGCTTGGAGCGCGCCCGTCAGCTTGCGCAGCGCTATGGCGCCAGCGTGGTAGGGGGCATTGCTGCGCTCAATACCTGGCAATTGCGTTTGCCGGTCAAAACCTTGATCGAGCGCGATGCGCTACTGCTTCGGCTCAGCCATGAGCTGGAAGTGGACGCGGTGGTGATCGAGGAAACCTCCGCCGAAGAAGCCGAGCACGAGGTGCCGCGCCAGCCGAGCGGGGACGAGTGGGCCGCCAACCGCTTTGCCGACGCGCTCAACTACTATCGCCGACGGGTGGCGGCTCGGAGCGCGGAAATAAACCCAACCCCCATCCGAATCGGCGTGATCGAACGCAACGTGGATTTCGACTCGGCGGATTTTGCCGACTATGCGGGCCCTTGCGCACTGCCACGCACCTGTTTGTACGCAGGGGACGCGCAATCGCCCCAGGCCCATGGGTCGACCGTGGCCGGTGTGCTGATGGCGCACTGGCAAAAGGGCGGCAATACCGGGTTCCTTCGGGGGTTAGAGGGGGTGAGCAAGGGCTTTGAAGTCATCGTAGAGCGCGATTCGGACGCGGGTATCACCGCCAATGTCGCAGCCTCGGTCAATGTGGTGGAAGACGGCGCGCGCATCCTCAATTGGAGCTGGGGCCTGCACCGCATTGGCACGCGCACCGTTGAGGGCGGCGAAGCGGACACTCAACTGCGTTCCGGGCTGGCCATGGCAGGTTACGAGGAACTGCTCGAAGCGTTCTTTCGCTGGCTGAGGGACAAACACCCGGACGTCGTTGTGATCAACTCCGCGGGCAATGCCGCGGCCGCCGCTAGCCAGGACGAATACCGCCTGCCGTCCTCATTTGTAACCAATCAATTGCTGGTGGTGGGCGGGCACCAGCGCAGCGAACGCGCGGGTGTCGCCCTGGAAAGCCCGGATTACGCCGTGCGCCGCGCCTCCTCAAACCTGGACCGGCGGGTCGACATCGCCGCCGCGGCCTGCACTCATGGGGTAGACCCAGGGGTGGACGGGCAGGGCAGCGTGCACTGCGGCACGTCTTTCGCCACGCCTCTGGTGGCCGGGGCAGTAGCGGCCATGTTGTCCATCAACCCGCGCCTGACCCCTGAACAACTGCGCATGCTGCTGCGCCGCAGTGCATTGCCTATCGGCACTGACGATGACTTCGAACCCGTGGACGGAGAAGACCTGACCGCGCCTATTCTACCGTCGGAGCGTAACTTCGACCTCAAGCACCCAGATGTAGGCCGCTCCGCTCGCCTGGACATGCAAAAAGCGTTGGAGCTGACCGTGCAAAGCCTGGAGCGGCGTCGGTAGGCTGGCACTGGAACGAACAAGAACGCAAATCCTTCCCATTTACACGGACCTAAACTTTTTGTTACTTTGCGGGCCCTCACGTAGCCCTTTGCTATCTGGCCGTCTAGTTGGCCGCTCCCAGCCTTGGGTGATACGTGCATTTTGCCTTCTACAGGAATCACAAGATGCTTCGTCCCGCTCTTTCCGCCCTTACCGTTGCGATCTCGCTTGGCCTGTATGGCACCGCCTACGCCGAGGAGCCCGTGGAAGGCCCCATCACCCTTGGCACGGTCAACGTCAACGCCGACGCAACGCTGCGGGGGCAGAGCACCACTGAAGGCACCCAGTCCTACACCACTGGGGCGATGAGCACCGCCACGGGCCTGCCGTTGTCCGTGCGCGAAACGCCGCAGTCGGTCAGCGTAATGACTCGCCAGCGTATCGAAGACCAAGGCATGAATGACCTGAATGATTTGGTTAAATATGCGCCGGGTATTACGCTGCGCAAATATGGCGGGGACCGGCAGTCATTCTTGTCCCGTGGGTTCAAGATCGACAACATCATGTATGACGGGCTGCCCACCAGCAGCGGCACCTATACCCAGGATACGATTTCATCGGCCGACCTAGCCATGTATGACCGTATCGAAGTGGTACGCGGAGCCACAGGGTTGATGTCTGGCGCGGGCAGCCCTTCGGCCACCTTGAACCTAGTGCGCAAGCGCCCAACGTCCGAGCCGCAGGTCAGTGTGACTACCAGCGCGGGCAGTTGGGACCGTTATCGCACCGAAGTAGATGCCTCCAACAAGCTTAACGAAGCCGGCACGCTGCGCGGCCGCGTGGTAGCGGCGTACCAAGATGGCAACAGCTTTACCGATCAGAAAGATAATCAGCGCCAAACCTTCTATGGAGTATTGGAAGCGGACCTGAGCGAAGCCACCACCTGGACCATCGGCGCTTCCAAGCAGCGGGACGACAATACCTCGGACTGGGGCAGCCTGCCCAGTGGGCCTAATGGTGAAGACCTGCACCTGAAGCGTTCCGCCTTTTTAAGTAACGACTGGGCTTATTGGGACAAAGACAACTACTCGCTCTTCACCGACGTTACCCACCATTTCGATAATGGCTGGACGGCCAAGGTGGCCGGGTCGAAGATCTGGGCCAAGGCTGATACCTTCTCTAATTACCTTAGCTATATCGACGCAGACCTGTACCAATATTCGGGCCAGTATAAAGACGATGATGTGCAGACCAACCTGGATGCATCGCTGAGTGGGCCCTTCCAGTTGTTTGGGCGTGAACATGAACTGAGCGTAGGGGCTAGCCGGCGGCAGGAAAAGTTCGATCAGGTCGGTGGGTACTGGAACGAAGGCGTCAAGATAGACCCTTACAACTTTAACCCAGGGGTGATAGCCAAGCCTGCATTGGCAGATCGCTCACCTTACAGCGGCCGCAATACCAGCACTGAAAAAGCGGTATACGCCGTTGCGCGTTTTAACCCCATCGATCCCTTGCATGTGATCGTAGGCAGCCGGGTCACCTGGTTTGACTACGAGGATCGAGTCAATGGTCAGAATGACTACGCCGTCACCCGCGAGGTGACCCCGTATGCCGGCGTAATCTATGATCTGAACGACACTTACTCCGTTTATGCCAGCTATACGGAGATCTTCAAACCGCAGAGCGAGCAAGGCCTTAGTGGGGCGGCACTTGATCCAATGACAGGCGAAAGTTATGAGCTTGGGATCAAGGGTGAGTATTTTGACGGGGCGCTGAATGCATCGCTGGCCCTGTTCAACATGACTCAAGATAACCGCGCGTACCGCATGGCGCCGCAACCTGCACTATGTAAGGCGGCAAACCGCACGTGTTACGAAGCTGCTGGCGAAGTGCGTAGCCAGGGTATTGATGCGGAGTTGACGGGTGCCTTGACGCCGGATTGGCAGTTCTCGGCCTCCTATACCTATGTGCTTAGCCAAGTATCTGAGGATAAGAACGAGCGCAATGAGGGCCGACTGTTCGCCCCTAACCAGCCTAAGCATTTGTTTAAAGCGGCCACGACGTATCACCTGAGCGGCGACCTGAGCAAGCTGAGGGTTGGCGCTGATGTGTTTGCACAGAGCAAAACCTTCGAGCAAGTCAGCCAGACCGCGAACGCTCATCAAGACGCCTACGCCGTAGTCGGCCTGATGGCCGGCTATCAGTTCGATGAACACTGGGATGGCCGCGTAAACTTCAATAACGTGTTCGACCAGCGTTACTGGCAGGGTATCCCCACCGGCTCCGGTAGCGGCGTCTATGGCGACCCCCGCAACGTGATGTTCTCACTTAAGTGGACGCTCTAACCTTTACGGCATAGCTCATCAAAACCCCGCTATAAAAAGCGGGGTTTTTTTGTACCTGCAATTACATATTAGGGTAAGTAGGCCCGCCCGAGCCTTCGGGCGCGACCCACACGATGTTCTGGGCCGGGTCTTTGATATCGCAGGTTTTGCAGTGCACACAGTTCTGGGCGTTGATCTGGAACCGCTTCTCACCACTCTCCTGAGTCACCACTTCGTAAACGCCAGCCGGGCAGTAGCGCTGGGCGGGTTCGTCGTACAAGGGCAGGTTCTTGGCGATGGGAATGCTTGGGTCCTTGAGCTTGAGGTGGCAGGGCTGCTCTTCCTCATGGTTGGTACCGGAGAGGAACACCGAGCTCAGCTTGTCGAAGCTCAACGTGCCGTCTGGCCGCGGGTACTCGATTTTTTTCGAGTCCGCCGCCAGCTTGAGGCAGGCGTAGTCGGGCGTTTTATCCCGCAAGGTAAAGGGCAGCTTGCCGCCGAACAGGTTCTGGTCCACGAAGTTGAACGCGCTGCCCTTGATCGCGCCCCACTTGTGAATGGCCGCGCCAAAGTTACGGCTGGTGAACAGCTCGTCATAGACCCAACTGGCCTTGAAGGTTTCCGGGTAACGGGTAAGTACGTCGCCGCCTTCGCTACCGGCCAGCAAACGCTCCACCACGGCATCAGCTGCGAGCATGCCGGATTTCATCGCCGTGTGGCTGCCCTTGATCTTGGCGAAGTTCAGCGTGCCCAGGTCGCAGCCGATCAGCGCGCCGCCAGCGAATACCATCTTGGGCAAGGCATTGAGCCCGCCCTTGCAGATGGCGCGCGCCCCGTAGCTGACCCGCTTGCCACCTTCCAGATACTGGCGCACCACGGGATGATGCTTGTAGCGCTGGAATTCATCGAACGGCGAGAGGTAGGGGTTGCTATAGGAAAGATCCACGATCAGCCCCACCACCACCTGGTTGTTTTCAAGGTGATAAAGGAAGGAGCCGCCTGGGTTATCGTCGTCCAGTGGCCAGCCGGCGGTATGCACCACCAAACCTTGCTCGTGGCGAGCAGGGTCCACGTCCCAGATTTCCTTAAGGCCAATGGCGTAATGCTGAGCGTCGGCATCGCTGTCGAGCTGGTAACGCTCGATCAACTGCTTGCCGATATGGCCTCGGCAGCCTTCGGCGAACAAGGTGTACTTGCCGCGCAGCTCCATGCCTGGGGTATACATGCCTTGCTTGGGGTGGCCTTCACGGTCCACGCCCATGTCACCGGTAAGAATCCCCCGCACCACGCCCTGCTCGTCGATCAAGGCCTCTTGGGCAGCGAAACCGGGGTACACCTCAACGCCAAGGTTCTCGGCCTGCTGGCCCAGCCACCGGCACAGGTTGCCCAGGGAGATGATGTAGTTGCCTTTATTGTGCATGGTTTTGGGCACGAAGCCGCCCGGCACCTTGCGGGCCTGCTCGGCATTCTTGAGCACATAGATATCGTCACGCTTGACCGGGGTATTGAGCGGGGCGCCCAGGGCCTGCCAGTCGGGGAAGAGCTCTTCCAGGGCACGGGGCTCGAACACGGCGCCGGACAGAATGTGGGCGCCCACCTCGGAGCCTTTTTCCACCACGCACACGCTCACTTCCTGACCGGCTTCGGCGGCCTTCTGCTTGATACGGCAGGCAGCGGACAGGCCCGCGGGGCCAGCCCCGACGATGACCACGTCGAATTCCATGTATTCGCGTTCCACAGCTTTTCTCCTAACGCAGGCAGGTGCGGCTTTTCTAATAAGGGCAGCGGCGCGCGTGCCCTACCGGTAGCAGCCGCTCGATAGCGCTACTTGGCATGGACCGTACACGCTCATCACAGGTGGCGCATTATATCTACACCATGCGGGTGGTCCAAATCAAACGTTTGTTTGAATTGGCCGCAGACCAATAAACTCGCCCCGCCCAGGGGTATGACTGGCGGGTTCCACGTATTGACCGGGTTTTCCTATGCGGTCAAGATACGGGCGGTTTCTGGTCAGTCGTTACCCGCAACGGCTGGTCTCGCGCCGTGTGGCGGCTTCCGGGCCCAGGGCTCCGGGGCGGGCGGTCACGGTCTGCTACGCTGCGGGTTCCTGCCACGAACAGGCCCGTCAGCGACCGCAAGGCCCGCCCTGCGACATTTTTATTCACCGGAGAGTAACGAGGAATCCATGAAGGTTCTTGTAGCTGTCAAACGAGTGGTCGATTACAACGTCAAGGTCCGCGTGAAGGCGGACAACTCCGGGGTCGATCTTGCCAACGTCAAGATGAGCATGAACCCCTTCTGCGAAATCGCCGTGGAAGAAGCCGTTCGCTTGAAGGAAAAGGGCGTAGCCACCGAAGTGGTAGTGGTCACCGTTGGCCCGGCCACCGCCCAGGAGCAATTACGCACCGCCCTGGCGCTGGGTGCCGACCGCGCCATACTGGTCGAAACCACCGAAGAGTTGGGCTCGCTGGCTATCGCCAAGGCGTTGAAGGCCGTTGTCGACAAAGAGCAGCCTCAGTTGGTGATCCTCGGCAAGCAGGCCATCGACAGCGATAACAACCAGACCGGCCAGATGCTCGCCGCGCTCACGGGCTACGCCCAGGGCACCTTTGCCTCCAAGGTTGAAGTCGCCGGCGACAAGGTCAACGTCACCCGGGAAATCGACGGCGGCCTGCAAACCGTGGCGTTGAGCCTGCCCGCCATCGTGACCACCGACCTGCGCCTGAACGAACCGCGTTACGCGTCGTTGCCTAACATCATGAAGGCCAAAAAGAAGCCGCTCGAAAGCCTCACCCCCGATGCGCTGGGTGTCAGCACCGCCTCGACCAATAAGACGCTCAAGGTCGAAGCACCCGCTACCCGCAGCGCGGGTATCAGGGTGAAGTCGGTGGCCGAACTGGTCGAAAAACTGAAGAACGAGGCGAAGGTAATCTGATGGCAATCCTGGTTATCGCTGAACACGAAAACGGCGCATTGGCGGGCGCCACCCTCAACACCGTTGCCGCCGCCCAGCAAATCGGTGGCGATGTGCATGTATTGGTAGCCGGGCAAGGCGTAGACAGCGTTGCCGAGGCCGCCGCAAAGGTCAGTGGCGTGGCGAAGGTACTGGTGGCAGACAACACCGCCTATGCGCACCAACTGCCGGAAAACGTCGCGCCGCTGATCGTGGGCCTGGCCTCGGGCTATAGCCACGTATTGGCCCCGGCGACCACCAATGGCAAGAACTTCATGCCGCGCGTGGCCGCTCAGTTGGATGTCGATCAACTGTCTGAAATCATCGCCATTGAAAGCGCGGACACCTTCAAGCGGCCGATCTACGCCGGTAACGCCATCGCTACCGTGCAGTCCAGCGCCAGCGTCAAGGTCATCACCGTGCGCACCACAGGCTTCGGCCCCGTTGCCGCAGAGGGTGGCTCGGCAGCGATCGAAGCGGTCTCTGAGGCCAAGGATGCAGGCGTGTCCGCTTTCGTCAATGAAGAGCTGGCCGCGTCTGACCGCCCTGAGCTTACCGCCGCGAAGATCGTGGTGTCCGGTGGCCGTGGCATGCAGAACGGCGATAATTTCAAGCACCTGTATGGCTTGGCCGACAAGTTGGGCGCGGCAGTGGGTGCTTCTCGCGCCGCCGTGGACGCAGGCTTCGTACCCAATGACATGCAGGTGGGGCAAACCGGCAAGATCGTCGCACCGCAGCTGTACATTGCCGTGGGTATCTCCGGTGCGATTCAGCACTTGGCGGGCATGAAGGATTCGAAGGTGATCGTGGCGATCAACAAGGACGAAGAAGCGCCTATCTTCCAAGTGGCCGATTATGGCCTGGTCGGTGACTTGTTCGAAATCATCCCGGAGCTGGAAAAGCTGGTGTGATTGAGCAGGCGCAGTGATCAGGTTCTACACGCGTAGCAGCCTGGCTTGCCAGCGACTGGCCTCACCACGGTGTGAACCCGGTCGCGGCCAAGGCCTGCTGCTGCACACGAACGTGGGTACACGCGTAGCAGCCTGGCTTGCCAGCGACTGGCCTCACCACGGTGTGAACCCGGTCGCGGCCAAGGCTTGCTGCTACACACGAACGCGGGTACACGCGTAGCAGCCCGCCCTGGAGCGTTTTTGATATGCCTATCCCCCTCCGCTGGCTGGCTGGTATAACGCTGCTGCCCTCACTGGCGTTAGGGGCGGGCAGCTGTGAGCGCCTGGTGGCCACCGCCAGCCCCGACGCGCCGCCTTTCGCCTGGCGTGACCCCGCAGACCCTCACCGGCTTGTTGGCGCCAGCATCGACGTACTGAACCAGGTAGCGACCGAACTGGGCGTGAAGGTGGACGTGCTGTACAGCGGCAAGCGCTCTCAGGCACTGGAGGAGGTGCGAAATGGGCGGGTGGACATCCTGGCCGATGCTGCCTTGACCGAAGCCAACCTGGACCGTTTGGACTACGTGTATCCACCCTTGGCGTTCAACGACTACCTGATCTGGTCGCGGCAAGGTGCACCCACGCGCTACGTCGCGCTTGCGGACCTGGCCGGGCATGCGGGTTTGATCTCGGCCAAGGCCCGCCCAACGGCTGCGTTCGCCAGCTTTGCCAGCGAGCACCTGCAGCTCAAAACCGCCGAGAATCTTACCCGTACCTTGCAGCAGTTGATGTTGGGGCAGGCCGACTACGCCATCGCGCCGCGCTATGCCGGCAGTGCGGCAGTGGCGGCGCTAGGCTTTACCGACCAGTTGCAGCCTCAGGCCCTGACCGTGGACCGCCCCGGGGTGTACCTGGCCATCGCTCAGGATTCGGCCTGCAACGACGGCTGGCTGCGCGGCCAGTTGGCCAAGAAAATGACCGAGCTGGCCGCATCCGGGGGCATCCAGGCCATTGTTCAGCGCAATGCCGAGCGCTGGAAGCTTGAGCAGCAGGCCAAGGGTTCGGCTCAGTAAGCCGCGACCAAGCCATCCTTGCGTGGGTCGGTGCCGCCCACATAGCCCTGTTCGGTGCGCTGAATGATCTGCGCGCCGCCGAAGGCAAACACCCCACTGGGTTCTTCCACCTCGATAGCGTGGCCCTTGGCCTTGAGCGCCTGCACCACGGCCGGGTCGAAGCTGCGTTCCACGGCGACCTTTACGCCGGATTCGATCCGCCAGCGGGGCGCGTCGGCAGCGGCTTGGGGGTTTTGTTTGTAGCGCAGAATACGCATCATCATCTGCAAATGCCCTTGAGCCTGCATCGGCCCGCCCATCAGCCCGAAGGCCATCAAGGGCGTGCCGTCGGCATTCATTGCGAAGCCTGGGATGATGGTGTGGAAGGGCCGCTTGCCGGGCGCGACGGTATTAACGTGATCGGGGTCGAGGGTGAACCCGGCGCCGCGGTTTTGCAGGCTGATCCCGGTACCCGGCACTACCACGCCGGAGCCGAAGCCCATGTAGTTGGACTGAATGAACGACACCATCATGCCGTTCTCATCCGCCGCGGCCAGGTACACCGTACCACCGGCCTTGGGCGCGCCATGGCCAGGGTTGGCGGCCTGTTCAGTGACCCGCGCGGCACGCTCGGCCAGGTAATCAGGGGCCAGCAGCTGTTCGGCCCGCAAACGCATGTGGGCGTCCTCGGCTACGTGCTCGTTGAGGTCCGCCAGGGCCAGTTTCATGGCTTCGAGTACCGGGTGAACGGTATCCACGCTATCAACCGGGTGTTCACCCACCCCAAGCGTTTCCAGCATGCTCAGGCCAGCCAACGTAGCGATACCTTGGCCATTGGGTGGCAGTTCATGCACCACGGCACCAGCGTAGGGCACGGCCAGGGTATCGATCCAGTCCACGCTGTGGGTGGCCAGGTCGTCCAGGCTCATCACGCTGCCGTGGATATGGGCATGGGCGACAATGGCTTGGGCCAGCTTGCCACGGTAGAAGGACTCCCCCTTGGTTTCGGCGATGGATTCGAGCGTGCGGGCATGATCGGGGAGCTTGATTTTCTCCCCAGGCTTGGGTGCTTGCCCGCCTGGCAGGAAGCACTCGGCAAAACCGGGTTCATCCTTGAGCAGGGCGCCGCCGCGACGCCAGAGTTCAGCGATGATCGGGGTCACCTGGTAACCGTCCCGGGCGTAACCAATGGCTGGCTGCGCAAGGGTTTCAAACGGCAGCTTGCCGTAGCGTTCCGACAACGCCACCCACGCCGATACTGCGCCTGGCACCGTAACCGCCCCCCAGCCCCGCTGAGGCATCTGAGTGTGCCCGGCGAAGTGTTCCGGGGTCCAGGCCTTGGGTGACCGGCCCGAGGCATTCAAGCCCTGTAGGCGCTCACCGTCCCAAACGATGGCAAAGGCGTCGCTGCCAATACCGCAACCGGTGGGTTCCACCACGGTCAGCACCATGGCGGCGGCGATGGCGGCGTCCACGGCGTTGCCACCCTTGCGCAGCATGTCTAGCCCGGCCTGGGCGGCCAGCGGCTGAGAACAGGCCACCATATTGCTGCCCATCACCGGCGAGCGGGCCGAGGGGTAGGGTTGGCGGTAATCCAGATCATCGAACATAGGGTCGTCTCTTTGGCAAGGGGTCAGCTTTTAGGGTCCAGGGCGTCACGCAAGCCATCGCCCAGCAGATTGAAACACAACACGGTGATGTAGATCGCCACGCCTGGCGCGATGGACATCCAGGGTGCCTGCTCCATGAAGTTCTTCGCGGTATTGAGCATCGAGCCCCAGGACGGCGAGGGCGGTTGCTGCCCCAGGCCTAGAAAGGACAGGCTGGCTTCGGCCAGGATCGCCGAGGCAATGGTCAGCGTTGCTTGCACCACCAGGGGCGAGAGCACGTTCGGCAGCACATACCGCCAGATGATCCAGCGGTCTGGCAAGCCGATGGCGCGAGCGCCTTCCAGGTAATCTTCATGACGGATCGCCAGTACCTGGCCGCGGGTCAGCCGGGCGAAGATCGGCATGGCTGACAGGCCGATGGCGATCATTGCGTTGGTGAGGCTGGGCCCTAAAAACGCCCCCAGAGCGATCGCCAGTACCAGAAACGGGCATGACAATAGCGCTTCCATAATGCGTGAGATCACCGCGTCCAGCTTGCCGCCAAAGTAACCGGCCAGCAGCCCTAGGGGCACGCCTATGACGATGGCGATGGCCACCGACACGCCGCCCGCGAGCAGCGAACTGCGCGCGCCCCACAGCAAACGCGAGAACAAGTCCCGCCCCAGTTCGTCGGTGCCCAGCCAGTACAGCATCGACGGCGCTTTGCGCACCGCCAGAAAATTCGCCTTCAGCGGGTCGTAAGGGGCGATCCACGGCGCCAGAAGCGCGGCAAGGACAAACACCAGTAGCACCGCCAGGCCCAGTACCGCGCCCTTGTTGGCGAGAAACTTGCGCACGAAGGGTGAGCGTGTACGGGGGATGGGCGCAACGTCGACGAGGCTTGCAGCAGGGGTCAGGGTCGCAGTCATCAGGCCGTCCTCAAACGCGGGTTTATCATCCGGTACAGCACATCGGCCAGCAGGTTCAGCAGTAGAAAGCCCACCGCCACGCACAGCACCACGCCCTGCACCACGGCGTAGTCGCGGTTGAATACCGCATCGACGATCATCTTGCCGAAACCTGGGATGCTAAATACCTGCTCGGTCAGCACCGCGCCACCCAGCAGCTCCCCAAACAACAGCGTGGTCAGGGTTACGATAGGCATCAGCGCGTTGCGCAGGGCATGCTTGAGGATCACCGCCCGTGGCAGTAGGCCCTTGGCCCGCGCCGTACGCACGTAATCGGCACGCAGCACTTCAAGCATGGCACTGCGGGTATGGCGCATCAGTACCCCAGATAGCCCGGCCCCGAGCACGAAAGCCGGGAGGATCAGGGTTTTGAGGTTCTGCCCCAGGTCCTCGCCCAGCGGCACAAACCCCGATGCCGGCAGCCACTGCAACTTCACCGCGAACACCAGGATCAGCAAGATCCCCAGCCAGAAGTGCGGGATGGAGATCCCCGACAGCGCCACGACGTTAGCCCCGTAGTCCACCGCGGTGCCTTTGCGTACCGCCGAGATCACCCCAGTGGGCAGGCCGATCAGTAGCGCGATGAGCAACGCCAATACCGCCAGCTCCAGGGTCACTGGCAGCTTCGACGCCAACAGTGTGGTCACCGGCTGCTCGGTGCGCAACGACGTGCCGAAGTCGCCCTGCAGCACGCTGCCGACCCAATGGATGTACTGCAGCGGCACCGGGTCATTGAGGCGGTATTTCTCCCTCAGGTATTCCATCACTGCCGGGTCACGCTCTTCGCCTGCCATGGCCAAAACGGGATCGCCGGGCAGCAGTTTTTGCAGGGTGAACACGAACAGCGACACCAGAATCAATGTGGGGATGGCACTGAGCAACCGTCGGAGGATAAACGTCAGCATGTTGGCTCCTCGAAGCGCGGGGCGTGGCTCATTTGAAGGCCATGTCGGCAAGCCGGATCAGGCCGTCCGGGTTAGGCACGAAGCCAGTCAGCTTGGTGCTCATGGCAATGATGCGCGGGTCGAAGTACAGGTAGCTGGTGGGTACATCACTGGCCAGCAAGCGTAGGGCCTGGTTGTACAGTGCCTGGCGTTGGCCCTGGTCGTTCACGGTGCGCGCCTTGTCCAGCAACTCATCAAGCTTCGGGTCGCAGAACTTGCCGTCGTTCTGGGCGCCCTTGCAGGTCACGAATTGGTGAATATCGCCGTCGGGATCAGGCCGCCCCGACCAGGCACTCATGCCAATCTGGAAGTTGCCTGCCCCTTGCTCGCTGAGCAGCGTGGCGTATTCCGTGGCAATCAGGTTGACCTTGAACCCTGCCTCTTCCGTCATCGCCTGGATGATTTGCCCCACCTGCTGGGCAATGGGGTTGTTGGCAACCTTAAGGTCAATGCTCAACGGCAGCTTCACGCCAGCTTCGGCCAGCAGTTTCTTGCTTTGCTCCACGTTTCGGGCCGGGATGGGCAGGGTTTTATCGTAGTAGGGGCTGCTGCTGGGGAAGGGTTGAGCACTAGGCGTATACAGGCCTTCGAACACCACCTGGTTGATGGCATCACGGTCGATGGCCAGCTCGAACGCCTTGCGCACGCGCGCATCCTGGCCCATTGGCGTTTTGGCCCGCTCGCCGTTGCCTACGTTGTACACCAACTGCATGTAGCCAAGTCCAGGGGTGTTGAACACCTGCAGCTTGCTGTCGGCCTTGGCGGTCTTGACGTCCGTGGGTGCCACCCGCTCGATGATATCCAGGTCCCCTGAGCGCAGGTTGGCCAGGCGTACCGAGGTGTCGGGGATGGGCAAGAAGATTACTTTGTCGAAGTGATAGGCCTGCTTGTTCCAATAGTTATCGAAGCGTTCGAGCACGATACGGTCTTGCTGAACCCGTTGAACGAACTTATAGGGGCCGGAGCACACCGGTTTGGCCGCCACATCCGTGGCCGAAGCCTTGGGCGCGAGCATCATGCCGGCGCGGTCGGAAAGTTGAGAAATCAAGGTGGCGTCCGCTTGCTTGACCTTGATCGCCACGGTTTTCGGGTCTATCACCTCTACGCTGTCCACCGAGGCCAGTTCGCTCTTGCGCAGAGAGTCCGGCAGGGTACGCGCCCGGTCAAGGTTGAACTTCACCGCTGCCGCGTCGAAGGCCTCGCCATCGTGGAAGGTCACCCCTTCGCGCAGGGTCATGGTCAGGGTTTTGCCATCGGCGCTCCAGGCCCAGGCAGTAGCCAGCTGAGGCAGGTACTCAAGCTGGGGGCTTACGTCCACCAGCTTGTCGCACAGCGCGGTGTACACCAGCCGGCCTGAGTACGTGCGGGAGCGGTGCGGGTCGAGCACATCCGGATCATCCTGGATGCCGATGCGCAGGGTGGTCTCGGCGATGGCGGCATTGGCGGCCAGCAGTAGGAGCGTTCCTGTCATCAGGTGGGCGACTTTCATGGCTGACTCTCCAAGGCTAGGGCTTGATGGTGTTTGAATAGATTCAGGCGCTGGGTGTAGGCCGCGCTGGGCGCGGGCGCGATCAGGGCATCGCCACCGGCGTTGGCGATCTCCCGCCAGAAATGGCAAGCCACTTGCCGCCCGCCCGCCACCGGTTCGAAGACAGGCTTGACCGCCTTGCACAGCGCGCGGGCGTGCGGGCAGCGGGTATGGAAACGGCAACCGGAGGGCGGCTGACTAGGGCTTGGCATGTCCCCGCCCAGCACGGGGCGGGCCTGGCGCAAATCTGGGTGGCTGACCGGCACCGCGGCCATCAGCGCCTGGGTATAGGGGTGCAGGGGGGTATCAAAGAGCGCGTTGACGGGCGCCAGCTCGACGATCTCACCCAGGTACATTACCGCCACCCGATCGCTCATATGGCGAATGACCGCAAGGCCGTGGGCAACGATGACCAGGGTCAGGCCGAACTGATGCTTGAGGTCTTCCAGCAGGTTGACCACCTGGGCCTGTACCGACACGTCCAGCGCCGACACCGGTTCATCCCCAAGGATCAGCCGCGGTTCGGACGCCAGGGCCCGGGCAATGCCGATGCGCTGGCGCTGGCCGCCGGAAAACTCATGGGGATAGCGCCCGCCGTGTTCCGGTGCCAGGCCCACCGTGCGCAGCAGTTCGGCTACCTTGTCCTGGCGCGCGCTACGGCTGTCGTCACGGTGCAGCCAGATCGGCTCACCCACGATAGCCTCTACGCTCATGCGCGGGTTCAGCGAGGCGAAGGGGTCTTGGAAGATGATCTGCAAGTCACGGCGCACTTGGCGCAGTTTTTCTGGCGCCAGGTTGCCCAGGTTGCGGCCCTCGTAGATCACATCGCCAGCGGTGGGCTTGAGCAGGTTCAGTAGCAGCCGGCCAAGGGTTGATTTGCCCGAGCCGGACTCGCCCACCAGCGCCAGGGTTTCGCCCCGTCGCACGGCCAGGGATACTTCATTTACGGCCTGTACTGGCGGCTTTTTGCGTTGTAGAAAACCTTGCGCGGTCCCGAAATGCTTGCTCACCGCGATGCTTTCGAGGATGGGTTTGGCGGCATCTGCCTGTGGTGCGATAGTGTGGTCGGTTCGGCTCATGCGCTGGCTCCCAGGTGCAGTTCAAGGGGGGCTCGGATGCAGGCAGCGCTATGCCCAGGGGAGAGCTCCAACAAGGGTGGGCGCGCTTGTCGGCAGGCGTCGATAACGAACGGGCAACGCCCGGCGAAGCGGCAGCCGCTGGGCATCTCGGCAGGTGTTGGAACGCGCCCGTTGATGGTTGCCAGGCGGCCTTCGCGAGGGCCGATGGAGGGCATCGAGCCCATCAGGCCAATGGTGTAAGGGTGCTGTGGATCATCGAACAGGGCCTTGACCGAGCCGCTTTCAACCACCTGGCCGGCATACATGACCATGACCTGATCGGCGACTTCGGCGACTACCCCCAGGTCATGGGTGATCAGGATCATAGAGGTACCGGTTTCAGCCTGCAGGTTGCCCGTTAGGGCCAGAATTTGGGCCTGTATGGTCACGTCCAGGGCGGTGGTGGGTTCATCGGCGATGATCAGCGCCGGGTCGTTGGCCAACGCCATGGCGATCATCGCCCGCTGGCGCATGCCCCCGGACAACTCATGGGGGTAAGCCTCCAGGCGCCGCGCGGCATCCGGCACACGCACTTTCTCCAGCATCTGCAAGGCGCGTTGGCGGGCCGCCGCCTGGCTCAGGCCCTGGTGGCGCATCACGCTTTCGGCGATCTGATCACCGATGGTAAACACCGGGTTCAGGGAGGTCATCGGCTCCTGAAAAATCATCGCCATGCGATTGCCACGTATGCCCAGCAGGCGCTGCGCAGGCATTCCCAGCAAAGGTTCGCCTAGCAGGTCAGAGGCGCTGGCAGTCACCTGGGCGGTGTCGGGTAGCAAGCCCATCAGCGCCATGGAGGTTACGCTCTTGCCGCACCCCGATTCACCGACGATGGCCAGGGTTTGGCCGGGCTGTACGGAAAACGACACGCCATCCACTACGTTGGCGGGCGCGCCTTTAAAGCGTACGGTCAGGTCGCTTACGCTTAATACAGGCCGCCCGGCGGCGGGGGATTGCTGGCTCATGCGCTAGCCTCCAGGTCGTGATGAATGACGTTATCGAGCGCGTGTTGCAGCGCCCTCAAATGACTGCGCATTGCGGTTGCCGCCTTGATGGGGTCGCGCTGCTCGATAGCCTGAACAATGTCGTCGTGGTCGTGGCTATAGGTCGTCAGGCGGTCGCTGTTACGGGCCCGCTGGCGCAGATGGCGCCAGGCAGGGTCTAGGCGAATCGCATCGAGCATTTCGAAGATATCCAGCAGTAGACGGTTGCCGGCCGCTTCTGCGATGCCTCGGTGCAAGGCGCTGTCCCACAGTTCTAGGCTGTCAGGGTCCACCTCCACGGCCCCTTGCTGGCCGGTAGTGCGTTCGGTGAGCCGGCGCAGGATCGCCATCTGCTCACCACTGGCGCGCAGGGCGGCGAGGGAGGCCAGCGCAGGCTCCAGGTGCAGCCGGGCTTCCATGACCTCAGTGAAATTGGTTCGGCTCGATAGTTTGGCGAAACTCATGGCCGCGCTTGGTGGGGTAGGGCCTACAAACGTGCCTTTACCTTGCCTGCGCCAGATCTGGCCTTCGGCTTCCAAAACGGCCAACGCACGGCGAATGGCGCGGCGGCTGACGGCGAATTCGGCGGCCAATTCCCGCTCGGTAGGCAGCGGCCGCTGGGGAAAGGCTGCGTGCTGGGCGATCATCTGGCGCAATGCATCCAGTGCCAGCTTTGACGTCGCATCCTGTGAGGTGTGGCTCTCGAACCTTTCCATCCTTCCCCTCGCAACGCGCTCAATGCAGCCTTGGCCGACAGGCCAGGCCTGCGGGCGATCGTATGAAAGCAGTAGCAATAGTGGTGCCAATGAAAATTGGTTCGCAATTGAGAGGGGAAGTGAGCCCGAAGGCCGGGTAATACCCGGCCCAGGCCTGGGCCAATCGATGATTGGTCCGATCACGGATCCCTTACTATGGGGGATTGGTTCGCCCAGAAGCGAACCAATGTCCGGCTCCAGCGGCACCGTGTTCGTGCGCGGTGCGGCAAGCGCCACCGAGGTGCACTGATCATGTGCAGCCTTTAAAGCGCGCTGGCGCCTTTGGGCTGGCTGCGCCTGATATGAACTGGCATCATCTTTTACTTTTTGGTTACTAAATGAGTAGGAATGCGGTGTGAATAAGCGAGTGATCTTCGCCGGGGTGCTGATGGCCCTGGCTGGCTGCGCCACGGCGCCGGCACCGGACGAACAGCTGAAGCTGACCGAGCAGGCCATCGACCAGGCCCGGGCCGTGGGCGCTGCCGATACCATATCGCCCCTGGCCGAAGCGCTGGCCAAAACAGCACAGGCCCGTGCGGACATGGCTGGCCAACACAATAAAGCCGCGCGCATGGCCCTTGAGCAGGCCGAACTCGATGCTCGCCTGGCGGAGGCCAACGAGCTGTCACGTAAAAGCAGCGAACAATTGGCCCAGGTCAACGCCCGTATCCAGCGCCTGCACAAGCAGTTGGGAGATACGCAATGACCCGCGTGCATAGCTATCTGGCGCTGGCGATCAGCGCCTGCCTGGCCGGTGTAGTGTCCGGTTGTGCCAGCCATAACACCGAGGATGCCCTGGCCCAGGCCTCGGCGCGCTTCCAAGGCGTGCGGGACAATACCCAGGTTCTGCGTTTCGCGCCCAAGGATGTGATTCGGGCGGGGGAATCCCTGGCACGTGCCGAGCGGCTGTCCGGTTATTGGGGCGCCCAAGACGACGTGCTTCACTACGCTTACCTGAGTACTCGCTACAGTGACATCGCCATGGCCCACGGCGAAGTGGGTATCAACCAGGAAAAAATCCAGCGTCAGGCGTTGGAACGGGAGCGGCTTCAGCTGGCGCTGCGCGAATCCAAACTGGTAAGCGTGCAGCGCCAGGGCCAGTGGCTCGAAGAGCAGCTGTTGGCCTTGACCACCACCGATGCCGATCGTGGCCTGGTACTCACGCTGGGGGACGTGCTGTTCGACACTGGCGAAGCGGACCTCAAGCCTGCGGCGAATCGCACAGTGCTCAAGCTCGTGCAGTTCCTGCAGGTCAATCCAAAGCGCGCGATACGCATCGAGGGCTACACCGACAGTACCGGCATGGCGGCGGACAACCTTAAGTTATCGCGTGATCGTGCTCAGGCCGTGGCCGATATGCTGGTTGACCTGGGTGTGGAAGAAAGGCGTATCGAAGTGGAGGGGTATGGGGATCAGTATCCTGTAGAGGCCAATGCCACTGAGCGGGGCAGGGCGCTCAATCGCCGGGTGGAAGTCGTGATTTCCGACCGTGACGGGGTTTTGGGTCAGAAGCGTTAATATCAGGCCATGGGCAGGCGCCGGGCACTGCCCGTGCGCCGGCCTTTGCCAGTCGCAATGACTGGCGTTGCACGTTATTCTTCGCGCATTGAGCGAACTGTTCCCATACAGTTCATAACTGTTGCAGTGCTTCATTGCCGAAGTGGCCGCGCCGATGACCAACCTGTTGTTGTACCAACGCATCGCCAAACAGTTGGCCGCCGATATCCAAAAAGGCGTCTACCAGCCCGGTGAACGCGTACCTTCAGTGCGCAAGATGAGCGCCCAGCTCAACGTCAGTCATGCCACGGTGTTGCAGGCCTACGCCAACCTCGAAGATCAGGGCCTTATTCGCGCGCGGCCGCAGTCGGGCTATTATGTTCACCAAACACCCGCCCTCACCGCGCCTACGCCCGATATCGCCCGGGTAGAGCGGCCTGGGCTGGTCACCCGCAGTAGTATCATTCAACAAGTGCTGGATGAATCCCGTCGCGACGGCGTATTTGCGCTAGGCGCCGCGGTGCCCCATGTGGAGTATTTGCCAGTGCGGGCGTTGCACCAGCAGATTGCCAAGGTCACCCGCTTCCAAAGCCCTCGCGCGTTTAGCTACATGTTCAGCCCTGGCTACGAGCCGCTTCGTCGGCAGATCGCGATTCGCATGCGTGACGCCGGCGTAGTAGTGGACCCTGCCGACGTTGTGATCACCCATGGGTGTGTCGACGCCTTGCAGATGGCCCTGCGCACGGTCACCCGGCCTGGAGACTTGATCGCGGCGGAATCGCCTACCTATTACGGGCTATTGCAATTGGCCGACCTGTTAGGGCTGAAGGTAATTGAGATCCCCAGCGACCCTAACACCGGTATCAGCCTGGAAGCCTTGCAACTGGCCGCCAACCAGTGGTCGATCAAGGCTTTGATGGTCACTTCCCGTTTGAGTAACCCCTTAGGTGGGGTAGTGCCCGAGGAACGGCAGAAACAACTATTGCGGCTGACCGGCGACTTCAACATTCAGCTGATTGAAGACGATATTCATGGCGAGCTGATGTTCGACCAAGGCCGGCATAAAGCCCTCAAGGCCTATGATCGCCAGGGCCAGGTTATCTATTGCTCGAGCTTTTCCAAAACCCTGTCGCCCGGTGTGCGTATTGGCTGGATGATCGCGGGCAAGCATCAGCCTGAGATTCAACGCCTGCAGACCTTTAGTACCCATTCGGCCTGCAGCGTCACCCAGATGGCGATCGCCAGTTACCTGGAAAACGGCGGTTACGACCGGCACCTGCGGCATATTCGCCAAGAGTACCGCAAGAACCTCACTGCCTATCAACTGGCGGTACAACAGCACTTTCCAGAAGGCACTCAGATGACGCGCCCCCTGGGGGGGTTCATTCTGTGGGTCAGCCTGCCGGGGCGGGTGAACACGCAGGATTTACACGTACGGGCCTTGGAACAGGGGATTAGCATCGCGCCTGGGATGATCTTCAGCAATACAGAGCAGTTCAATCACTGTATTCGCCTCAACTGTGGGATTCCATGGAATCGCGAGGCTGAACGCGCATTGATGACCCTAGGGGTACTGGCTACACAGCTGTGCGAAGACGCTGGGAACAGTGTGTGGTAACCAAAGGTCATATTTAACGAACACGCCTACTTGCCAACGGCGTTGGCCAGAGGGAGCATAGGGTGTATGACCAGGGGTGGTGGTTCTATCATGAGGCACTTAAAGCCCGCGCTGCTTGCATTAACGCTAACCGTGCCCTTGTGGGGCGTAACGCCCGTTTCAATGGCAGCATCGGCCGCCTTTGAGCTTGGCGCGCCTATCGCGGCACCTAAGGCGCTGCCCGCGTCTGCTACGGATGCTACGACAAAGCCTGGCAAGCCCGGGGGCGCCAAGGCCAAGCCTGCCCAAGCCTCGAAAAAAACCGCTACCAAGCGTTCCCAGAGTACGGGTAAAGCCGCGGCGAAAAGCAAATCCCGTAAAAAGGCCGATGTGATTGCTAACGGTGTACCCCCTGCGAAAATCGACCTCACGCTGCCAAAAGACATGGTTGACAAGCTGCAACCCCCCGGCCAGCAGGCTACTTCCAAAGCGAAAGTCGCCCAAGGCACCGAGGGTAAACCCCTACTGCCGTCCCTTTTTGGCCCCAAAACCAACGCTGAGCCGTTCCAGCTCGATGGACGCTTGTTGACCAATGAAATGGACTTGCAGTTGCGCAGTGAAAACCGCCGGGACGTCGAAGGCGCGGCCTTGGACTTCAAATTTCGCCAGTAGCTGGGTACCAGCAGCGCCAGCAGCAGTTTCAAACGGCCGTTTACAGCGTTAGTATCGCGGGGCATTACCCTGTTCGCTTCTGCCCTTTGGAGTCGCCTGACCATGCTGTGCCGCGCTGGCTGTGGGGCTTGCTGCATCGCCCCTTCCATTTCGTCCCCCATACCTGGCATGCCGTTGGGTAAACCCGCGGGTATGCGCTGCATTCAGTTGGGCGCTGATAACCTTTGCAAGCTATTTGGGCAACCGGAGCGTCCGGCGGTCTGCGGTGCGTTCAAGGCAGACTCAGCCATTTGCGGCAGCGATGACGACGAAGCCATGCGTGTGCTCGGCTGGCTAGAAGGGGAGACGAAGGGGCGCGGATAAACCACCGCCATCTCGTTAACAAAAAGGAAAAATCATGAGAGCGATGTATCGACTGGCCGCACTGTGTGTGCTTCCCCTACTGGTTGCGCAGGCGCAGGCCGAAACCTGGGAGGTAGCCAAGCAGGAAAACGGCATCGAGGTCTCCCTGAGCAAAGTGTCGGGCTCGGATTACAAGGCCTATAAGGGCGTTGCCACCATCAATGCCAGCCTGGCCAAGGTGCGGGCCTTGCAGGAGGACGCTAGCGGCGCCTGCGCGTGGATTCACGAATGCAAACTGCAAAAGTTACTAAAGGTCGAAGGCGCCAAAAGTTGGACCTATAGCCAGTTCAACACCCCCTGGCCGGTAACACCGCGCGATTCCGTTATCGAGGTAACCACTGAGGTGAACCAGGACGGCGCTGTTACCCGCACCCTTAAGGGGGTACCCAAATACCTGCCTGAGGAAAAAGGCTTCGTGCGAGTGGCAGAGGTAGACGGGTACTGGAAGTTGGAACCCAAAGGCCCTGGCGTTACGGTGGTGACCTACCAGGTACACACCGAACCCGGTGGTAGCGTACCTTCGATGATTGCCAATAAGTTTGTGGTGGACGCACCCTTCAATACACTGAAAAACCTCAAGGCGCGTGCCGAACAGCCTTGACTCTGCATAAAAAGGCCACCGAACAGGTGGCCTTTCTTATAACTGAAACGGTTAAGTCAGAAACTTAACGTGTTTCAAGCGATTTTACATCGCGCTGTGTTTCACCGGTATAAAGTTGGCGCGGGCGGCCAATCTTGTACGGGCTTGAAAGCATTTCTTTCCAATGTGAAATCCAGCCCACTGTGCGCGCCAGTGCGAAGATCACAGTGAACATACTGGTTGGAATACCAATAGCCTTCAGAATAATGCCTGAGTAGAAGTCTACGTTTGGATAAAGATTGCGCTCCTTGAAATAAGGATCGTTACGCGCGATTTCATCCAGCCGCATAGCCAGTTCCAACTGAGGATCATTGGTGATACCCAGTTCGGCCAACACTTCGTCACAGGTTTGCTTCATCACCGTGGCGCGCGGATCGAAGTTCTTGTATACCCGATGGCCGAAGCCCATGAGTTTGAATGGATCGTCCTTGTCCTTGGCCTTGGCGATGTAGGTCTCGATGTTGGACACATCACCGATCTCGTCGAGCATCGCCAGCACCGCCTCGTTGGCGCCACCGTGGGCGGGGCCCCAGAGCGCCGCGATGCCTGCGGCGATACAGGCGAAAGGGTTGGCCCCGGAGGAGCCTGCCAGGCGCACGGTAGAGGTAGAGGCGTTCTGTTCGTGGTCGGCATGGAGGATAAAGATCCGATCCATGGCGCGCGCCAGCACAGGGCTGATCGGTTTGATCTCGCACGGCGTGTTGAACATCATATGCAGGAAGTTCTCTGCATAGGACAGGTCGTTGCGCGGGTACATCATGGGCTGGCCCATGGAGTACTTGTATACCATCGCCGCCAGGGTAGGCATCTTGGCCACCAGGCGAATGGCCGAGATCTCACGGTGTTGCGGGTTCTTGATGTCCAGGGAGTCGTGATAGAACGCCGAGAGGGCACCCACCACGCCACACATGATAGCCATAGGGTGGGCGTCACGGCGGAAACCGTTGAAGAACGTCTTCAGCTGTTCATGAACCATGGTGTGATTCTTGACGTTGCTGACAAACTTGGCTTTCTGCTCGGCATTTGGCAGTTCGCCATTGAGCAAGAGGTAGCAGGTTTCGAGGTAATCGGATTGTTCGGCGAGCTGCTCGATAGGGTAGCCGCGGTGGAGCAAGATGCCCTTGTCGCCGTCGATGTAGGTAATCTTCGACTCGCACGAGGCGGTGGACATGAAGCCAGGGTCGAAGGTGAAGCGGCCGGTGTTTGTCAGGGACCGCACGTCGATAACTTCGGGACCAACGGTGCCGGTTAAAATCGGCAGGTCGACGGGGGCTGCGCCCTCGATGATCAACTGCGCTTTTTTGTCAGCCATGTGGCCTCCTATTAATGCTTCAAATCATCAGACAGACCCCCCACGCAGGGCCCGCACCACTATAGTGTGATAAATCCTAAAGTCAATTTGCCAAAACCCTGCCGCAGGGCCTTGAGAGTGCTGCCTTTTCTATTCTTTTCAATGCCGTTTACGCCTTTTGCCCAGGTGTTGCAATGCGTATTGTGGAACAGTCCTTTACGTTGTCATTAGTAGCCTAACTGTCTATACTCGGCCTCCGACCGTCAGGGGCTTTTTGGCCCGTTCCGCTGTCGTCGTCATTCCCCGGGTGTGGGTACCTGACCAGTACACTTCCCTACAACTTTGCCCTGCTAGCTGGGGGCTCTTCAGTGTGAAAAAAGCCGTGAATAGCCAACGACCTGTAAACCTAGACCTAAGGACCATCAAACTCCCCGTCACTGCTTACACGTCCATTCTCCATCGCGTTTCCGGTGTCATCCTGTTCGTCGGCATTGCCATCGCGCTCTACGCGCTGGGCAAATCGCTGGAGTCCGAGGAAGGCTTTGGCGAGGTGAAGGCGTATCTGACCAGTCCGCTGGCCAAGCTTGTGATGTGGGGCCTACTCTCCGCTCTGCTTTATCATCTGGTGGCCGGCGTACGCCACCTGATCATGGACACTGGCGTAGGCGAGACGCTCGAGGGCGGCAAGCTGGGCTCGAAGATCGTGATCGTCGTTTCCGTAGTGCTGATCGTTCTGGCGGGAGTCTGGATATGGTAACCAATGTCACTAACCTGTCCCGTTCGGGCCTTTACGACTGGATGGCACAGCGGGTTTCGGCCGTTGTTCTCGCGGTATATTTCATCTTCCTGATCGGCTACATGGTAGCTCACCCAGGCCTGAACTATGCCCAGTGGCATGCCCTGTTCTCCAACAACTGGATGCGTATCTTCAGCTTGCTGTCCCTCGTGGCCCTGAGCGCTCACGCCTGGGTCGGCATGTGGACCATCTCCACCGACTACCTCACGCCCATGGCGCTGGGCAAGTCGGCGACTGTCGTGCGTTTCCTGTTCCAGGCGGTATGTGGCGTCGCAATGTTCGCCTACTTCGTCTGGGGTGTGCAGATTCTCTGGGGTATTTGATCCATGTCCAACATTCGTACGCTCAATTACGACGCCATCATCATTGGTGGTGGCGGTGCTGGCATGCGTGCCGCGCTGCAACTGGCCCAGGGCGGCCACAAGACCGCAGTGGTCACCAAGGTATTCCCAACCCGTTCCCACACCGTATCGGCCCAGGGCGGGATCACCTGCGCGATCGCTTCAGCGGACCCGAACGATGACTGGCGTTGGCATATGTACGACACCGTAAAGGGGTCGGACTACATCGGTGACCAGGACGCAATCGAATACATGTGCCAGGAAGGCCCGGCCGCGGTCTTCGAGCTGGACCACATGGGCCTGCCATTCTCCCGTACCGAAACCGGCCGTATCTACCAGCGCCCGTTCGGTGGCCAATCCAAGGACTTCGGCAAGGGCGGCCAGGCCGCACGTACCTGCGCGGCCTCCGACCGTACCGGCCATGCGCTGCTGCACACCCTGTACCAGGGTAACCTGAAGGCCGGCACCACCTTCCTCAACGAGTGGTATGCGGTCGACCTGGTGAAGAACCAGGACGGCGCCTTCGTGGGCGTTATCGCCATCTGCATCGAAACCGGTGAAACCGTTTACATCCGCTCCAAGGCCACCGTATTGGCCACCGGTGGGGCCGGGCGTATCTATGCGTCCACCACCAATGCCCTGATCAATACCGGTGATGGCGTGGGCATGGCCCTGCGCGCGGGTGTTCCGGTGCAGGACATCGAAATGTGGCAGTTCCACCCAACCGGCATCGCCGGGGCAGGTGTACTGGTCACCGAAGGTTGCCGAGGCGAGGGTGGTTACCTGATCAACAAGCATGGCGAGCGGTTCATGGAGCGCTATGCGCCCAACGCCAAGGACCTGGCCGGCCGCGATGTGGTTGCTCGCTCCATGGTCAAGGAAATCATCGCCGGCAATGGCTGTGGCCCGGACGGTGACCATGTAATGCTCAAGCTCGATCACCTGGGCGAGGAAGTGCTGCATAGCCGCCTGCCAGGGATCTGCGAGCTGTCCAAGACTTTCGCCCATGTCGACCCCGTGGTTGCGCCGGTACCGGTTGTCCCAACGTGCCACTACATGATGGGCGGCGTGGCCACCAACATTCATGGCCAGGCGATCACCCAGGACGCCAGCGGCACCGACACCATCATCCCTGGCCTGTTCGCAGTGGGTGAAGTGGCCTGCGTATCCGTACACGGCGCCAATCGCTTGGGTGGCAACTCGCTGCTTGACCTGGTGGTCTTCGGCCGCGCCGCCGGTCTGCACCTGGAAAAAGCCCTTAGCGATGGTATCGAATACCGCAATGCCAGCTCCACTGACGTGGAGGTTGCACTGGCTCGTCTGAGCGGCTTGAACGAGCGCACCACCGGCGAGGACGTGGCCACGCTGCGGCGCGAGCTGCAAAGCTGCATGCAGAACTACTTCGGGGTGTTCCGTACCGGCGAATACATGCAAAAGGGTATTGATCAGCTGGCGTCCCTGCGTGAACGAATCGGTAATGTAAAGATCAACGACAAGAGCCAGGGTTTCAACACCGCCCGTATCGAGGCGCTGGAGTTGCAAAACTTGCTGGAAGTCGCCGAGGCCACCGCTATCGCGGCCGAGGAGCGCAAGGAATCGCGTGGTGCCCATGCACGTGAAGACTACGAAGACCGCGACGACGAGAACTGGCTGTGCCACACCCTGTACTTCCCGGGTGAGAAACGAGTCGCCAAGCGGGCCGTTAACTTCTCGCCGAAAACCGTGCCGACTTTCGAACCTAAAGTCCGTACCTACTAAGGGTGATGACCGCTATGTTGCAAGTCAGTGTTTATCGTTACAACCCGGACCAGGATGCCGCGCCGAAGATGATCGACTTCCAGGTCGATACCGGCGGCAAGGACCTGATGGTGCTCGACGTGCTTGCGCTCATCAAGGAGCAGGACGAGGGTTTCTCTTATCGTCGCTCCTGCCGTGAAGGGGTGTGTGGCTCCGACGGTATGAACATCAACGGCAAGAACGGCCTGGCGTGCATCACGCCGCTGTCGGCCGCGGTCAAGGGCAACACGCTGATCCTGCGTCCGCTACCGGGCCTGCCGGTTATCCGTGACTTGGTCGTGGATATGAGCATCTTCTATAAGCAGTACGAGAAGGTGAAGCCGTTCCTGCAGAACGATACCCCCGCGCCGGCTATAGAACGTCTGCAAACTCCGGAAGATCGTGAAAAACTCGATGGCCTGTACGAGTGCATCCTGTGCGCTTGCTGCTCGACGTCCTGCCCGTCCTTCTGGTGGAACCCAGACAAGTTCCTGGGCCCCGCGGCATTGTTGCAGGCCTATCGCTTCTTGGCGGATAGCCGTGATACCCGCACCAGCGAGCGTTTGGCGGCCATGGACGACCCATTCAGTGTCTTCCGTTGCCGTGGGATCATGAACTGCGTGAGCGTATGCCCCAAGGGTTTGAACCCGACAAAAGCCATCGGCCACGTTCGTAACATGCTGCTGCAAAGCGGTATCTGATACACCAGCTGCACGTACAAGCGCCGTACCCGGGCCCGCCAGCCTGGTTACGGCGTAAACGTGGGTAGCGGCTTGCAAGCCGTGGCCCTTACTTTGAAGAAATGAGACCAGCAGGGGCATCCGGGCTGGTACCCGGACTATCTGCGAGACCTGTGGTGGCTTTTGTACAAGTCGCTGGATCGGATTTGTACACGTCTACCGTGGTTCGCGCCGATGGTGGCCCCTAACCGAGGGTGACCAAGCATGCAAGAAAGCGTGATGCAGCGCATGTGGGAAAGCGCCCACCTTTCAGGTGGTAACGCTGCCTATGTGGAAGAGCTCTATGAGCTTTACCTGCACGACCCTAACGCTGTGCCAGAAGAGTGGCGCACCTACTTCCAGAAGTTGCCCGCCGAAGGCAGCACCGCCCCCGATGTTTCGCACTCGACCGTCCGCGATCATTTCGTTCTGTTGGCGAAGAACCAACGCCGCGCCCAGCCGGTTTCCGCCGGGAGCGTGAGCAGCGAGCACGAGAAGAAGCAAGTTGAAGTGTTGCGCATGATCCACGCCTACCGGATGCAGGGCCACCAAGCGGCCCAGCTAGACCCGCTGGGCTTATGGAAGCGGCCCACTCCGGCAGACCTGTCGATCAATCATTACGGCTTGACCAATGCCGATCTTGACACGACCTTCCGTACCGGCGACCTGTTCATCGGCAAGGAAGAAGCGAGCCTACGCGAGATTCAAGAAGCGTTACAGCTGACATATTGCCGCACCATCGGCGCGGAGTTCACCCACATCGTCGATTCCGAGCAGCGCGCGTGGTTCCAGCAGCGCCTCGAAAGCGTACGCGGGCGCCCGGTCTATTCCCCCGAGGTACAAAGCCATGTGCTTGAGCGCGTGACGGCGGCCGAGGGCCTGGAGAAGTACCTGGGCACCAAATACCCAGGCACCAAGCGCTTTGGGCTCGAGGGGGGTGAGAGCCTTATCCCCATGCTCGACGAGATCATTCAGCGTTCAGGTTCCTACGGTACCAAGGAGTTGGTAATCGGCATGGCCCACCGTGGCCGCTTGAACGTGCTGGTCAATACCTTCGGCAAGAATCCTCGCGACCTGTTCGACGAGTTCGAAGGCAAGAAGAAGGTTGAGCTCGGGTCCGGTGACGTTAAGTATCACCAAGGCTTCTCCTCCAACGTCATGACCTCCGGTGGCGAAGTTCACCTGGCACTGGCGTTCAACCCTTCTCACCTGGAGATCGTCTCCCCGGTGGTGGAAGGTTCGGTACGCGCCCGCCAGGACCGCCGCAACGATCCTAACGGCGATAAAGTCGTGCCCGTGTCTATCCACGGTGACGCGGCCTTCGCGGGCCAGGGCGTGGTGCTGGAAACCTTCCAGATGTCGCAAACCCGTGGGTTCAAGACCGGCGGCACCGTGCACATCGTGATCAACAACCAAGTGGGCTTTACCATCAGCAACGCGCAGGACGCTCGCTCCACCGAGTACTGCACCGACGTTGCCAAGATGGTCCAGGCGCCCATCCTGCACGTGAATGGCGATGACCCGGAAGCGGTTCTGTTCGTGACCCAGCTGGCTATCGACTATCGCATGCAGTACAAGCGCGACGTGGTGATCGACCTGGTGTGCTACCGCCGCCGTGGTCACAACGAAGCCGACGAGCCTAGCGGCACTCAGCCGTTGATGTACCAGCAGATCGCCAAGCAGCGCACTACCCGTGAGCTGTATGCCGAACGCCTGATCCAGAGCGGCGCCTTGAGCAACGACGTGGTCCAAGCCCAGGTGGATGAATACCGCAGCGCGCTGGACAACGGCCTGCATGTGGTCAAAAGTCTGGTCAAGGAACCCAACAAAGAGCTGTTCGTGGACTGGCGCCCTTACCTGGGCCATGCCTGGACCGCCCGCCACGACACCCGCTTCGACCTCAAGACGCTTCAAGAGCTGTCTGCCAAGTTGCTGCAAGTGCCCGAAGGCCTGGTCGTGCAACGGCAAGTGGCGAAGATCTACGAAGATCGCCAGAAGATGCAGGCCGGCGGCTTGCCAATCAACTGGGGTTATGCCGAAACCATGGCCTACGCCACCCTGTTGTTCGAAGGCCATCCGGTGCGCATGACCGGGCAGGACATTGGCCGTGGGACGTTCTCCCACCGTCATGCGGTATTGCACAACCAGAAAGACGCCACCAGCTACGTGCCGATGCGTAACCTGTTCGCCGGCCAGCCAAGCTTCGAGCTGTACGACTCCTTGCTGTCCGAGGAAGCGGTACTGGCATTCGAGTACGGCTATGCCACCACTTCGCCCAATTCATTGGTGATCTGGGAAGCGCAGTTCGGCGACTTCGCCAACGGCGCCCAGGTGGTGATCGATCAGTTCATTACCAGCGGCGAGAACAAATGGGGCCGGCTCTGTGCCCTGACCATGCTATTGCCTCATGGCTACGAAGGGCAGGGGCCGGAGCATTCCTCCGCGCGTCTGGAGCGTTACCTGCAGCTGTGCGCCGAGCACAACATCCAGGTATGCGTGCCTACCACTCCCGCGCAGATCTACCATTTGCTGCGTCGGCAGGTGATTCGCCCACTTCGCAAGCCTTTGATCGTGCTTACGCCCAAGTCGTTGCTGCGCCACAAGCTGGCGGTCTCAACCCTCGAGGACCTTTCCGAAGGCTCCTTCCAGACCGTGATTCCAGAGGTGGACAACCTCGATCCGGCCAAGGTGACCCGATTGGTGCTGTGCAGCGGCAAGGTGTACTACGACCTGCTGGAAAAACGCCGTGCCGAAGGCCGGGAAGACACCATCATTCTGCGCCTGGAACAGCTGTATCCGTTCCCGGACACGGACCTTGGCGACATCCTCGCGCCCTACACCAACCTGCAAAACGTGGTGTGGTGTCAGGAAGAGCCCATGAACCAGGGGGCCTGGTACAGCAGCCAGCATCACATGCGTCGCATCATCGGTAACCACAACAAGTCGCTGGTATTGGAGTACGCGGGCCGCGAAGCTTCAGCCGCGCCTGCCGTGGGTTACGCCTCGATGCACGCCGAGCAGCAGGAAAAGCTCTTGCGTGATGCCTTTACCGTTTAACGCCAACGCGTACTGAAACCGAATTAAGGAACCACTGATAATGGCTATCGAGATCAAAGCCCCCACTTTCCCGGAATCGGTCGCTGACGGTACCGTTGCTACCTGGCACAAGAAGCCGGGCGACGCCGTTAAGCGCGACGAACTGATCGTCGACATCGAAACCGACAAGGTTGTGCTGGAGGTGCTGGCTACCGCTGATGGCGTGTTGGGCGCTATCGTCAAGAATGAAGGCGACACCGTGCTTTCCGATGAGCTACTTGGCTCGATCGAAGCAGGCGGTGCCGCGCCAGCCGCGGTACCGGCCGCTGCGCCCGCGAGCGCCGAAGCGACCGTTGCCGCCGCTGCCGCCGCGCCTGCAAGCGCCGACGACGACGCCATGGGTGGCCCGGCTGCCCGCAAGCTTGCCGAAGAAAATGGCATCGCGCTCAATAGCATCAAAGGCACCGGCAAAGACGGCCGCATCACTAAGGAAGATGTAGTCGCGGCGGTGGAAGCGAAGAAAAACGCTCCTGCTCAGGCTCCGGCATCCAAGCCCGCCAGCCCTGCCGCCCCGATCACCGCCAGCGGTGACCGCGTCGAGAAGCGCGTGCCCATGACGCGCCTGCGCGCCAAGGTCGCCGAGCGTTTGGTCGAAGCACAGTCCAACATGGCCATGCTAACCACTTTCAACGAAGTGGATATGACCGAAGTCATGGCCCTGCGCTCGAAGTACAAGGACTTGTTCGAGAAGAGCCATAACGGCGTGCGCCTGGGCTTCATGTCGTTCTTCGTCAAGGCTGCCACCGAGGCGCTCAAGCGCTTCCCAGCGGTGAACGCGTCCATCGACGGTTCGGATATCGTGTACCACGGCTATGCGGACGTAGGTGTTGCGGTGTCCAGCGACCGTGGGCTGGTGGTACCGGTACTACGTAACGCCGAGCAGATGAGCCTGGCCGAGATCGAGAACGGCATCGCTACCTTCGGCAAGAAGGCTCGCGACGGTAAGCTGTCCATCGAAGAGATGACCGGCGGCACCTTCACCATCACCAACGGTGGTACCTTCGGTTCGATGATGTCGACCCCGATCGTCAACCCACCGCAGGCCGCGATCCTGGGCATGCACAACATTCTTCAACGGCCCATGGCCGTCAACGGTCAGGTGGTGATTCGCCCGATGATGTACCTGGCGTTGTCTTACGATCACCGTTTGATCGATGGCAAGGAAGCGGTAACCTTCCTGGTCACCATCAAGAACCTGCTCGAAGATCCGGCTCGTCTGCTCCTCGACATCTAATCGCAGCCCCGGCTGCGAGCTTCAAGCCATAAGCTGCAAGCGGCAAGTTGGATAGTAGTAGGTCAACCCACATGATCGGGCCTCCTACCCGCATTGACTTGTAGCTTGTAGCTTGTAGCTTGTTGCTCAAGGCTTGTAGCTAAGGAATTCTTATGACTCAGAAATTCGACGTCGTTGTGATCGGTGCTGGCCCTGGCGGCTATGTAGCAGCCATCAAGGCGGCTCAGCTTGGTCTGAAAACCGCTTGCATCGAGAAATACCAGAGCGAAGAGGGCAAGACCGCCCTGGGCGGCACCTGCCTGAACGTAGGTTGCATCCCGTCCAAGGCCCTGCTGGACAGCTCGTGGAAATTCCATGAAGCCGAGCATGGCTTCAAGGCCCACGGTATCAACCACGCTGGCATGACCATGGACGTTCCGGCCATGGTCGGTCGCAAAGCCCAGATCGTGAAGAACCTCACCTCTGGCGTGGCTACCCTGTTCAAGGCCAACGGCGTAACCCTGCTCGAAGGCCACGGTAAGCTACTGGCTGGCAGGAAAGTAGAAGTCACCGGCAAGGATGGCAACGTCGAGCTGGTCGAGGCCGATAACGTAATCCTGGCTTCCGGCTCGCGCCCAATCGACATTCCGCCCGCCCCGGTTGACCAGAAGGTCATCGTGGATTCCACCGGTGCTCTGGAATTCCAGAGCGTTCCCAAGCGCCTGGGCGTGATCGGCGCTGGCGTGATCGGCCTGGAACTGGGTTCGGTCTGGGCCCGCTTGGGTGCCGAAGTGACCGTGCTCGAAGCCCTGGAGAAATTCCTCCCGGCCGCTGACGAAGCCGTGTCCAAGGAAGCCTTCAAAACCCTGACCAAACAGGGCCTGAACATTCGCCTTGGCGCTCGGGTAACCGGCTCCAAGGTTAATGGCGAAGAAGTTGAAGTCACCTACACCGATGCCAATGGCGAACAGAAAATCGTCTTCGACAAGCTGATCGTAGCAGTGGGCCGCCGCCCGGTGACTACTGATCTGCTGGCCTCGGACAGCGGCGTGGACATCGACGAACGTGGCTTTATCTTCGTCGACGACTACTGCGCGACCAGCGTTCCAGGCGTCTATGCCATCGGTGACGTGGTGCGCGGCCTGATGCTGGCGCACAAGGCCTCGGAAGAGGGCATCATGGTCGTGGAGCGCATTAAAGGCCACAAGGCCACCATGAGCTACGACCTGATTCCTTCGGTGATCTACACCCACCCGGAAATCGCGTGGGTAGGTAAAACCGAGCAAACCCTCAAGGCCGAAGGCGTTGAGGTGAACGTGGGTACGTTCCCGTTCGCAGCCAGTGGCCGCGCCATGGCCGCCAACGACACCGGTGGTTTCGTCAAGGTGATTGCAGATGCCAAGACCGACCGCGTGCTGGGTGTTCATGTGATTGGCCCAAGCGCCGCCGAGCTGGTACAGCAAGGCGCGATCGGCATGGAATTCGGCACCAGCGCCGAGGACCTGGGCATGATGGTGTTCTCGCACCCAACGCTGTCCGAGGCGCTGCATGAAGCAGCCCTGGCGGTGAATGGCGGCGCCATCCACATTGCCAACCGCAAGAAGCGTTAACAACAAGAAACCACAGCGTGCTGCCCGTCGTTCGCCTCTAGCAGGCTTGCCGCGGAACGCACGTTGGACTCGACCTTTAGGTGACCAGCCCGCCGATCGTCCTACGAAAGGGTCAATGGGCAGTTGCCTGGAGTAGCAGTCACAGGTGGCGCGGCACTCCCATGAGCGCAGCGCCGATAGCGCAGTACTTAACGAAGACGGTAATAAGCATGAACCTTCACGAGTATCAGGGTAAGCAGCTGTTTGCTGAGTACGGCCTGCCGGTATCCAAAGGCTTTGCGGTAGATTCCCCAGAAGCCGCCGCAGAAGCGTGCGACAAGATTGGCGGCACCGAATGGGTCGTCAAGGCTCAGGTCCACGCCGGTGGCCGTGGCAAGGCGGGCGGCGTAAAGCTGGTCAAGAGCCGCGAAGACGCCAAGGCGTTCGCGGCCCAGTGGTTGGGCAAGCGCCTGGTCACTTATCAAACTGATGCCAATGGTCAGCCAGTGACCAAGATCCTGGTCGAGTCGTGCACCGACATCGCCAAGGAACTGTACCTGGGCGCTGTAGTGGACCGCTCCAGCCGTCGCATCGTATTCATGGCGTCCACCGAAGGTGGCGTGGACATCGAAAAGATCGCCCACGACACCCCAGAGAAAATCCTCAAGGCCACTATTGATCCACTGGTCGGCGCTCAGCCCTTCCAAGGCCGTGACCTGGCGTTCCAGTTGGGCCTGGAAGGCAAGCAAGTTGCACAATTCGCCAAGATCTTCACCGGCTTGGCCAAGCTGTTCCAGGACCATGACCTGGCCCTGCTGGAAGTGAACCCGCTGGTGATCAAGGCTGACGGCGACCTGCATTGCCTGGATGCCAAGATCAACATCGATGCCAACGCCATGTACCGTCAGCCTAAGCTCAAGACGTTCCATGACCCGTCCCAGGACGACCCCCGTGAAGCCCACGCCGCCAAGTTCGAACTGAACTACGTTGCTCTGGAAGGCAACATCGGCTGCATGGTCAACGGTGCCGGCCTGGCCATGGGTACCATGGACATCGTCAACCTGCACGGCGGCAAGCCAGCCAACTTCCTCGACGTAGGTGGCGGCGCGACCAAAGAACGTGTGACCGAAGCGTTCAAGATCATCCTGTCCGACTCCAACGTCGCGGCCGTACTGGTCAACATCTTCGGTGGTATCGTTCGTTGCGACATGATTGCCGAAGGCATCATCGGCGCGGTGAAGGAAGTGGGCGTCAAAATCCCCGTGGTTGTTCGCCTGGAAGGCAACAACGCTGAACTGGGTGCCAAAGTGCTCGCAGAAAGTGGTTTGAACATTATCGCGGCTACCAGCCTGACCGACGCTGCGCAACAAGTCGTCAAAGCCGCGGAGGGCAAGTAATGAGCGTCCTGATCAATAAAGACACCAAGGTCATCTGCCAGGGCTTCACCGGCTCCCAGGGTACCTTCCACTCCGAACAGGCCATCGCCTACGGCACCAAGATGGTTGGCGGCGTGACCCCAGGCAAGGGTGGCACCACCCACCTGAACCTGCCCGTGTTCAACACGGTCAAGGAAGCGGTAGAAGCAACCGGCGCCGAAGCTTCGGTCATCTACGTTCCAGCACCCTTCTGCAAGGACTCGATCCTTGAAGCGGCCTTCGCTGGCATCAAGCTGATCGTCTGCATCACCGAAGGCATTCCTACCCTGGACATGCTGGACGCGAAGGTTAAATGTGACGAGCTGGGCGTACGCCTGATCGGCCCTAACTGCCCTGGCGTGATCACCCCTGGCGAGTGCAAGATCGGCATCATGCCCGGTCACATCCACTTGCCAGGCAAGGTCGGCATCGTGTCGCGTTCCGGCACCTTGACCTACGAAGCAGTCAAGCAAACCACCGATGCCGGTTTCGGCCAGTCCACCTGCGTGGGCATCGGCGGTGACCCGATCCCAGGTTCTACCTTCATCGACATCCTGAAGCTGTTCCAGGAAGACCCAAAGACCGAAGCGATCGTAATGATCGGTGAGATTGGCGGTTCCGCTGAAGAAGAAGCCGCAGCCTACATCAAGGCCAATGTCACCAAGCCGGTGGTGTCTTACATCGCTGGCGTGACCGCGCCGCCCGGCAAGCGTATGGGCCATGCAGGCGCGATCATCTCTGGCGGTAAAGGCACCGCGGACGAGAAGTTCGCCGCCCTGCAGGACGCTGGTGTAAAAACCGTGCGTTCCTTGGCAGACATCGGCAAAGCCCTGGCTGAGCTGACTGGTTGGGCCGTGAAGTAATTCACGCCAAGCAGTAACAAGGGCCACCTTCGGGTGGCCTTTGTTTTTTTAAGCAAAGCCAATCGTATAAACTGGCCGCCACCGGCGGGCCGATTGGCCTGCGTATGAGCAAGCGGAAAAAAGAGAATAGCCATGGGCGCACAGTGGAAAGCTAAACACAGAGAAGCAGCGGCTAACGCCAAAGGGCGGATTTTCGGCAAGCTGGCCAAGGAAATTCAAATTGCGGCCCGCAACGGTGCCGACCCCGATATGAACCCCCGCCTGCGCCTGGCGGTGGAGCAGGCAAAAAAAGCCTCCATGACCCGTGAAACCCTGGAGCGTGCAATCGCAAAAGGCGCGGGCTTGAGCGGCGAGGTGGTGAACTACACCCTGGTGAAATACGAAGGCTTCGCGCCGCACCAAGTACCCGTAATCGTCGAGTGCCTGACGGACAACGTCAAACGTACCGTTGCCGAGATCCGCGTGCTGTTCCGCAAGGGCCAGTTGGGGGCCGAGGGGTCGGTGTCCTGGGATTTCAAGCACTGCGGCATGATCGAGGCGGCGCCTATCAAAGAGGGCCTGGACGCTGAAGAGGCCGCCATCGAAGCGGGCGCCGAAGACTGCGAGCCCGCGGAAGAGGGCGCGACCCTATTCCTGACCGCCCCCGAAGACCTGGACTCGGTACAAAAAGCCCTGCCCGATCAAGGGTTCAACGTACTTTCCGCCAAGATTGGCTATGTGCCCAAGAACCCGGTTACCCTGTCGGACGAAACTCAACTGGCCGACGTTGAAGCCTTTTTGGATGCTATTGACGGCCATGACGACGTACAGAATGTGTACGTAGGCCTGGCGGGTTGATTTCAGCCTAAAGCGGCTACCACCTCTGCAAAGCGTGGCCGCGCGGCCACGTTAGGTTGCTGGCAAGCCTCACCGAGCGCCTGCCAGCCCGCAGGTGGTGTTTGGCACCGCAACAGCACTTCAGCCAGAAGAATCCCAAAAGCCCGTACTTCGATGCCTTGCAGGGCACTGGCCATCGCGCCGTTGTCCGGCAGGTAACGGCTGGCGGCACCAAAATCTCCCAGCAGGGCATGCCCGTCGCCGCGCACCATAAGGTTATGGCCATAGAGGTCGCCGTGCATCACGCCGTGCTGGTGCAAATGCACGGCGGCCTGGGCAACGCCGAGCAATAGGGAATGGGCCTGGCTGGGGCTAAAGCTTGCATCACTGCAATAGTCGTCACGGGTGCAGCTGTTTAGGGTGGGCGGGCCCGCAAGCATGTGATAGGCCGGGCTTATCAAGTCCATCACCAAGCCAGGCAAAGCCTCTGGATGTTCCGTAAGCTGCCCACGCATAGGTACCAAGTTGGGATGATGACCGGCTTGCAAGCAGGCCGCTATCTCATCGGCCGGTAGCCCATCACTGGTGCGCATACCCTTGAATACCTTGACCGCTACGAGCGCGTTGCCCATGGCAGCCTGGTACACCACGCCGGAGGCACCTTCCCCTAGCTTCTGTTTGAGGGTAAGGGCGTGCCAGGCAATGCTCTGGGTGAGCGGTACTTGCGCCTTGGGTGAACAACAGCAGGGGTTACCCGCATAGGCCAGCCACGCCAGTTTAGGCAGCGAGAACAGTAAGGAAGGTAGCCCTTGCAGTTCATTGCTGGCCAGCCTCAACAATTCCAGCTCATGGCACTGGCCCAAACTGGGCGGCAAGTGGCTTAGGCGATTGCCTGCCAACATCAGTTTCTGCAAGCGAGGAAAGCGTTCGAAATGATCGGGAAGCTCTCTAATATGGTTGTCGGTCAGAATCAGCCAGCGTAACCGAGGAGGCAGTGCTTCGGCCGGGACCCTGGCGATCTGGCAGGCCTTGAACCCAATCATTTCAAGCGCCGGGCAGCTACCTAATACCTTCGGCAATTCTTCAAAAGGATTGTTTGAGCAAAACAGCACTTTGAGCCGGTGCAGCCTGGGCAGCTCATCGGGCAGCGAGGTTAGCTGATTGCCGCTTAGGTTAAGCACCTCCAGAGAGTTCGCGAGGGTGAACACCTCCTGGGGTACCTGGGTCAGGCCCAGGTTGTGCAAATCAAGCCGAGTAGCACCGGCCAGCTCGCCAGCTCGAAGTTTCTCTAGCGTATCCACGGGGCCCCGCTTGCCGAAAAAGGCGGAGTATACACAGCCCTGGCCTTGGCCTGCGGGGCGCGTCTGTTAAATGCCTTCGCCCATGGCGCGTTCGAGCACGTTTCGACCCGCAAAGCCCACCGCGCTGACCATGGCATAGTTGTAGGAGGGGTCGGACCAGTAGTCTGCCTGCAGTTCACCATCGCGCCGGCTGCCTCGGGGCAGTAAGCGATAGCCTGGGCCGGGCGGGCGCACATAGAAGCTCGCCCTTTGGCCATTGGCCCCTTCGTAAATGACCATGGCTGCCGGGCCTTGCTCAGTGGTAAGCAAGCGCGCGCCTCGGGGGCGCAAACCTGCGGCGGTCAGGTCCGGCAACCGTTGTGCGCTGCTGAAATACCGGTCCAGCCATGCCTGCAACGCGTCCGCGCTGCCGGGGCTGTAATCGGCAGGCAGCATCCCTTGCACCGCGAACATCCGATAAGCCTCCAGCGCATCGGTCATGGGGGCGGAGGCGGCTACCATGGGCTGCTCCGGCCCGCGGGCCTGCCAACCCCCAACGGCACCAATCCCCACCGCCACTACCAAGGCTGCGGCCTGGGCCAAACGTTTGGCTCTACGTGCGCGCAACGCGTGGCGTACCACCAGTGGATCGAGGCGCGGGTTCTCGTCTAGCTGCAAGGCGCCACTCCAGGCAGCGCGTAATTGCTGTGCCTCGCGCTGCCAGGCGCGCACCTGGGCGGCCGTGTCGGGGTGGCTCACCAGCCAGGCCTGCAGACGCTGGTGTTCTTCCAGCGGCAGGCGCTCGTCTACGTAGGCGTGGAGGTCCTGTTCACTCGGGGGGAGGGTCATCGTTTGAATATCCGCACGGGAGGGGGCTTGATTTCGCCTTCGGTTAATTCATGAAGCGCCTTGCGGGCACGGGAAAGCCTCGACATTACCGTGCCAATGGGCAAGCCCAACATGTCGGCGGCCTGCTGGTAACTAAGGCCCTCGACAGTCACGGCGAACAATAAGGCGCGTTGTTCGGGCTTGAGTTGATCGAACGCCCCCAGCGCGGCCTGAGCGACTACCGTACGTTCAGCCGAAGGTAACGCCTCTTCTCTGCCACTGAATAGCTCCAGCATGCGCGCATAGCGGCGTGCGCTGCGATGGCCATCGACGAAGCGCCGATACAGGATGGCAAACAACCAGGCCCGCAGATCACCCTCGGCGCGCTTACTCCCCCAGCGAGCAAAGGCGCGTTCCAAGGTGGCTTGCACCAGATCGTCAGCGTTGCTGGTGTCTCGGGTGAGCGACAGAGCGAACCGCCGCAGCCGGGGCAGCAATTCGCGCAGTTCATCGTTGAGGTTGGGCATGAGGCAACACTGTCCTTAGGTGACCGTGCTAGACGCCTGGGGCCCAAGCTTATTCCCTCTCTGCCGGCCCAGGGAGGGGGTATAGCCTTTACCGGAGCTGCTGAGCCATCGTCCCGATGACTTTGAGCAGGTCCTGGGCCAAGCGGGCGGAACGGGCGCCAGACCACCCCGCCCTAGGGTCGGGGGCGTTCAAGTGGTCCTTGAAGGGCATTTCCAGGGTGAGCGACAGGCAGTCAAAGCGCTGACCCACGGCGTTGCATGCCAACGTCATATTGGCTTGGCCAGGCTCGTCGCGAACATAGCCGTGCTGCTGTTGAAAGTCCTGGGTTTGCTCACAGAGCGCCTGGCGGAAGGTGGCCTCCAGTTTCGCGATACGTGGCGTGTAGCCTGGATTGCCTTCGCACGCGGCGGTGAATACGTAAGGTATTTCTTCGTCGCCATGGGCGTCGATCAGCGCATCCACTCCATAGGTGTCCATCTGGCCCAGCACGAAATGCACCTCAGGGGCGTCCATCTCGGTTGCATCTTTCCAAGCGCGGTTGAGGTCCCTGCCGGCCGCATTGGTACGCAAGTGACCATGGAAGGCGCCGTCCGGATTCATGTTGAGCACGAAATACAGCTCTGCCTGTTCCAGCAGCGCCTGCGTCCAGGGCTCATTACGCTCCAGCGCCTCCACCAACCCCTCCATAAACCATTCGGCCATGTGTTCGCCAGGGTGCTGCTGGGCAATAACCCAAACCTTGCGCTTGCGCGAATCGCCCCTGCCAGCGCGATAAAGCGGTAGGGGTCGGCCTTCAAGGCTTTTGCCTTCGGCCACTATCTCGACCCCGGCGGTAGCCTTGGCCCGGGCCAACAAGGCAAGATGACGGGCTTGGCGATAGGGTTCGAAATAGGCGAAGGACACCTCCGGGTGCTCCACGACCAACTCGAACCGCAGGGTTTGACCATCGAATGTACTGGGTACCCTGAACCAGTCACTACCGTCGTAGGAGGCAACGGCGTTATAGCCCTCCCAGGCACGTGGGTAGGATGAACTGCCTGCGTTTTCCAACGTGAATGCGCACTGTTGGCCCTGGGGCAAGCCCGAGGCCTTGAAGTGAAACCATTGGAAGTGCTGGCTGTGGGTATCTGGCCGGATGGCCAAGCGGACAAGGGACGAATCGCTGGCATCAAGTACCTGAATGTTTCCGGTATCGAAGTCAGCGGTAATCTCGACAGCAGATGACAATACAGACATGGAAAATTCGCTTTCGAACAAAACCAAAGTGTACACCTTAGTAGCACAAATGCCTGCCTGCAGGCCAATTAGCCATCAGCCTTGGCCACTTCGCCGCCTGGGTTCAAGGTATCGCTTTCAAGCCCATGTATGACAAGGCTGCGAGCCATGCCAACCAAGTGTACGACCGTCAAGGCAAGATGACGGGCTTCGCCTGTTTGCTGATCCGCGCTTTCGTAAGCCACCGCGCATGCACAGCGGAGTAAGGCATCGGCATGGGTCAGTGCCTGGTTGATATCCAGATGGGCACTGGGGTGGAAAGGTAAGTTCCAAGAGGCGTGTGCGGGCGGGGTCATGGCAGGTCCTTGCGGTGTCGCTCAATAGTGGTTCAGGCCGTAGTATAATTACAGCGCGTAGTCGCTGACGGCCTAATCTATTACGCGGTATGTATGGTCCTCGGCCATCGCGCCGGTAAGGTACGCCCCATGGACACTTGGATAGAACTCGTCAAACAAAAGATGCGCGAACGGCGGCTGACACAAGAGCAGCTGGCAGAACGTATCGGCCGCTCCCAAGGCGCGCTAAACCACTGGCTCAGTGGGCGCCGACGCCCCGACCTGGACACCATGAACGAGGTATTGCGTGAATTGGGCGAAGTCGATATGGAAGTGGTGCAGATCCTGCGCGTGAATGAGCAGCGTTCGGCCTATGGCTTCGCACCATCGGCCCCGGGCACTGAATGGGCCGTCAATGGCCCGGGCTACAGCTACCCGCTACTGAAGTGGGGCGCCGCGGCAGATGATCATCCCTCTATCGCTCGGCACAGTACCGGCACCATGCACCTCTCGGACTACCACGCCTGTGGCCCGGCCTTTTGGTTAAGGGTAGAGGGGGAAAGCATGAGCGCGCCCTTTGGCCGCAGTGTTCCCGCAGGCGCCCTTATCTTGGTGGACCCTCGGGCCGAAGTCTTGGCGGGAAGCCTGGTCATTGTCAGCGTGCCAGGGCAGCAACAGGCCGTATTCAGAGAGTTGGTCGAGGAGGGTGGGCAGCGCTACCTGCGAGCGCTCAATCCCACCTGGCCGGTAATGGCCTGGGACGGCAACTGGTGTATCAAGGGGGTGGTGGTGCGCGCGATATTGGCTTTGGCCTGAATGCACAAGGGGAGCCGAAGCTCCCCTCTAGGTGTTTTGCATTTGCTCTTCTTATTGTTTTCAGGCTACCTGTTATTGTTTTTGGTAGCAGCCCGCGCGCGTATCCAGCCCCCATTCGGGGCCAAGAGCAAACGTATTTTTTTGAACGCTGATTCATCTTCACCTACAGGTCCAACCGGTCACTTGCTGCCTCGGGGCAGTTTTATTTTTATAAGCTCGGTTGCGGGCAATGCCCTGGAAAACGCACCTTCTTCAAAAAAATCTGTTGGCTTCGCCTCTGCCGTGGTTGTTCTTGTTATGTCAGAGCCGTTCGTATTGTTGTTATTAGGGAGTGCATGGTTTTTTTTGTTCTTATGCTGATCTAGATAGCAGATGCCGTGCCAATTTTTAAAAAACTATATAAATCAATTACTTGCGAGGTCAGAAGAAGAAGCACTGACTCTTTTCGTCAACAAAGTGTTTCGCGGTTACCCGTTTCGGTGTGTAGCCGTGGTATTGGGGTAACACTTTCTTCACATAGGTGAAGCGTGTGTTGGCCTGGCGCCCTCAAGCTCGGCGATCACTGTGCATAATTCGATGATTTGTTCGCGCATCCACGTGTTGGCCGGGTCCTGGTCGGTGCTCTCGTGCCAATACAGGTGAGACTCAACCTTGCTGACCTCCGGTATCGGCAAGGGGCTGAACGGCAGTCCATGACGCCGGGCGAAGTGCTCGGGCACCGTGATCATCATGTCGGTCTGTTGCAATACCTGAGAGGCCATCATGTAGTGCTGGGAGCGCAGGGTGATCTTTCGCTGCAAGCCCATTTTCCCAAGGGCCAGATCGACCTCGCCAAGGCCGTTGCGACGGCTGGAGATATGAATGTGCGCTTGGGCCAGGTAGGCGTCCAGTGTCAGCGAAGCCCCTTGCAGTGGATGCCCTTGGCGCATGGCGCACACATAGCGGTCTTCCATCAGTTTCACGTGACGCACCTGGGGGTCGGTATTGAGCGGGGCGTCCACGGCAAAGTCCAGGCGGCCGGCCGCCAGCTCCTTGGTGGTTTCACGCCGTTTGCACAAATAGCTCTCGATGGTAACCGCGGGTGCCTGATGGCGAAGGCGTCGCAACAACGGTGGCAGCAGCAGCGCTTCTACCAGATCACTCATGCTGATGCGGAAGGTTTTGACAGCTTGAGCGGGGTTGAATACATGGCTTTCCTGGACGGACACCCTCAGCAACGCCAGCGCGTTGCGTACCGGCCCTATGATGTTCTGAGCCATGGGCGTAGGTACCATGCCCTGCGCGGTGCGTACGAACAACGGGTCGTTGAAGGTTTCGCGCAGGCGCGCCAGGGCATTGGACACCGCGGGTTGGGTAATGCCCACGATCTGCCCCGCGCGGGTGAGGTTGGCTTCGGTATAGATCGCATCGAAAACAACGAAGAGGTTAAGGTCGACTTTGCTCAGATTCATGGGCGATGTACTCGTCATTGTTAACTGAAAACGTATAGAGCTTATGAATGTTTATACAGAAGGATAATAGACTCGAAAAATACCTGCTATCTCTTCTACTCTCGGCGCACTAGGCCGCCCGGCCTTTCCGGAGCGTGAAACGTCCCATGGATTTCGCCTATCCGCCTCAGGTTGAAGTACTACGCGCACGCATTGGTGCGTTTATGCATGCTGCTGTGTTTCCTGCCGAGGCTCGATTTACCCAAGAGCTGGCTTCAAAGGGCCGCTGGCATGCCACAGGCACCATGGAAGAACTCAAGCGTTTGGCCAGAGCCGAGGGGCTATGGAACCTCTTCTTGCCTGATTCCGAATACGGCGCTGGCCTGAGCAACCTGGATTACGCCCCCCTGGCGGAATTGATGGGCCAATCCGTGCTTGGGGCAGAGCCCTTCAATTGCTCGGCCCCAGACACGGGCAACATGGAAGTGCTGGTGCGTTACGGTACCCCTGCTCAGAAGAAGCGCTGGTTGGAGCCATTGCTGGAGGGCAAGATACGCTCGGCCTTCGCCATGACCGAGCCCGGGGTGGCGTCTTCGGACGCGACCAATATGCAAGCCACCGCCGTCCAACAAGGCCAGCAGTGGGTGCTCAACGGCCGTAAGTGGTGGACCTCTGGTGCCTGCGACCCTCGCTGCGAGGTGATTATCTTCATGGGGCTCACCAACCCCGACGCTCCCCGCCATTGCCAACATTCCATGGTGCTGGTGCCCATGGATTGGCCAGGGGTAAAGGTAGTGAGGCCCTTGACGGTGTTCGGTTACGACGACGCGCCCCACGGCCATGCCGAAGTGACGTTCGAGGACGTTCGCGTGCCGTTGGATAACGTGATACTCGGCCCTGGCCGGGGTTTTGAAATCGCCCAGGGGCGGCTGGGACCTGGCCGTATTCATCATTGCATGCGCTCGATCGGCATGGCGGAGCGGGCCCTGGCCTTGGCCTGCCAGCGAGCCTTGGAGCGGCAAGCCTTTAACAAGCCATTAGCCTACCTCGGGGGTAATTGCGACCTGATCGCCGATTCGCGCATGGAGATCGAAATGGCCAGGCTTTTGACCCTGCGCGCCGCTTATATGATGGATACCCAAGGCAATAAAGGGGCCCGCAGCGAGATCGCCCAGATCAAAGTGATCGCGCCGAATGTTGCGCTGCGGGTCATCGACCGCGCCATACAGCTGTATGGCGCCGCGGGGGTCAGTAGCGATACGCCGCTGGCCTACATGTACGCCATGCAGCGCAGTCTGCGCCTCGCCGATGGGCCGGACGAAGTCCACCGCGCTGCCGTGGCCAGCTACGAGCTGGCGCGTTACCGCACACCCGTTTGAATCCAGACCTCAACCCGGCAATTGCGTAGGCGGCCGCCCTCGGTAGTATTGCTGGCCACGGGCAGTTGAGCCCCCAGCCCCAGCACGGCGCTGGGCGCTATTCCCCGCTTGGCCAATTCGCGGCGCACGGTCATCGCGCGCAGGCGGGACAGCAGCAGTGCCCGGCCAGGCTCGCTCTTGGCGTCGCCAAAGCCTACCAATACCAGATGCTCACGCTCGGCGGGGCGCCCGCGCAGGTAGTTGGCCAGCCGATCCACATCCGCCAGGGCTTTGCTATCCAGGCTGGCACTGGCGCCTGTAAAGCGAAAGTTCAGGGTTAGCCGTCGACTGTCGCGAGCCAGGTCGAGGTAGGCTTTGGGCATGCCCGCGCTGGGTTGCACCGGCACCGAATGCACCTGCTGGGCAACGAAGCCCTCGCTCGCGACGAGCCGCTGGCCGGCGGTACTTTGTGAGAACTCCAGCAGGGCGGCGGCCCACGGATTGATCGCACCTGGAGCGCTGTACAAATATAGCCGCCTGGACAGCAGATAGTCCTCGGTGGCGACGTTATCAGCGGTGGGAGACAGAGCCCGACCTTCGGCTTCGCCAATCGCCAGGGCACGGCTTTGCAATACGTACGGCAGGCCGATAAAGCCAATGGCCTGAGGGTCGCTGCTAACGGCGCTACTCAAGGCTTCGCTGGATTCCAGCCGCCGAGCGCCTTCGGCCAGGGTGAGCGCCCGAGGCGCCAGTACCAGGTCACGAAAGGTTTCCCAGGTGCCGGAACGATTGTCCCGGGCATACAGGTGAACAGGCCCCAGCCCCACGCCCAGCTCTTCCCAACGGGTGATGGCGCCAGCGAATACGGCAGCGAGTTGTTCGGCATCCAGGCTGCGCAGGGGGTTGTTCCGATTGACGATCACCGCTACGCCATCGATGCCGATGACCTGTTCGGTACCCTGTTGAGCGGAATTAGCCGCCACATATACGCGCGCGCGCTCTTGTTCATTGATAGGCCGCGATGCGGCCGCCAGGTCTGCCGAGCCTGCCGCGAGGGCGGCGAAGCCGGTAGCGGTCCCATGGGCGCTAAGCCTGGCCTGTACTCGATCGCCGGATGGCAAAACCGCGGTGACCACCCATTCGTTTTCGCCAACGGCTTGCCGCTGAACATTACCCAGGCCACGGGCTTCGAACACACCCTGTACCAAGGCCGGTAGCAAGCGCGAGCCGATGGTGTTCGAGCCTTGAACGCGCAGCACGGTCAGTGGCTCGGCCGCGAGGCAAGACCCTATCGCAAGCACGGCCCAGCAGGCGCAGAGCAAATGGCGAGCCTTGATTGACAACATGGCGGACCCTCTATCAATGGCCCGCAGATTAAGACAGTTAGGTTACCGTCCCATGACAGTGCTCAACCTAGCTGCAACCAGATCGGCGCATGGTCCGAGGGCTTTTCCATCCCCCGCAATTCATAGTCGATGCCCGCCGCTTGCACCCTAGGCAGCAAGCCGGTAGAGGCCAGGATCAAGTCGATACGCAGCCCGCGCTTGGGTGTGTCCTCGAAGCCTCGGCTGCGGTAATCGAACCAGCTAAACACGTCGTTGACCTCAGGGTGCAAATGCCGCCAGGTATCAACCAGGCCCCAGCCCTTGAGGCGGCTCAACCATTCCCGCTCTTCTGGCAGGAAGCTGCATTTTCCGGCCCGTAACCAGCGCTTGATGCTGTCGGTACCGATGCCGATATCGGTGTCTTCCGGCGAAATGTTCAGGTCGCCCATCACCACCAGTGGCTGGGCCTGATTGTGCTGGGTATCCAGCAGTTGCTGCAGGTCTGAGTAAAACCGTTGCTTGCCGGGGAACTTGGTGGGGTGATCGCGGCTTTCGCCTTGCGGAAAATACCCGTTCATGACGGTGACCGGTTGCCCATGCTGATCTTCATACTGGGCCAGGATAAACCGCCGCTGGGCGTCATCCTCATCGCTGTGAAAACCCTTTTGCACGCTCAGAGGCGGCTTGAGTGAAAGCAGGGCCACCCCATAATGACCCTTTTGCCCATGGTAATGGACGTGATAGCCCAGAGCCTCGACATCGCCCAAGGGGAACTGCTCGTCCGCTACCTTGGTTTCCTGCAAGCCAATGACGTCTGGGCGATGTTTTTCGATCAACGCCGCCAGCTGGTGCGGCCGGGCACGAAGGCCGTTGATGTTGAACGATACGATTTTCATGACCCAGCAACCTTTACGCAAAACACTGATCCTAACGGAGCCGCCACGCTCAAGCCAGCCGGGGGCTGAGGTTCGGGCCGATAGGCTTATCATGGTAGGATTGCCCCCATGAGGTATTCAGGACGAACAAGCGGTGGGCTATTGCTCGCCTGTCTTGCGGCAAACGCCGCGGCACAAGGCCGCCTTCAGGTAGAGCTGAGCCCGCCCAACGCGGCGCTGCGCGCCAATATCGAGGCGTATGTAGGTAGCGTGGCCGACCGTGACGCGCGCGCATTGGAGCAACTGCGCCGTACCGCCGAGGTCCAGGCGCGCAGTGCCGCCGAAGCGTTGGGCTACTACCACGCGGTGATTGACGGGGAGGTCAGTGAAGGCGAGTCGCCTACCTTGAGGTTGCGCGTACGTCCAGGGGAGCCGGTAAAGCTGCGCCAGGTCTCGGTAAAGGTTGAAGGGCCGGCCTCCGCGCTGCCCGCTTTCAGCTTGCCAGGGAGTCTAGGATTGGTACCGGGCGCCACCCTTAACCATGGGCACTATGAAGACGCCAAGCGGCTGATCCTCAACCAGGCTTCGCGCTTTGGCTTTTTCGAAGGTCACTTCGAACAGCAACAGTTGCGCATAGACCCGGCCGCTGGCACGGCCGATATCGCGCTGCATTACCAAAGCGGCCCCCGTTACCGCTTCGGTAGCGTCGACTTCAAGGGTAATTCGATCATCGCGACCGAACTCCTTCAGCGCCTGGTGCCCTTCAAGGCAGGCGACCCTTACAACGCTGACCTGGTCGCCCAGCTCAACCATGACCTGCAAGCCAGCGGCTATTTCCAGAGCGTTATCGTGGAGGCCGCACCTCAGCCTAACCGCGGCCAGCAGATGCCTGTGACCGTCGACCTCTCGGCCCGCGAGCCGCGTACCTTGGGGTTGGGCGCAGGGTACTCAACGGATGTGGGGCCGCGGCTCAAAGCCAACTGGACGCGCCATTGGGTCAATCCTCAAGGGCATAGTTATGGGGCTGAGGCAGAGTTGGCCGCGCCTCGGCAAAACATCGGCTTGTGGTACGACGTGCCGCTGGCTTCTCCGCTGACCGATAAAATCCGTTACGCCGCCGGGTACCAGTACGAAGAAATCGCCGACACCGACAGCCTGAGCAAGCTGCTGACCCTGGGGCCGGAGTGGCACAGCAAGCTACCCGGTGGCTGGCAGCGGGTAGTCTCGCTCAAATGGCAACGTGAACAATACCGCCTGGGTGACGACAGCGGGTTGAGCAACCTGGTCATGCCGGGTATCAGCTACAGCTACCTGCACAGTGACAGCCGGATGGACCCAAACAGGGGCTATCGCCTCGGCTTTGAGGCGCAAGTGGCCAAAGAAGGGCTATTGTCAGACGCCAACCTGTTTAGGGCCGATGTGCAATGGCGTGGCTTGACCACGGTGTTCGAGCGCCATCGTTTTCTCGGCCGCTTGCAACTGGGCGGTAGTGCTACCAACGGCTATAAGGCCATTCCGCCGTCGTTGCGGTTTTTCGCCGGCGGCGACCAGAGCGTGCGCGGCTACGATTATCAGAGCCTCTCGCCGGAAAACAGCGATGGCGACCATATCGGCGGGCGCTACCGGATTGCCGGTACCGCTGAATACCAATACACCTTCGCGCCCAAGTGGCGGGTGGCGACCTTCGTCGATCAGGGTAATGCCTTCAACAGTTTGAGCTTGCCCAGCATGAAAACCGGGGTAGGGGTGGGCTTGCGCTGGGTATCGCCCGTGGGCCCGATTCGGGTGGATGTAGCACGCGGCCTGGATGAAGGTGGCGGGTTCCGCCTGCACTTTTCCATGGGGCCGGAACTATGACGCGCGTACGGCGTTGGGTGGTTATGGCGTTGTGCGTGCTGCTGGTGCTGGTGGCACTGGTACTGGGCCTGCTGGCAGCAGGCTTGGGCAGCGAACGTGGCAGTCGGTGGTTGTTGGCCCATGCCCCTGGCGTAACCGTGGAGGGCTTTGAAGGCCGCTTGGGTGGGCACTGGCAGGCCAGCCAATTGACTTGGGCTGGGCCGGCCGGGCTGCGCGTTACCCTTGATGAGCCACGCTGGGCATGGCGGCCCAACTGCCTGACGCGGCTTACCCTATGCGTCGACCTGTTCCAAGCGCGCCGGCTGAACATCGAGCCAGGGCCTGCCGACGAATCCGCGCCGTCTTCAGGCCCCCCGAAACTGCCTGCCGTGCAGTTGCCGGTAGGGTTGGCGATTAAACAGCTAAGTGTCGATGAAGTCCTTTATGCAGGCCGACCGTTGCTTACCAACGTACAGTTGGCGGCGGGCTGGAGCGCGTCAGGCTTGCAGGTGGGTAACCTGAACCTGACCTATGGCGACATACGGCTGTCGTTGCAAGGTACGCTAGCACCAGAAGGTGAATGGCCCTTGGAGGCGTCGCTGGCCCTGGTTTTGCCGGCGGTCGATGGCCGTTCGTGGGGCGTAACCGGTACCCTGAAAGGTGAAGTAGCCGGTACCTTGTCACTGGACGCACGCAGTTCAGGCTATCTGCCAGCAACGCTCACCGGCACCGTGCAGGCGTTGGCCGAACACCTTCCAGCACGAGTGCGGCTGCAGGCCGATGCCTTTACGCCCCAGCAGGCACTGCCCTCTACGCTGACCCTTAAAGGCCTGGAAATACGTGCCGAGGGTAACCTGGCGGCGGGCTATGTGATTGAAGGCGGCGCCACCTTGCCGGGTGAGCAAGGGCCGGTCACGCTTAGCCTACAGGGTAAGGCCAACAGTGAAGGCGCAAGCGTCAGCGAGCTTGGCCTGACGGCCGACCCTGACCACCGTGCACGGGTGCGGGGTGAGGCCAGTTGGGCGAACGGCCTGACCGGCGAAGCGAACCTGGATTGGCAAGACTTTCCATGGACCAGCCTCTACCCCCAAGCCGCGCCCCCACCGGTACGGGCCAATAAGCTTACCGCCTTGGTGCGCTACGGCAATGGCAATTACCTGGGCAACCTCGACGGGCAGTTCACCGGGCCCGCCGGGCCATTCTCGCTGATCACCCCCTTTAGCGGCGATGCAAGCCAACTGGTGCTGCCTCAGTTGCAGTTGCGCGCCGGTGCCGGTGAACTCGCTGGGCAAGTGAAGCTTGCCTTCGCTCAAGGCGTGGCATGGGGGGCGGATTTGACGTTGGCTAACCTGAACCCCGCCTATTGGGTCGCCAGCCTGCCAGGCAAGTTGGAAGGTAAGGTCAGCAGCAAAGGCGCATGGCAAGACGGGCAATTGGCCCTGGAAGCTCAGTTGGGCCTTAGCGGGCGGTTGCGTGGCCAGGCTGCGCGGCTTAATGGCGGCATCCAGGGGCGGGGCGAGCAGTGGTCCCTTTCCGGGCTGGATTTCGCCCTGGGTACCAACCAGCTTACCGGCCAGGCTAGCAGCAAGCCTGCACTCGCTGGCACGCTTGCGCTGAACGCGCCACGGCTGGACCAGCTCTGGCCTGGCCTGGCGGGCGCAGTGAACGGCCGTTTGAACCTGGCTGGGCGCGTAGAACACCCTGAAGGCCAGTTGCAGCTCGAAGGTCGACGCCTGGCCTGGCAAAGCAACCGCGTGGGCGCCTTAACGCTCGCCGCGAGCCTGGACGTACGGGAACAGGCCAAGGTCGCGCTCAAAGCAACAGGCGTTGCCGCAGGCGACACCGACCTGGGCACCTTTACGGTCGATGGCGGTGGCAGTGCACAGCGGCATAACGTGCGGTTGGGGCTTAATGGACCGCAGGCGGTGGTAGCCCTGGACGCCGAGGGTGCGTGGAGTGCCGGGGCGTGGAGCGGGCGCCTGGCTAGCGGTAAAGTGGCCAGCCACGGCCAGGCCTGGGCGCTACAGACACCTGCCAGCTTGCGCCGATTGGCTGACGGCCAGGTGGATTTAGGCGCTCACTGTTGGCGTTCGGGCCAGGCCAGTTTGTGCGCCGATCAGCAGCGCCTGGCCCCTAACCCTCAGCTCACGCTACGCCTGCGGGATTTCCCATTAGCCAGCTTGAAGCCGTGGTTGCCGACTAACCTGGGTTGGGAAGGCACCACCAGCGCCGATGTGCAGCTGAACCTTGGCGAGACGGGCCCGCGGGGAAGCCTGGTAGTGGATGCCAGCGGCGGCACCTTGAGTGTGAAACAGGGCGATCAGCGCTTAGCCTTTCCTTATGGCACGTTGCGCCTGACCAGCCAGGTCGCGCCACGCCGCGTCGATACTGAATTCAACTTCGATGGCCACCGCCTGGGCCAACTGAACCTGCGCGCCAGCCTTGATCCCTTTGGCGATGCCAAGCCCTTGTCAGGCAGCTTCCGTTTAGCAGGCGTAGACCTTGCCGTGCTTGGGCCCTTGGTGGAGCAGGCCGATCACGTGGCAGGTACGCTGCAAGGCAGTGGCGAGCTGGGCGGTACCTTATTGCAGCCAAGGGTAGAGGGTGCGTTCACCCTGAACGGTGGGGCATTGTCCGCGCCTGGGTTGCCGCTGGCCGTGGAGGATCTGGCCCTGAACGCACGCATGAGTGGCGATCACTTGCAACTGGACGGTGGCTGGCGCAGCGGCGCACAGGGGCAGGGCAACATCGAAGGCACGGTGGAGTGGGCAGGGGCTTTGCGCTTAGATATGGCGGTACGGGCCAGCAGGCTACCCGTCACCGTGCAGCCCTATGCCGACGTTGAGGCAGGGGCTGACCTGCGCTTGAAAATGGCTGACCAGCAGCTTTCGCTTGCGGGCACCGTGACCGTACCCAAGGGCGCCATTACCGTGCGCCAGTTGCCGCCTTCCACGGTCAAGGTGTCCGGCGATGCCGTTGTCGTGGGTCGTGAAGCACCCACTCAGGCGCGGCTGGGGATCGCCATGGATGTGAACGTGGATGTGGGCAGCGACAAGCTGACCTTCAGCGGTTTTGGGCTGCAGTCCGACCTCGCTGGCCACTTGCACATCGGCGATAATGTCGATACCCGCGGCGCGCTGGAGCTGCGTAACGGACGCTACCGCGCCTATGGCCAACGCCTGACCCTGCGCCGTGCCAGGTTGTTCTTTACCGGGCCTATCGACCAGCCTTATCTGGATGTCGAAGCGATCCGCCAGACAGGCGATGTGGTCGCCGGTATTCGCCTCAACGGCAGCGCGCAGCAGCCGACCAGCGAAGTATTCGGCGAGCCTGCCATGAGCCAGGAAGAGGCCCTCTCCTGGTTGGTACTGGGCAGGCCACTGAGCACCAACGGCGAGGACAGCAACCTGCTGGCTCAGGCTGCCTTGGGCTTGGGCCTGATGGGCAGCGCATCCACTACCAGCCGGCTTGCGCGGAACCTCGGCGTGCAGGACTTCCAACTCGACACCGAAGGCAGCGGCAACAGCACCAGTGTGGTGGCCAGCGGTAACTTGAGTGAGCGCCTTACCCTGCGTTACGGCGTGGGCGTGTTCGAGCCAGCCAGTACCGTAGCGCTGCGCTACGCCTTGACCCGCCAGCTCTACTTAGAGGCCGCCAGCGGTGTGGCCAGCTCGCTGGACCTGTTCTACAAGAAGGATTTTTAATCGGTGGGCAAGTCTGGCTCGGCCTTATCGCGCACTGTACGCAGCGGGGAAATCAGCTGGGTGTACTCCTCGATGAGCCGGTGCACTGCTTCGGGGGGCTCGCAGGCCTTGAAGGTCAGGCTGATCTGCACCTCGTCCGGGCTGCGCTGCGCAGGGTCCTGGCGTGGCCCGCCCATGGTTACGTAAAAGCGCTCGCACGTCAGTTCGCCGTTTTCCAGGGCATGGCTGACCGCTTCGGCTTCGGTGCCGGATACTTTCACTGACAGGTCCACGTTCATGGTTTCCAGGGCTAGCCCACGGGGCGATACCAGCGTTATGAGCGGTACCTGCATGCGGTGGTGCTCATCCAGCGCAACCTCTACCATCTTGGCCTTCATTGGGGTGCCCAGGTCATCAGGGTCATAGTCGAAAAACTGGTCGAACAGCTTGATGTATTGCTGGGCGATGAGGTTGTTGGCGCTGCTGGCGGCTTCGTGAAGGCCGCGGGTGATATCCCGCAGGTCGCTGGGGACCATGGGTTCTTTCCGTGAAAAAAATCCCATGCGAGGGTCTCCTTGGCGGTGTTACCCCAGGTTAGCCGGGGTAACGTTCAGGCGATGGAAGAGAGTGCCAGGGTCAGGGCGCGGCGGTGGCCGTAGGCTGATTGCTCGCTGTCGGTATGACGGTACCGTTCAAGATTTGGGGTGACGGGAGCGCCGTGGCGCCGTAGGCTTTTTCATCTTCATTGAGGGTCGAAGTGGCCAACCGAACAGGTTTGATAGCCGCTTCGGTGAGCATATCGATCACCCGCATCAATGCCTCGGGTGGGTCCTGCCGCACGACCTTGGTGTTAAACGCATAGCGGGCGCGGGTGTCGGTTTTGCGGGTTTGGGCCTTGTTATGGCTTACCTGGCCTTTGACAGCCAGTTTGAAAGGTCCCCAACCCAGCTCGGCCTGAAGGTCAGCACTGCCGCCGGTTTGGCTGGTGTCTTCGAAAGCTTGGGTAATATTGAGTTCGAACTCGATCGTACCTTCACTGATGGAAATATTGGGGTGGGTCACCGCTGCCAGCAGCGGAACCTGCATGGATTTGGCCACGGTACCTTTGTAGGTACCATTTTCATCAGTGATGGTTTCGTCGTAGTCGAATTGTACCGAAACCGCCTTGCCGTCTTTCACGCACACGCCCAACAGAAAGTCTGCATAGGATTTGCTCGCAGCGGTCTGTGCCTGGATCATTGCTTGAAGTGGCCCGGCGATCATGCGGTCCAGCGGTAGAGCATTGATGACTGATCCAATGAGGTCGTTATGTTGTGTTGTCATAGTGGATGTCCATTCCTAAAAAGTCAGCGCGGCGATTACCGCGCGTGTCAACTGTGCTGCCCTTTAGCGGGCCGTTGAAGACGGAAGCTATGCCTGTGCACTGACTTGGCCGCGGCGAATGTTGCCGATCTGCCGCAGGCTCAAACCGTACCGATTGGCCAACTCTGCCCGTGACAACCCCTGGCTGCTTTCTGCAAGGATTTGCCGATCACGGAACTGACGCTCGAAATGATCGGCCTTGGGGATTTCCAGGGAGGTGCCCGCAAAGCGTGCGGTCAGGGCTTGCAGGGCACCGGCGGGTAGGAGTTTAGCCAAGGCCGAGCGCGCAGGATTTTTAGGGATGTAACGCGGGCGGCCGCCGTATAGAAGTGTCAAACGGTACGCTTGCTCTACGCCCACGCACTCGATCAATGCACGCAGCGAATGGGGTAGGCGGGTGGTATCAACCTGGGACAAGTCTGGAGTAGTCATGTGAAATCCTTTCAGGGAGGGTATCCGTTATGCCGGTTGGCCCAGGCATTGTCCCTAGGCCAACCCCTGGTTACATGGGCATGGGCTACGCTTGGCCCAGAGGAAATTTCCGCCTGGTTTGAAAGGCAAGTCTTAGCAGCAGGTAAGGCAATTGCTAGCAAGGCTTGGCGCTGGTAAGGCTGACATAGCGTAGGTCGGCGGCGCTCAATGGGCGATCGGTACGCTCTGGTGCCCCGCGCCAATCCAGCCCCACGCAAATAGCGGTCAGCGGTTGATCCTGTGCCACCCCCGTGACCCTTGGGCTGAAATCACGCCGTACCTGGGTACGCGTAGGCGGTAGCAGCTGCACCTGTAGAGGGGACATAAGGGTTTGACTGACCAGCGCCGGAATTTCACGCATGGGCAACGTGAACCGCGCTTGCGGCCCGGACGTATCGAAATGATGTTGTTGCCGGGTATTGCTCCAAAGTTGTTGCCACTGGGACGCCCCAGCGTGCTCGGCCAAGGTAGCGGTATAGCCACGCAGCTCCTTTTCGCTGACCTGTTCAACGGTCAGCGCCGCGGCAGGCGTGGTGAATAAGCTGAGGGACGCCAGTGGCGCTAGAAAGATACGCATACAATAACCTTCCGTAGGCAAGGCCCAAGAGCCTGCGCGCTCACTCAAAGGTTATTAAGCAGGAACGACTTGAACGGGAAACCGCTACCCTAGCCCTGACTTAGCGCGGGCCCATGGCCCCTGGCCCGCCGTGGCCTGGCCCGTCGTGCCCGCCGCCGGGTGGCATGAACATCCAGCAGCCGCTTAAGCTCAGGGTTAACAGCAGAGCAATAGCCCAGAAAATTCGACGCAACATCAGGTGCTCCTTGTGGTTTGCATGCCACTGTTTAAGTGGGCGCGGTACTATGACGCCCAAAGGCGCCGCTATTGCCGCGTTTTGGTTTCCACCAGGTATGCATACCGATACATGATGAGTTTGCTATGACACAAGTGCAGCGTTTGAAATATTCCCTACTGCTTAGCGTGGTGATCGTGGCGATCATGCTAGGGCTTTCGTGGCTCCAGGCTCAGGGGCGGTTGGATGAAAAGACCTTCCAGTATCTGGCCATCGCCGTGGCGGTGGTGGCCGTGATCATCAACGGGGTGATGCGCCGCAAGGTGCGCCGTTAAGGCAGCCTACCCTCGAGTGCACAAAGGGTTCGGTGACTTGACAACACGAGGCAGCGCTATGGGTGAAAAACGTGATACGGGCGCGGGTGAAGCCACCATCGAGTTCACGGCGCTAGTGGCGCTGTTGAAGCAGGTGTTCCTCCGGCAGGGCGCTTCGGGCTCCGTAGCTGCGGTGCTGGCGGCCAATTGCGCCGCGGCCGAGCGCGATGGGGCTCATAGCCATGGGGTGTTTCGTATCCCCGGTTACCGATCCACCATCGCTAGCGGCTGGGTCGATCCGGCAGCTACCCCTGTTGTAGACGATATTGCCTCAGGCTATGTCGCCGTGGATGCTGCCAATGGCTTTGCTCAACCTGCGCTGGCGGCGGCCCGGCCCCTGTTGCTGCGCAAGGTCCGAGAGGCAGGCATAGCGGTAATGGCCATCCGCAACTCCCATCATTTCGCCGCGCTCTGGCCCGACGTGGAGCCCTTCGCCGAAGAGGGCCTGATCGCCCTATCGGTGGTCAACAGCATGACCTGCGTAGTTCCCCAGGGCGCTCAGCGCCCGGTGTTCGGCACCAACCCCATCGCCTTCGCCGCTCCCTGCGCGCGCCGGCCGCCACTGGTGTTTGACATGGCTACCAGCGCACTGGCCCATGGGGATGTGCAAATCGCCGCCCGTGAGGGCAAGGCCCTGCCTACCGGGGCGGGTGTGGATAGCCAAGGTCAACCTACTACAGACCCGCGCGCGGTGTTGGACGGTGGCGCGCTATTGCCGTTCGGCGGGCACAAGGGCTCGGCGCTGTCGATGATGGTCGAGCTACTGGCAGCTGGGCTCACGGGTGGGAATTTTTCATTCGAGTTCGATTGGGCAAAGCATCCGGGAGCACAAACGCCGTGGACGGGCCAGCTGATGATCATCATCGACCCAGCTCGCGCGGGGGGCCGCTCCTTCGCGGAGCGCGCGCAGGTGTTGGTAGAGCGCATGACCGAAGCGGGGGTTACCCGCCTGGCAGGGGAGCGGCGTTACCAGAATCGAAACCATGCCTTACGACATGGCATCGCGCTGGCGCCAGAGTGTCTGGCTCAGTTACAACAGTGGGCAGAAGGCTGATCAGCGGCGGTTGACCAGCAGGGCTACCAGAGCCCCTGCGGCCGCGGCCATAGCCAGGGCCTGGCCCGGATGTTGGCGAACATAGCCCTCGGTACCACGCACGGCTGGGGCGGCTTGCTCGGCCAACTGGTTTGCCAGGTCTGTGGCTCGTTGCAGTAGTTGGTCCAACTGGCGGCGCAGCTTGCGGCTGCAGCGGCGGCCACGGCCCTCGTTCAGCAGGCCCTCGGACTCTTCCACAAGTGCGGCCAACTCGCTGAAGGCCTGATCCATGATCTGCTCATCAATCAAGGGGTTAGATGGTGTACGGGCCATAGCGGGTTCCTCTTTCACGGCTGTGTCATTCGGATTACCTGCAAGCCTGAAAGTTGCAGGCGGTGTAAACTACCCCCTTCACGCCATCAACACAGGTAGGGGCGCATGAGCCTGAATCTTGCGAATAAAACCTATGCCGAGCGTCAAGCCATCGAATCGGACAAAGCCCGGCATTTCGAAAATTGGAAGGCCAACCTGGGCCGTGCCAAGGCCGACGCTGCTCGGCTGATTGCTGAAAAACCTCGGCGCAAAGGCAAATGGGCCGAATGGGTACGCGCCGAACTCGAGCAACTTTCGCCACCAGACTACGCCAACCTGGTGCGTAGCGAGGTAAACAAAGCGATGGCTGCGGCTCGTTGAGTTATCGCGTAGCGCTGGGTAACCCTAGGCTGGCCGTGCTCAAGTGGCCACTGTTGTTGAACCTTACCGCCCCTAGCAACCCTGGGCGATCCAGCTTCCCTTCGATCCGGTAAGGCACATCCTGGCCAGGGTGCAGATTAGCCAGGCCCAACGCTTGGCGAAAGACGGAAAATGCCGAGACGGTCATGGGAACAGCCAGTACGATTTCGCTATAACCCGCGACAGTGCCTTGGGCCGGGCTGACGCCACTGGCCAGGGGCTGCCCATTGACGCTTAAGGCCAGGGCTACGCCGGAATACTCGATCGAGTTTCGGTTTGGGTTCTGCACCCGCACCTTCACCAGTATGCGCCACTCCAAGTCATTGCCGGTGTCCGGCTCCAGGCCGGCGACCTGGACCACCAATGGATCATTGGGGCTGAACAAGGCGCAGGCGCCAAGGCTCAGATACAGCACAGCCAGCGCGAGGGCGCGGCAAAGCGAAGCGGGCATGAAAAACTCCGTGGGGCTTTGTCTTGCGACAGCTCTAGCGCCAGGGCGTTCGCCGCGCTCAGCTTCGATCAACCCTTATAGACGTGGAGAGCAGCATGCTTAAACAGTGGATGCCGTTGTGCTTAGCAGCCTTGATGGGCCTGGGTGCCTTGGAGCCTATAGAAGCTGCCCAGCCTCGGCCGGGGATTAGCACCAACCCCTTGGGCAGCCCTATTCGGCGCATCAACCCCAACAGCAGGCAGGGCACGGTGCCCAGTAACCCGGCCCAGCGCCAAGGGCAGCAAGCGGTACCCCCCAGGCAGGCACCTACCTTGGAAAACCGTGGTATTGGAAATGGCCAGCCGGCCGGCCGGCCCTATAGCCAACCGGACGGCATGCCGAGCAACCCGCCGTACGTGCGGCCTACCCCAGGTGCGCGCCGTTGAGTTTACTTAAGCACGCGTATGGGAGCGCCCGCATGCCATGCCTGAATGTTCTCGATCATGGCGCTGAAGAACACCCGATAATTGTTTTCTGTGACGTAGCCGATGTGCGGAGTGGCCAATACCCGCGGCAAACGACGTAGGGGGTGGTCCTTGGGCAGAGGCTCCTCGCTGAACACATCCAGCGCAGCGCCTGCCAACCGGCCGCTTTCAAGGGCAGCGATCAGGGCCTGCTCGTCGACTATGGGCCCGCGGGAGGTGTTCACCAACAGTGCTCCACGCTTCATCCAGGCCAGCGCCTGAGCGTCTACCAAGTGCCGAGTGCGCTTGCTTAGCACCAAGTGAATGCTTAGGATGTCGGCCTGCTCGAACAGCGTTTGTTTATCCACCTTGCGCACACTCAAGGCATCGGCGCGTTCCTGGGTCAGGTTCTGGCTCCAGGCCACTACCTCCATGCCAAACGCTTTGGCATAGCCGGCCACGGTGCCGCCGATGTTGCCCAGGCCCAGCAAGCCCAGGGTTTTGCCCGCCAAGTCACCGCCCAGCCCTATCTGCCAGCCACCTTGCTGTAACGAGAGGGTTTCAGGCAGCAGGTTGCGGGTCAACGCCATCAACAGCGCCCAGGTCAGTTCGGGCGTGGCCTGGCGGTAGCTATCGCTGCCGCACACCGCAATGCCTAGCGCCTGGGCAGCACTGAGGTCTATGGCGGCGTTGCGCATACCACCGGTAACCAGCAATTTGAGCAGGGGTAACTGCTTCAGCAGCCCGGCGGTGAAGGCCGTTCGCTCGCGCATCACGCAGATAACGCTATAGGGCGCCAGCCGTTCGGCCAGGGTAGCTTCATCGGCCGGATACTGATGCAGAAATTCCACTTGGCCAATGGGCGCCAGCACGCTCCAGTCCACCACGGTTTGGGCCACCCCTTGCCAGTCGTCGATTACCGCGATCCGTAGTTCGCTCATGGCTGTTGCCCCGTAGTGGCGGGGCTTGTCGCATGGGCAGGCGGTTTGGACAACCAGCTTAATAGCGCTTGGTGAAAGGCAGTGGGCTGTTCCATTTGTGGCGCATGACCCAGGCCAGGGAATTCAACCAGTGTGGCGCCGGGAATCATCTGCGCCACGTGCTTGCCTAGCACGTCGTAGTGGCCGAGCTTGGCTTTCACCGCGGCAGGGGCAACATCGCTGCCGATGGCGGTGGTATCGGCGGTGCCGATCAGTAGCAACGTGGGCACCTTGACCTGACCAAACTCGTAGTACACCGGCTGGGTGAAGATCATGTCGTAGATCAAGGCAGAGTTCCACGCCACCACATTGTGCCCAGGCCCCTGATTGAGCCCCGCGAGCATGTTGACCCAGCGGTCGTATTCAGGCTTCCAGCGGCCGCCGTAGTAGGTTTTGCGCTCGTACTCGCGAATGCCATCGGCAGTGAGCTTCACTTCCCGGGCGAACCAATCGTCCACGCTGCGGTAAGGCACGCCCAAGGCTTTCCAGTCTTCCAGGCCGATAGGGTTTACCAGCATCAAACGCTCGGTTTGCTCCGGGTAGAGCAGCGCGTAGCGGGTAGCAAGCATGCCGCCGGTGGAATGGCCGAGGATCGAGGCCTGCTTGATGCCAAGTTCAGCCAGCAGGGCGTGGGTATTGGCGGCAAGTTGCTGGAAGCTGTATTGATAATGTTCAGGCTTGCTGGAGGTGCAAAAGCCGATTTGGTCGGGAGCGATCACCCGGTAGCCCGCGCCGCTCAAGGCCTTGATGGAGTTCTCCCAAGTGGCGGCGCAGAAATTCTTGCCATGCATCAGCACCAGGGTATGGCCGTTGGCCTTGCCCGCGGCCGGTACGTCCATATAGCCCATTTGCAAGGCCTTGCCTTGAGACTCGAAGGCATAGTGGCGCAGGGTATAGGGGTAATCGAACCCTTGTAGCTCTGGGCCATAGACTGAAGATGGCTCGGCGGCGTGGGCCACGCAAGCCAACAGCGGAGCGGTGATCAACCCGGCGATAACGCGACGGACCAAGCGCAGGCGCATAAGGCAATTCCTTTCACAAGTAAGGTAACAGCGCAGCACACCCACGCTGACTTTCCCGCCGCCGCACTCTACCATGGGTAATCACTCGTCTACCCGGATGGCCATGAGCAAAGACAGCATTTCCATAACGCTGGTGCGAGAGGCATTGCAGGGAGCCTGCCCCGCGGTGGCGGCGCGCGCCCTGGGGGCGGCAGGCCTTGCCTGGCCCAGCGCCATGGATGCGACCCAGCGGGTTCAAGCGTCTACCTATGCCACGCTCTGGCAAGCCCTTGCCACTGCCTTGGACGACGAGTTCTTCGCCATGGCACCCCGCCCCCTGCGCGCGGGCAGCCTGGCCTTCGTATGGCGGGCAGCCTCGGGCCAGGCGACGGTAGAAGCCGGCCTGGCCCTGGCGCTTGAGTTTCTCCGGCTGATGCTAGGGGCGCTGAACGCCAGGCTGGCGCATCAGCAGGGCATTGCTGTAGTCACCCTCGCCGAATCCGGCGCACCCACTCGGCCCTTTACCTATTTCACCTTCTGGATGATCGTTCATGGGCTGACCTGCTGGCTGGCCGGCCGGCGGGTGCCCATTCTCGCGGTAGAGCTGCGAGGCCCCGCCCCTGCGGACTGCGCCGATTACCGGCGGTTCTTCGGCGCCAACCTGCGCTTCGACCAGCCCGCAACGCGCTTGGTGTTTCCCGCTAGCTGCCTGGAGCTGCCGGTGCGGCGGACCGAGTCGGACCTGCACGCCTTCTGCGCCCGGTTGCCGGGTAACTTGCTGGTGAAATACCGCGCGTCCACTGGCTTGACCAAGCGGGTGCGGGACCTGCTCAAGGCTACGCCGCCCGGCCAATGGCCAGAAGCCGCGGCCTTGGCGGCGACCTATGGCATGTCGGTTGCCACCTTGCGTCGGCGCCTGGCCGTCGAAGGGCAGAGCCTGCAGCAGCTCAAAGCAGCGCTGCGTAAAGAGCGCGCCCTGGCCTGGCTGGCGGAGGAGGGTAGCAGCATGGGGCAGATCGCCGAACGCCTAGGGTTTGCCGACGAAAGCTCGTTCTACCGCGCCTTCCGCCAGTGGTTCGGTTCCAACCCCGGCCACTACCGCGGCCTGGTGCTGGGCACTGGCGAAAACGCTCAAGCCGATTGATCGGCCCTGCCATTGTTCCTAGGCCGTGCAAGCCGCAGCATGCGGCGGTACGGTGAGTCATTAGGAGCGACCATGGACATCAATAATAAGCACTTCATCGTCAGCGGAGCAGCGTCAGGGCTGGGCGCGGAAACCGCAAGCGCGCTGGTCGAAGCCGGAGCCGATGTCCTTCTGATAGACCTGAACGGCCCGGCCTTACAGGCCTATGCCGAGCAATTGGGAATGCCCCACGCTGTAGCGGACATCGCCAATGCCCAGCAGGCCCAAACCGCCGTGAGCGCGGCGGTCGAAACCTTTGGCGCTCTACACGGGCTGGTCAATTGCGCGGGCGTGGTGCTCGGTGAGCGCATTCTGGGCCGCGACGCCCCCCACGGCCTGGATACCTTTGCCCGCGTTGTGAACGTAAACCTGATCGGCAGCTTCAACCTGCTCCGTCTGGCCGCTGCCGCCATGGCCAATAACACCCCGGACGCCACCGGCAACCGCGGGGTGATCATCAATACCGCCTCAGTGGCCGCCTTCGATGGGCAAATCGGCCAGGCCGCCTATGCCGCCTCCAAGGGCGCCATCGCTAGCCTAACGCTTCCCGCCGCCCGCGAGCTGGCCCGCCACGGCATTCGCGTGATGACCATCGCGCCCGGCCTCTTCGAAACACCGATGATGGCCGGCATGAGCGAGGAGGTACGGGCTTCGCTGGCCGCGGCGGTACCCTTCCCGCCCCGCCTGGGCAAGCCGGCCGAATACGCCGCCTTGGCCCTGCACATCATTGCTAACGACATGCTCAACGGCGAAGTGATTCGCCTTGATGGCGCTCTGCGCATGGCCGCGCGCTAATTGGAGACACGACCTATGAACGATCCGATCGTAATTGTCAGCATCGCCCGTACACCCATGGGCGGGCTACAGGGCGCGTTGGCGGGGCTGACCGCCACCGAACTGGGCAGTGCGGCCATCGCCGGGGCCATGCAGCGCGCTGGGCTGGCAGCTGATGCGGTTGACGAGGTGCTGATGGGCTGCGTGCTACCGGCTGGGTTAGGGCAGGCGCCCGCCCGGCAGGCGGCCATAGGCGCAGGCCTTGCCAAACGCACCCCTTGCACCACCCTTAACAAAATGTGCGGCTCGGGCATGCAGGCGGTAATGCTCGGCCATGACCTACTGGTGGCTGGCAGCGCTGCCACGGTAGTGGCCGGTGGTATGGAAAGCATGTCCAATGCCCCCTACCTGTTGCCTAAGGCCCGCGGCGGCTATCGCATGGGCCATGGCCAGGTGCTGGACCATATGTTTCTCGATGGCTTGGAGGATGCCTATGATCCCGGCCGCTTGATGGGCACCTTTGCCGAGGACTGCGCCACGAGCGAAGGCATCAGCCGCCAGGCCCAGGATGACTACGCCCTGGCCTCGCTGGAAAGAGCGGTGCGGGCGATGGAAGACGGCAGTTTCGCCGAGGAAATCATCGGGGTCACGGCGCCCGCGGGCCGCGAGCAGCGGCAGGTGACTGAAGATGAACAGCCCCCCCGCGCCCGCGCGGACAAAATTCCGACGCTCAAACCCGCGTTTCGGGAGGGCGGGACGGTGACCGCCGCCAACGCCAGTTCGATTTCCGATGGCGCCGCCGCGCTGGTCATGATGCGCCAGAGCGAGGCCGGCGCCCGGGGCTTGCGGCCTCTGGCGGTGATTCACGGCCACGCAAGCTTCGCCGATGAACCAGGCCTGTTCCCTCTCGCGCCGGTGGGCGCAATCAAGCGCTTGTTGGCGCGTACCGGCTGGTCTCTAACCGATGTGGACCTGTACGAAATCAACGAAGCCTTCGCAGTGGTGGCGTTGGCCTGCATGCAACGCCTGGGCTTGCCCCATGAAAAGGTCAACGTCAACGGCGGGGCCTGCGCCCTGGGCCACCCTATAGGCGCCTCGGGGGCGAGGATCTTGGTAACCTTGATCGCGGCCCTGCGGCGCCGTGGGCTCAAGCGCGGGGTGGCGGCCATCTGCATCGGTGGCGGCGAAGCCACGGCGATGGCCATTGAATGCGTAAGCTAACCGACGGGGACGTTTGATATGCCAGGCTTTGAAACCATTTTGCTGTCGACCGAGGAGCGGGTCGCGCTCATTACCCTAAACCGTCCCCAGGCGTTGAATGCCCTCAATGCACAGGTGGTAGCTGAATTGAACCGGGCGTTGGACCAATTGGAAGCCGATCCAGGTATTGGCTGTGTGGTGATCACAGGGTCTGAAAAAGCCTTTGCCGCAGGGGCTGATATCAAGGAAATGGCCGAGCTCCAATACCCCGGGATTTACCTGGACGACCTGTTCCGCGAAGCCGACCGCATCGCTGCCCGACGCAAACCGTTGATCGCGGCGGTGGCCGGCTATGCCTTGGGTGGCGGCTGCGAGCTGGCGATGATGTGCGATTTTATCCTGGCGGCGGACAACGCCCGCTTTGGACAGCCCGAAATCAGCCTCGGTGTGCTACCTGGCATGGGTGGCACCCAACGCCTGGCCCGCGCCGTGGGCAAGGCTAAGGCCATGGAGCTTTGCCTTACCGGGCGCTTGATGGACGCCGAAGAAGCCGAGCGGGCAGGGCTGGTGGCGCGCATCGTGCCCAAGGAAAAACTGGTCGAAGAAGCCTTGGCCGTGGCGAAAGTGATCGCCGAAAAATCCCTTCCCATGGCCATGATGGTGAAGGAGAGCGTGGCCCGTTCCTTCGAGGTGAGCCTGGCCGAAGGGGTTCGCTTCGAGCGGCGGGTGTTCCATGCTGCTTTTGCCACTGCTGACCAGAAAGAAGGCATGTCGGCCTTTATTCATAAACGCCCGCCGGGCTTCACCCACGGCTGATGGGTTTTGCTGATCAATCGATACGCAGGCGCAGGGCTTCGTTCAGGCAGTAGCCGTAGCCACGCAGGGTTTGCAGCGCGTAGGGCACGCCTAGCTCGCTGAGCTTGCGCCGCAGGTTGCATACATGGCGCTCGATCAGCGGGCCGCGGGTTGGTTGTTCGGTGCCCCACAGGTGCTCTTCGATCAACTGGCGGCTGGTGGGTTTGCCTTGGTGCGCCAGTAACGCCAGTAGCCGCTGCTCGGTTACCGTCACGTTTTGCTGCGCACTGCCACGCCCGAGCAGCAGGCGATTGCTAGACAGCCATAAGCCTACCGCCGGCTGTGGTTCGGCCGCTGCAGCGGGGTACTGACGGCTGAGGGCTTGCATCCGTGCCTGCAATTCTACCGCGGCCAGCGGCCGTGGCAGGCACAGGTCTGCCCCGGCGTGCAGAGCCTGGGCCCGGGTGCTGGAGTCGCTTTGCCCCAACAACACCAGTAAGCGCGCATCTCCCCGTCGCGCCAGGGCCTTGTTCAGCAGCTCGGGCCGAGCGCTGGGCAGGTCCAGCACGATAAAGCGGTAGTGCCCTTGCAAATGCTGGTCTGCCTGTTCGGGCAGGGTGCTGACGATGGCCCCGGTGTGATCGGTGAACATCTGCACCAGGGCGTGATCAGGCTGTTCGGTGATGTAGAGAAGGTTCATGTGGCAACCAGTGCGTTGGTGGGCCGGCAGTCAAGGGTCAGGCAGGCGCCGCCCAGGGGGCTGTCGCTGACCTCTAGCCCAAACCCATGAAGGTTCACGACCGCGCCAACGATGGATAATCCCAGGCCAAACCCGACCTGGGCCGATTCATCGCTGCGATAGAACCGCTGGAAAATTGCCTGGCGTTCTTGCTGGGGAATGCCTGGGCCAGAGTCTTCCACGCGGATTCGAGTACTGCCCTCGTGTACCAGCGCTCGCAGTATTACCCGCCCGTCCACCGGCGTGAACTTGATAGCGTTGCTGAGCAGGTTGCCGATGGCTTCGAACAGCAATGCCCGGTCCCCGTTAATGGCAGGCAGGGCCTCAGGGGCCTTGAGCAGCAGTTCCAGTTCGCCTTCCTCGGCCAGTGGCAGATAGAAGTCATGAAGCTCACGGAGTAGCTCGAGGGGGTCTAGTACCACGAAACCTGAGCGGCGGCGGTGGTCCTCTATCTCGGAGATTCTAAGCAACCCGCGAAACCGCGCCATCAAGGTGTCAGTATCGGCGATGGCTTGATCCAACTGAATGCCCTGTGGCGAGGTGTCTTCGGTCTGCTGCTTGATACGGTATAACTGGGCGCGCAGGCGGGTAAGGGGGGTACGTAGGTCATGGGCGATGTTGTCGCACACGCCCTTGACCTCCAACATGAGTTTTTCAATGCGATCAAGCATGGCGTTGACGATGGCCGCAAGCATATCCAACTCGTCCCGCCGCGCCGACAGTGGCAAGCGCCCAGACAGGTCACCAGCCATGATGGCCTCGGCGCTTACCTGGATCTGACGGATCCGCCGCAAGGGGCGGCGACGCAGCAAATGCCAGCCGGCAATCCCGGGCAGTATGGTCAGCGACACGCCCCACAGCAGGGCGCGTAGAATGATATGGGTCACCGCGAATACCGAGCCGTTATCGCGCACCAACACCAGCCAGCGTCCGTCTCGGGTAGGCATGGCAACCGCCGCGCAACTGTCTTGTGGAAGCTTAGGGTCGGTAGAGTCGATACAGTCGTCCAGTTCGTAGATATCCCCATCCAGCGCCAGGCCCCGAGGGATGCGGTGCAGCTCGCCGGCTACCGGGAAGAGTTCGTCGTCGAACAGCCCATAGGCGTCAAAGGCGCGGTCGTCGAAGGCCTGGCTCGCGGCCAAGGCGTCTTCAAGGTCTCGCCCACCAAAGCGGGCGAACAGGTGCTGGCGCTGCATCAGTGAGTGCCGCGCTAGGCTGTTGAGGTAGTCGGACACCTCAAAGTACAGCACCCCCAGCAGAATGCTGCTCCAGGCTACGAATAAAAAGCTGTACAGCGCCAGCAAGCGACTGCTGGAAGAGCGCCACCCCTTAGAGGGGTTCGGCAATGACATAGCCCGATCCCCGCACGGTCTTGATCAGCGGCGGCAGGCCGGCAGGGTCGATTTTCTTGCGCAGGCGGCCAATATGCACGTCGATCAGGTTGGTGCCTGGGTCGAAGTGGTAGCCCCATACTTCTTCGAAGATCATCATACGGGTAAGTACCTGCCCTGCATTGCGCATCAGGAACTCAAGCAGCTTGAATTCGGTAGGCAGCAGGTTCAGCGGCTGATCCGCCCGGCGAGCCTCCCGGGTCATCAGGTCCAGTTCAAGGTCCGCCACTTTCAGGGTGTTGTCCTGCGGCGTAACCGCCTGCTTGCGCCGCAGCAGCACCTCGACCCGTGCAGCCATTTCGTCGGAGGCAAAGGGTTTGGTGAGGTAATCGTCACCGCCGGCGCGCAGCCCGCGAACCCGCTCGTCTACATCTGACAGCGCACTGATCATCAACACCGGCGTGGACACACCGATGGTGCGCAGGGTAGTCACGATGGCCAGGCCATCAAGCTCCGGCAGCATGCGGTCCAGGGTGATCACGTCGTAGACACCGCTGACGGCCTTGACCAAGCCTTCGCGGCCATTGTCGACCCAGTCTACATCCAGGCCGTGATTGCTCAGCTCGGCCACGATTTCCCGGGCGGTAACGGCATCGTCTTCGATGGTCAGTACGCGTGTCATTGAGGTACCTGCAAAGTCATAAGCGGACCCTGGCATTGTGCCAAGTTTCCTGAGGGCGCTATTTGAAGATTATTTCATCTGGCGGCGTTGCATCACCGTAGAATGAGCCAAGCCCCTAAAGATTGCAGACTAGCCGCCGACTCAGGGTAGGCCCATAAACCGCCCATAGGGTTCCCATGACAGAAGCCGTCCCGCCGCCAAGGCGCCGCGCTGTCGCGCAGCAGGTGTGCGGTTCATCCTGTAGAAGCCAGCAAAGCTGGCGACCAGTGCGTCATTGAGGCCCGCGCCGTCTCTTCGCGAGCTTGTGCTCGCTCTTACAGGTGGTAAGCGCCGCCGTAGCAGCAGGCCTCGGCCGCGACCGGGTGCAATGCGGTCGCCTGGCCGGCCGCTTCAGATTAAACGTCAGTCGGCCAACTGCCGGTGTTTCTCGGCTTTGTATTGCATCGCCACCGCGGGGGGCTTGCCGCCGCGACCGGTTTCTACCCACGTACGCAGGCGGCTGGCGTCGGCGAAGTGGGTGTATTTGCCGAAGGCATCGAGAATGACCATGGCCACTGGCCGCCCGCCCATATGGGTCACCAGCACCAGGCAGTGCCCTGCCTTGTTGGTAAAGCCAGTTTTAGTGATCTGGATGTCCCAATTCTTCTGGTTCAACAAATGGTCGGTGTTATGAAAGCCCAAGGTGTAGCTGGGCTTTTTAAAGGCAACTGTTTTTTCCTTGGTAGTGCTTAATTCCGAGAGCATTGGGTAGTTGCGCGCAGCAATCAGTAGCTTGCTCAAGTCCCTGGCGGTAGACACGTTCTGCTCGGACAAACCGGTAGGCTCTACATAGCGGGTATGGCTCATGCCCAAGGCCCTGGCCTTGGCGTTCATGGCCGCGATGAATGCGTTGTAACCGCCCGGGTAGTGGTGGGCCAAACTGGCGGCAGCGCGGTTTTCCGAAGACATCAGGGTAATCAACAGCATGTCCCGACGGTTCAAGGTGCTACCCAACTTGACCCTGGAAAACACGCCTTTCATTTCTTTAGTCTGGCTGATGTCCACGGTGATGTCTTCGCTCATGGACTGCTTTGCATCAAGTACCACCATGGCTGTCATCAACTTGGTCACCGATGCGATGGGCGCTACCTGGTCCGGTTGATTCTGGTAAATGACATCTTTGGTCTCCAGGTCGATAAGCAATGCGCTATGGGAGGCCAAGTGCAGTTGGGAGGGGTCACGCTTGAACACGCTATCTGCGGCGCTGGCGGTAGGCGCGATGCAAGCACCTGCGAGCACGAAACACAGGCTAAGTATCGAAAAAGAGATTTTCACGAAAATTGCTCGCGGTAAGGATAGAAATAAGGCAGCAATGCCATCAAATGTGGCCGCATTGTAGTTTTATGCTCAGCAGCCTGTCGATTGGCTGGCAGGCTAAATGTTTCTTCATTTGAGGGCGCGTGACACCCGCGCAAACGGGCACCCGTCGATAGTGGCCACTGTGCATCGTTGGCCCTATCGAGGGTGTAAGTTTTACCAGCGAGGCGGGCCGTAATAGTAACCCTGGGGCGCGTAGTAGCCCGGTGGCGGAGGCGGTGCAACGTATACAGGCGCCGGTTGGTAGTACACCGGTGGGGGCGGTGCCTGAACGTAAACCGGCTGGGGTTGTACGTAGACAGGCGGTGGCGCCATGTACACGGGCCGCTCTACCACCACCGGGCCGGGACGGGCTACCACCGCGCCTACCACGGCGGCACCGAGCACTGCGCCTAGTACGCCAGGGCCGATCCCGCCGCCATGGGCCGAGGCCTGGCCGGCCAGGCTCAGCGCGCCTACCAATAAGGCAATCTTGGGTAATTGACGCATCTTGAGGGTTCCTCCGCGGATAACAGCCTGCCAGGTACCCGCGCGTGGGTTCTGGGGCTGCCGTGCCTACTATGCCAGGGAACTTCAAAAACTGATGGGCGGGCAGGGTAAAGTTTATGTAAGTTCACGGCTGTGGTTTCCTTGTACATCAAACACCTGTCGGACTGTTCAATGGCTATTTTTCCCAACAAGCACACTCAGCTCTGCATGTCCCTGGCGGCGCGCCCAGGCAACTTTGGCACGCGCTTCCATAACTACCTCTACCGCGCGCTAGAGTTGGACTACTTCTACAAAGCCTTCACCACCAGCGACCTTGCCGCTGCCATCGGCGGTATTCGCGCCTTGGGCATTCGTGGCTGCGCGGTGTCCATGCCGTTCAAGGAAGCCAGTATCCCTATGATGGATGAACTGGATGCTTCCGCCGCTGCCATCGAGTCCATCAACACCATTGTCAATACCGACGGCCATCTGAAGGCTTACAACACCGACTACATCGCGATTCGCGAGTTGATCCGTAGCCATCAGCTTGATACCTCCCTGCGCCTGGCCTTGCGCGGCAGTGGCGGCATGGCCAAGGCTGTGGCCTGTGCGTTTCGCGATGCGGGCTTTAAGCAGGGCACGCTGATCGCTCGCAACGTTGAAGCAGGCCAGGCCCTGGCGCAGCGCTGCGGTTATGCCTGGCAGGCCACTGCCGAAGGCATCGAGGCTGACATGCTGATCAACGTCACGCCTATCGGCATGGCCGGTGGTAGCGAGGCCAATGCGATGGCGTTCGATCATGGGGCCTTGGCTAGGGCGGCGGTGGTGTTCGATGTGGTGGCGCTGCCCGCGCGCACGCCCTTGATCCAGGCGGCCGAAGCAGCGGGTAAACCGGTGATTACAGGCCAAGACGTGGCCACCCTGCAGGCACTGGAACAGTTTGTGCTGTACACCGGCGAGCGCCCGCCGCTTTCGTTGATCATCGAGGCGGCGGCTTTCGCGGCCGTGAAGTAGGTTAATCCAGGGCCAGTTGAGTCAGGCGCGCTTCCAATGCCGCTACGCGTGCCTCCAAGACTTCGATCCGGCTGTCGGCGGTGCTTGAGGCTGTTCCGGCAGCCTGGGCCGTGACGGTCAATTCGGTGGGGTCTGCCCAGCCATGAGCATAGCGGGCCTCACGCTGGCCACCTTGACGGGGCAGTTGCTGAGCCAACTCGCGGGCTATCAAGCGTTCGAGTTGATGGCGCACCTGCTCCACATCGTCAAAGGGGTGCAGTCGGCTGCCGCGGGTCAACAGGTCACCCAGGGTTTGCGCTCCGCGCAAGAACAACAGGCTTAGCAGGGCTACTTGTGCCGGAACCAGCTCCAAGCCTTTATCCAGGCGGTGCTCCCAGCGGTCGGCGCGATTACCCATCACTAGCCGGGCCAAGCCTGCGCTTTCTAAGGCTCGAAGCTGCTGGCCCACCTGGCCTGGAGCGAGTTGCATCACCGGCTCTCGGCTGGTTTTCTGGTTACAGGCCAGCACCAGTGCGTTCAACGTAAGTGGGTACGTTTCGGGGTTAGTGGCCTGCTTCTCAACCAGGCAGCCCAGAATACGAATGTCCACGTCGCTAAGGGCAGGAGGGTTAGGGGCGCTAGCGTCGGTCATGGCGAGGTACCTGAAGGGGCGGGCCTATAGAGTAGGGGCAAGCCACCCTTCGCGGTAGCGCTCTAAGAATGAAACAACCCCTGACGCGCACCCTCGGCGACGGCCAGTATGCCTGGATGGTTTACCCTACGTTCCACGGAAATTGCGTAAAAGGCTTCCATGACCGCGTCGGTTTCCCCTAGCAGTTTCAGTTCCCCTTGGCGTATCAGGTCTGCGCCTATCACTCGGGGCGCCACGAATACCCCGCTACCAGCCAAGCCGAATGCCTGCATCAGAGCGCTGTCATCGAACTCGCCAACGATTCGGCAGTTGACCTTGCATTCCTCCAGCCAGCGGAGCAAGCGGCCACGTACCACGCTTTGCGAGCCCGGTATCAGCAGCGGTGCGTTTTCCAGGCATTGCGGGAAGGGCCCAGTGAGCCGCTCAGCCAGTTCGGGGGTGGCGAACAAACCGATGCCACACTCGCCAAGTTTGAGGGTGCGGCTTTTGATATCCAGCTGCGCCGGCACTGGGCTATCGGAGATGACCAAGTCCAGGCGCTGGATAGCCAGGTCGGCCAATAGCCGCTCCAGTTTGTCCTCCCGGCAATGGAGGCGCAGGGGAGGGTCCTGCAACGCCATGGCGGGGGCAAGTAACCGGTAGACAATGGACTTGGGTACCACGTCGGCCACGCCTACTCGCAACCCAAGCAACTGCTGGCCTGGCTGCGCTCGCAGCATCGACTCCAGCGCCACCCCAGCTTCGAACATAGGCTCGGCGTAAGCCAGCACACGGCGGCCGTCTTCGGTCAGTTCCAAGTGACGCCCTACCTTTTGAAACAGGCGCAGGCCAAACGTATGTTCTAACAAGGAAAGTTGCCCGCTGATAGTCGGGGCAGTGAGGTGCAACTGTTCACAGGCGCGAGTGATGCTCCCCGTACGGGCGACCACCCAGAAATAATGCAATTGCCGGTAGTTGAGCATGGGCTACGCTTAGGTAATGCCGAACAATTGGCATGGAAAATACGAATTTTCCGGAAGTATAAGCCGAATTAACATGCTCGTCATTCAACTGGCGTGGAGCCGACTTATGGAATACCTGATGGACCTTATCGCCAGCCCCGCCGCCTGGGTAGCCTTGGCCACGTTAATCGTGATGGAAGTTGTGCTAGGGATCGATAACCTGATTTTTATTTCTATCCTGACCAACAAGTTGCCTGAACAGCATCGAACCAAAGCACGCAGGCTCGGTATTGGCATGGCGTTGATTTTGCGCCTGGCGTTGCTCAGTACCGTGGCCTTTATCGTGACCCTGACCACGCCAGTAGTAGAGCTGCTTGGTCACGGCTTCTCGTGGAAAGACATTATCCTGATCGCGGGTGGTTTGTTCCTGTTGTGGAAGGCGACCAGCGAGATTCATCACAGTGTAGACCCGGCGGCCAAAGAAGACGCCAGCGTTAGCGCGCAGGTGGGGATCGGCTTTGCCTCGGCGATTGGTCAGATCCTGATGCTGGACCTGGTGTTTTCCATCGACAGTATCATTACCGCCGTAGGCATGACCGAACACTTGCCGATCATGGTGATCGCGGTAGTGGTCGCGGTGCTGGTGATGCTGCTGGCTTCAGAACCCTTGGCATGCTTTATCAACAACAACCCCACGGTGGTGATGTTGGCCCTGGGCTTCTTGATCATGATTGGCATGACCTTGATCGCCGAAGGCTTTGGCGCCCATGTACCTAAAGGTTACGTCTATACTGCCATGGCGTTCTCTGCCGCAATCGAGTGCCTTAACCTATGGGCGCGAAAATCTCGCAACAAACGTGCTCCCAAGGCATAAGCGCAAGGGTAGGCGTCAGGCGAAGCGGCCTGGCGCGTGCAGCTTTTGGGTAACTGGCTGCTGCCGCTTACGGGGCGCGGGCGCCGCATAGTGGCGCCGCGCGATGCGCAATACACCCCACAGCATGGCGGCAGCTACCAGTAGCCAAGCTACTATCATCATCAGTATCGCCACTGTCAGGCTCATCAGCGTACCTCCTTCGGGCTTAACAAACGCAGGCGTTTGTTATAAGAGCAGTCTAGTGGCCACTATGTTTCCGGGTCATGACGAATGGTCGGCCCCAGGCCAGGCCTGGAGGGTGGTTTGGCGCCTGAATATGAAAATATGATTCACTGTGCCTGAGGGCATTTAGGCCCCTATGATGCAGCCCCAAGCCTCATAGGTTGGCCGTGCGGTTCGCATAAATGGCTTCTGCTGTGGCCCAGGGGGCTCGGCTAATGGCCTAAATTGAGGATGCTATGCCATCAAAGGATCTCAAGCGCCCAACCGGGCGTATCTGGTTGGCCATAGGGCTAGCATTGCTGCTGGGCGGTTGCGCTGACCTGCCCGCGCCGCGCATCGGCCAGTTGCCCGACCGGGTTGAATTGACCGCGGTGCCGTTTTATCGCGGGGCCGACGATCAGGGCGCGCCTACCGCGCTGGCCGGCTTGCTACGGGATCGAGGCGTGGCCGTGACCCCTGGACTGGTTTCCCCCTTCTTGAAACTGCCGGCGCGGCCACCTGCCCTGGATGCCAATATGGAAGAAGCAGCGCGCCAATACGGCTTGATGGTCTATCCCCTAGAGGCTGATTTCCAAGGCTTGCTGACGCAGGTGGCGGCGGGTAACCCTGTGCTGCTGCGTTACCGTGAGGGAAGCAGGCTTTGGGGCGAGCAGCGCTATGCGGTATTGATAGGCTATGACCGCTTCAAAAGCCATGTGGTACTACGCTCCGGCGAGCAACGCCGGGCATTGATGCCTTTCGCTGACTTTGTCTCGGCTTGGCGGGCGGCGGATAACTGGGCCGTACTGGTGCAGCCCGCTACTCGGCTACCAGCCCAGGTGAATGAAGCCCGCTGGCGGGAAGCCGCTACGCGGTTGGGCCAGGCCGGCCAGGACAGCGCGGCGGCCAAAGCGTTAAGCGCATTGAAGGCGGCGCAATAAGCTTGGGCGCGACAGTGTGTAGGGCCAGGCACGGGTAAGCCCCGCTGCTACGGGCGGCATAGGCAACCACTGACGGACTGTTCGCCAGCTCCGTTGGCGCCTACAACAGGTGAGCCATCACTTTGGTATAGGAGCCGTCCCGCCGCCAAGGTATCTAGGCTTAGACGCCAAGTTTATCTCGCAGGCTGTAGTACCAGGCGCCCAGGGCAGACAATGGTACCCGTAGTGCCTGGCCACCGGGGAAGGGGTAGTGTGGTAGGGAGGCAAAGGCATCGAAACGCTCAGCTTGCCCTTGTAAGGCTTCGGCCAGCACCTTGCCGGCCAAGTGGGTGTAGGTCACCCCATGGCCACTGCACCCTTGGGAGTAATAGAGGCTCTCGCCAATGCGGCCTACTTGAGGCAGGCGCGACAGTGTTAGCAGGAAGTTACCCGTCCAGGCGAATTCGATTTTCACTGTTTTAAGCTGCGGGAATGCTTTGAGCAGCTTGGGCCGTATGATGGCCTCGATGTTGGCCGGGTCACGGGCGCCGTAGACCACGCCGCCGCCGAAGATCAAGCGGTTGTCGGCGGTGAGGCGGTAGTAATCGAGCAGGTAGTTGCAGTCTTCCACGCAGTAGTTCTGCGGCAGCAGGCCGCGGGCCATCTCTTCACTCAATGGCTCGGTCGCCACGACCTGAGTACCACAGGGCATGGACTTGGCTGCCAGCTCTGGCACCAGGTTGCCCAGATACGCATTGCCTGCCACGATCACGAACTTGGCTTTTACCTGACCTTGGGGGGTATGCACCACCGGATTTGGGCCGCGATCAATACGCGTGGCAGGGGTTTGCTCGAAAATTCGGCCGCCTAAGGACTCTACCGCTGCTGCCTCGCCCAGCGCCAGGTTCAGAGGGTGGATATGGCCGCCGCTCATGTCTAGCAAGCCGCCCAGGTATTGCTCGCACGCTACCACTTCCCGAATGCGACGTCGGTCCATCAGCTCCAATTGCGTATGGCCGTAGCGTTCCCAGAGCTTTTGCTGAGCCTCCAGATGCTCCATTTGCTTACTGGTGAGCGCAGCAAAGACGCCACCGTCGGCCAGGTCGCAAGCGATGTTGTAACGCTGAACCCGATCACGGATGATGCGCGCGCCCTCAAATGCCATGGCGCCCAGCAGCGTTGCTTCATGCGGGCCTAGGGTGCGCTCGATGGCATCGATATCGCGGCTGTAGCTGTTTACAATCTGCCCGCCATTACGGCCTGATGCACCAAAGCCCACTTTTGCAGCCTCTACCATCACTACGCTAAACCCCCGTTCTAACAAGTGCAGCGCACTGGACAGCCCTGTGTAGCCAGCGCCTACCACGCATACGTCAGCCTCTATCGTTTCTTGCAGAGCAGGCCGGGTGGGAACAGGGTTGGCAGACGCAGCGTAGTAGGAAGGCGGGTAAGCGGTATGCGCCATATAAGCAGTCCTTTGTTTAATATTATTAACGATGGCGAAAGGCTAACTCAAAACCCTGGCAAGCGCTAGCGACTCAACCAGAGCATCGAAAGCAGTGGCTGTGGTATTTTCGCCCAGCAATCAGCGGGTTACAGAAATTACCAGTTGACAGGCGAAGGGGCAGGCGTAGAATGCGCCCCCACAGCAGGCACATAGCTCAGTTGGTTAGAGCACCACCTTGACATGGTGGGGGTCGTTGGTTCGAGTCCAATTGTGCCTACCAAATTCGCTGAATGATTCAACGTTCGGCATGAAAGGGCGACTCTCGAGGGTCGCCCTTTTTCGTTCTGTCCTCGCTACCTGGTAGCCGCCGTCAGCAGGTCACAAGCCGTTGAGTTGGCGGTAGTCTTCCCAGCTCATGCCCAAGGCCTCGGCCACTTCTTTGTGCACCTCTTCGCGCATGGCCGCCAGTTCTTCAGGGCTATTGGCGGCCAGTTCCAATACATATTCCCAGGGCTCCAGGCCGCGGCTCTGTGCTTCATCTTCGAATGCCCACTGAACTTGCTGTTGCTGCTCACGGGGATCAAGGCCGCGAATCTCTTCGGCCAGTTCGGGGTGAGCGGCCAGGTAGCGCTCGTGGGCCAGTTGCTGGCGGGCGTCAATAGGGGGCATGAGCATCTCGGCATACAAATACGGGCCTTTATGATGCCACAGCTCGGGCGAGGGCCAAGTGGCAGGCCGCAGGCTGTGAGGGTATGTCGCAGGGCGCAGGTGGCTCGCTGGTTGGCGGAGGATGATAGACTGCCCAGCTTCAAGTCTCGGAGGCGGGTGTGTGCATAAACTGATGGGAGTGGCGTTGGTACTGGCCCTTGCGGGCTGTGGCAGCGCGGTAGAACAAGCGCACAAGGCGGTGGCCGCGCAACTGGAAAACCCGAGCTCTGCCAAGTTCACCAATGTACGCACCACGCCTCAGGGCAATGTGTGCGGGCAGGTGAAGGGTAAAGGCGCCGACGGCAACTACGGCGGTTACCAAAGCTATGCTGCAATCAAGACCGACAGCGGCTATCAGGCCGTGCTCGACCGCGACGGTGTCAACATCGTGGTGCGCGCGGCCTGTGGTTCGCCAATAGCCGAACCACCTGCTGACTCTGCCGCTGAGCCTACCAAGGGCTGGGACGTGCACATCGCCGACAGTAATCCAGGCGCCCTTAGCGACATGGCCGCACGCCTGGTAGAGCATGGCTTTGTAGCCAATATCGTTACCCAGGAAGGGAAGCCACGGATTTTCCTAGGGCCCTTCGCTACCCGCGAAGAAGCCCAGGCGACCCGTGAGCGCTTGATGTCCGGCCAGGGCATCGAATCAGTGGTCGAGCCCCACCCGGTTCAATGATCACCCGCAGGCCTTGAGGTTGATTGGCCCTACGAACTCATTGCCGTGGCCCATCACGCAGGCCACGCGCTGGTTGCGTTGGCGCTCCCAGGGCTGTACCGGGTAGGTCTTGTTCCAGGCCTGGTACAGCTGGCGGTCCTGGTCAGACAGCCTCAGGTTATAACGCTTGCTCATATAGAAGTACGTGCGGGCAATCATGCCTCGGATGGTAGGCCGTGGCATCACCTTGCGGGCCTTGAAGTCCACCTGGGTCAGGCAGCTGCCATATTGGCCCCGGCGTTCGGGCAACCAGCCGAAGCTGAAGTTGTTACGATCACCATTCACCTCCCCGATACTGGGAACCAGGTTATGCAGGTCGGCCTCGGCCTGTTGGTACAGCGTGTCGTGCCGGGTGCAGTTCTTGCGCCCACCATTCTGCCAGCAACGTAATTGATGGCCGATCTGCCAAGCCGGCACGATATGCTCCCACTCGATGCGCGAAGCGCGGGTAGCGTTTTTCCGAGGGCGATAACCGCAACCTTTAAGGTCTACGGTATTACCGGTGTATTTGCAGCCACAATAAAACTCCGTGGACTGCGGCGCGTACAAGCGCCAGCCGATTTTTTTGGCTTCGGAGAACGTACGGGGGGCCTCGGCCTGGGCCGGCAAAGCCAAGAGCAAACACAGGCCCGCAAGGCCCGCTAACAAACGCCGCTCAATCATCGCTAGGCACCACCCAAAACAACTGGATGCCGCCGTCATCGCGCCAGGCAAGGGTGACGTTATCGTTCTCGGCAATTTCGTCTAACAGGCGTTGCCAGTCTTCGGGCGATTCTTCTGGTTGGCGAACCAATAAGGCAGAGCGCGCGCGCTGGGCGGTTGGACCGTTAATGATTTTTTGAACGCGTTGCGCAAGTTGCTCGTAGCCCGTAGGCCGTGGTGAAGACGCCACCTGTTGTTTCCTTTTATTGCTGTATGCGCATACAGTATTCTTTGAAAGCGTTTTTCGCAACTGCCAGTGGTAAATAGCTCTAGAGCATCTTCGTTTAATCTCTCGCGGTGTTACCCCTTTTCGTACAAACCCGCCGCCAGATTAAATTTGTTCAAAGCGTGCTTAAAGGTTTGACAGTCACCGTTTTGGCTACCATATTTGTGGGCGCAAACGTTTGCCTCAGGCAACGGGCCAATAATCATAAAAAGGACGCCCCATGAACAGCATGCCCTTCCTCCGTTCGTTTTCCATATCCCTACTTGCTTGCGCCTGTTTTACAGGGGGTGCTGCCCATGCCGCTGACAAGCCGCAGGTAGCCCTGGTTATGAAGTCGTTGGCCAACGAATTCTTCCTCACCATGGAAAACGGCGCTAAAGACTACCAAAAGCAGCACGCCAGCGAGTTTGAGCTGATTTCCAACGGCATTAAGGACGAATCTGACACGGCAGCACAAATCCGTATCGTTGAGCAGATGATCAACAGCCATGTCGATGCGTTGGTGATCGCTCCGGCTGATTCCAAAGCTTTGGTTTCCGTACTTAAAAAAGCCTCCGATGCGGGGATCAAGGTCGTGAACATCGACAACCAGTTGGATGCCGATGTACTTAAAAGCAAAAACCTCGAAGTGCCGTTCGTAGGCCCAGATAACCGTGCCGGCGCGCGTAAGGTGGGGGAGTTTCTGGCCACGCGTCTGAAAAGTGGCGATGAAGTCGGCATCATCGAAGGCGTGCCCACCACCACCAATGCCCAACAGCGCAGCGCTGGTTTCAAGGACGCCATGCAAAGCACTGGCATGAAGGTAATGTCGGTGCAGTCGGGCAATTGGGAAATCGACAAAGGCAACGCCGTAGCCACTGCGATGCTCAACGAGTATCCCCAGATCAAGGCGCTACTGGCGGGCAACGACAGCATGGCGCTCGGCGCGGTTTCAGCGGTACGTGCGGCGGGCAAAACCGGCAAGGTGCTGGTGGTCGGCTACGACAACATCAAAGCCATCGCCCCCATGCTCAAGGACGGTCGTGTACTGGCCACCGCTGACCAATATGCGGCCAAGCAAGCAGTGTTCGGTATCGAGGAAGCCTTGCGCCGGGTGAAAGGTGAGAAGGGCGAGGGCAGCGGCAATGTGCAAACGCCGGTAGACCTGGTCACTCAGGCCGCGCCATGACCCTCGGCACGCCGCTGCTGCGGCTTGAAGGTGTAGGCAAAACCTACACCCAGCCGGTGCTGGGTGGGGTAGACCTGGAATTGATCGCTGGCGAAGTGTTGGCGCTCACTGGCGAGAACGGTGCCGGCAAAAGCACGTTGTCGCGGATCATAGCAGGGCTGGAAACACCTACCACCGGCCGCTTGAGTTTCCTTGGCGGCCCCTGGGCGCCCGCCAGCCGCCGTGACGCCGAGCGCCAGGGTGTACGCATGGTGCTGCAGGAACTTAACCTGCTGCCTACCTTGAGCATTGCTGAAAACCTGTTTCTGGAGCGGCTGCCACGCCGCTTCGGTTGGGTTGACCGTAAACGCCTACGTGCTGACGCGCTCCAAGCCATGGCACGTGTGGGGCTGGAGCAACTGGACCCCGACACCCCCGTTGCGGAACTGGGCATCGGCCATCAGCAGATGGTGGAAATTGCCCGCAATTTGATCGGCGATTGCCGTGTGCTCATTCTCGATGAGCCCACTGCCATGCTCACCGGGCGTGAGGTAGAACTACTGTTTGCCCAGGTGGAGCGGCTGCAAGCGGCAGGCGTCGCGCTGGTGTACATCTCCCACCGTCTCGAGGAAATCGCCCGCATCGCCCAGCGGGTGGCGGTGCTACGCGATGGCAAGTTGGTAGCGGTAGCGCGCACGGGTGAAGTGAGCGAAGACCAGTTGGTCAACCTGATGGTAGGCCGTGAACTGGGCGAGCGCATCGACCTGGGCGAGCGTCACATAGGCGCGCCCTTGCTTAAGGTAGAACACCTGGGGCGTGGCCATAAGGTGCGCAATGTAAGCTTCGAGGTCCGCGCTGGAGAGATCTTCGGTATCTCTGGATTGATTGGGGCTGGCCGCACCGAGTTGCTGCGCCTGATCTTCGCTGCCGATCACGCCGACACCGGCCAAGTGGCCTTGGGTAACCCGCCCAGCCCCATACGCCTGACCTCCCCGGCCCAGGTCGTTCGCCAGGGCATTGCCTTGATCAGCGAGGACCGCAAGGGCGAAGGCTTGCTGCTCAACCAGCCCATCGCCGCCAACCTCGCCTTGGGCAACATGCCTGAGGTCTCATCCTTCGGCTGGATGAGCCCGGAGCGTGAGCATGCATTGGCGCGCCGGCGGATCGATGCCATGCGTATTCGCAGCGCCGGGCCTGAGCAAGCGGTAGGGGAACTGTCTGGCGGTAACCAGCAAAAGGTGGTGATCGGGCGCTGGCTGGAGCGTGATTGCCAGGTGTTGCTGTTCGACGAGCCCACCCGTGGCATTGACGTGGGCGCCAAGTTCGACATCTACCGCCTGCTGGGCGACCTCACCCGGCAAGGCAAGGCGTTGGTGGTGGTGTCCAGTGACCTGCGGGAACTGATGCTGCTTTGCGACCGCATCGGGGTGATGTGCGAGGGCGCCATGACAGGCATCTTCGACCGCGCCGAGTGGAGCCAGGAACAATTGCTCGCCGCCGCCCTGGCTGGCGACCGCGCCGACCATGCCCTCACGGGGGCCAAGGAATATCCATGAAGACCACAGTTGCAACCAACCCTGGCGCCAGCAGCCCGCGTCAGGCACCCGGGGCGCTACGTACGTACCTGGGCCTGGGCGCCGCGCTACTGGCACTGGTGATTTTGTTCTCCACCCTCAGCAGTCACTTTTTGTCGTACAGCACCTTCAGCATGCTGGCTAACCAGATTCCAGACCTGATGGTACTGGCGGTGGGCATGACCTTCGTGCTGATCATCGGCGGCATCGACCTGTCTGTAGGCTCGGTACTGGCCCTGGCCGCTTCGGCGGTCAGCGTGGCCATGCTTGGCTGGGGGTGGGGCGCGTTGCCAGCCGCGGCCTTAGGGCTGCTCTGCGCAACCCTGGCTGGCACGCTTACCGGTCTGGTGACCGTGGCCTGGCGTATCCCTTCGTTCATCGTGTCCCTAGGGGTGCTGGAGATGGCTCGGGGCGCGGCGTATCAGCTGACCGATTCACGTACAGCCTATATCGGAGATGCCTATAGCGCGCTGTCCGAGCCGCTGTTGTGGGGCATTTCCCCATCGTTCCTGATTGCCCTGGCCGTGGTGGCTGGCGCCCAACTGGTGCTCAGCCGCAGCGTATTTGGGCGTTACCTGGTAGGTATCGGCACCAATGAAGAAGCCGTGCGCCTGGTAGGCGTGGACCCGCGGCCTTACAAGGTGCTGGTGTTCTCTTTTATGGGCCTGCTGGCCGGCTTGGCGGCGCTGTTTCAAGTGTCTCGTTTGGAAGCGGCCGACCCTAACGCCGGCGCGGGGCTGGAATTGCAAGTAATCGCCGCGGTGGTGATCGGCGGCACCAGCTTGATGGGCGGCCGGGGTTCGGTGGTCAGTACGCTGTTCGGGGTGCTGATCATCTCGGTATTGGCCGCAGGCCTTGCCCAAATAGGCGCCAGTGAACCCACCAAGCGTTTGATCACTGGTGCGGTGATCGTGGCGGCGGTGGTGCTGGATACCTATCGCAGTCGCCGGGCCGGGCAGCGCGGCTAAATGGCGACCATTAAGGATGTAGCGGCGCTGGCAGGGATTTCCTACACCACGGTGTCTCATGTGCTCAACAACAGCCGACCGGTAAGTGAGGCCGCGCGGGTAAAGGTGGAGGCGGCGATCGCTCAGCTCGATTATGTGCCCAGCGCGGTGGCGCGGTCGCTTAAGGCCAAGGCCACCGCTACCATCGGCCTGGTGTTGCCCAACAACATCAACCCTTATTTCGCGGAGTTGGCTCGTGGCATCGAAGACCTGTGCGAGCGCAACGGCTATTGCGTGATTTTGTGCAATTCCGATGATGACCCGATCAAGCAGCGCAATTACCTGCGCATGCTTCAGGAAAAACGCATCGACGGTTTGATTCTGGCGGCGGTGGACGACGCCGCGCCGGGCAGCGAGGGCTATTGGCCCAACGCGCCGCTGGTGGTGGTAGACCGCGAGATGCGCGGGCTGCGGGCAGACCTGGTGTGCATAGACCACGCCCAGGGGGCGTACCTGGCCACCCAGCACTTGCTGGAACTGGGGCATCGGCGTATTGCCTGCATCAATGGCCCGAACAGCGCTTCGGTGGCGCGTTCGCGTCAGGCGGGTTTCGAGCGTGCCATGGCCGAGGCGGGGCTCAGGGTACCTGGCTACTGGAAAATCGCCAGTGATTTCACCGCCGATGGCGGCTATCGCGCAGGGGCTGCCTTGCTGGAAGAAGACCGGCCTACGGCAGTGTTTGCCGGGAACGACATGTTGGGCATGGGGCTGTTGCGGGCGGCGGCCGAGCGCAAGTTGCGGGTGCCGGCAGACCTCTCTGTCATAGGCTTCGACGATATACAAATGTGCCGTTACGTGTACCCGGCATTGACCACCGTGGGGCAGTCCATCCTGCAGTTAGGTGAGTTGGCCGCGGGGCAACTCTTAGAGCGAGTGCAAGGCAAAGCCACAGGCGCGCCGCGGCGACGCGTGATAGCACCGCACATCATTAGCCGTGAGTCCACGGCGCCTCCGAACGAGGCCCTGCCTTATGACAATTTGTAAAGGAAGCAGCAAGCAATGAGCACTGAAGCATCAGCGCAAGGGCCGGGCAAGGTATTGGTTGTCGGCAGCCTGAATATGGACCTGATCGTACGCGCCCAGGCCTTGCCTCGCCCTGGCCAGACGGTGGCCGGGGCTAACTTTGCCACCGCGCCTGGTGGTAAGGGCGCCAATCAGGCCGTGGCTGCGGCACGCCTTGGGGCACGGGTAAGCATGGTGGGTTGCGTTGGTGATGATGCTAATGGCCGTGCATTGCGCCAGGCACTGTTGGACGACAGCATCGATTGCGAAGGCGTACTTAGCGTGCCGCAGGTGCCTACCGGTGTTGCGCTGATCACGGTCGATACCCAGGGCCAGAACACCATCGTGATCGTTGCGGGGGCCAATGGGGCGCTTGCTACCAAGCAGGTAGACGCCTTTGAAAGTGCCATCCTGGCTGCTGACGTGGTGGTATGCCAGCTGGAGGTGCCCGAGGCCGTGGTGGGCCATACCTTGGCCAGGGCTCGCGCCTTGGGCAAAACGGTCATTCTCAACCCCGCGCCTGCTACCGGTCCCCTCCCGGCTCAATGGTTACCCTGGGTCGACTACCTGGTGCCTAACGAAAGCGAGGCGCAGCTGTTGTCAGGTGTTTCAGTGGTTGGGCATGAAGGCGCTCAGGCGGCAGCCCAGGCCCTGTTGGCACGTGGTGCGGGTAAGGTATTGGTCACGCTCGGCGAGGCAGGGGCTTTGCTGGCATCGGCCAATGGCGTGGAACATTTCCCGGCGTTCAAGGTAACTCCCGTGGACGCCACTGCCGCGGGTGACACCTTTATCGGCGCCTTCGCCGCTGCCTTGGCGCAAGGCTCCGCGGAAGTAGAAGCGATTCGCTTTGCCCAGCAAGCCGCCGCGCTTTCGGTAACCGCCGAGGGCGCGCAGCCGTCGATTCCGCACCGCCATAAGGTGCTTGGCTGGGCCTGGTAGGCTGGCCTGTAGTCGACCGTTTGGGCAACCTAGGCTGGCTTGATCGGTCAGCTGGCCTGGGTCTCCTTCGGCGGGGAAGAGGGCGCCTGAGCGAAGCGTTCGAACACCTGAGCAATAAAGGCCTGGGCCGCTTCGGTACCCAATTGGCGAACCAACAAGTCTATGCTGATGATCGCCAGCTCTTCAGGCGTACCTGGGCTGTATGAGCATTGCCCTTGGGGCCATTTGGCCTTGATGTCAGTCACTAAGGTCAGGTTCATGGCTTTCTCGCCGCACATTGAGCACAGCAGTTAATCATTTACTAAGGTACTTGGCACTCGGACATAGGCGTAAACCTTGAGCCATGCCACACTTAAGGCAAATAAACAGTGCTGATTGGTATGCAACTGAACCTTGCTCTACCGGGTGAGCCAAGCCTGGCATCCGTGCGCCGGCTTTTGGCCCAAGGCAATAATCGCGCTCACTGCCAGCTGCGTGTGAATGACGCGGGCCTGGCCTGGTTGTCCACCGCTGCCATTGGTGGGCAGGCCTTGAGTGGCGTGCGGTTTCGCTTCGAGACCTGGGCCGCGGGCTCCGGTTGCGTAGGGCCGGAGGCTGCCGCTGACGATACTTGGGTGGCCAAGATACAGGCAGCCCTGCAACGCAACTGGCCTGATCCATGCTCAGACTACTTGGATATTTATTAAGCGGGCCCAGGTAGCCAGACACATCCTGTCACTTTTCCTCGCGCCCACCTTGACCTGAAGCAGGCAAACTTTGCCCTGCAACCTCCTGACCCAAATGTGGTCGCAGGGGAGCAACCCTTTTTATAACGAGGAGGTTTCATGGGCGGTGTGGGTAAAGCAGGGCTGGCGTTGGCAATGATAGCGGTATTGGCGGGCTGTTCCAGCACCGCGGAAGACGCGCCAGCGAATGCCGCATCGGCTCCAGCGGCCGGAGATGGGCGGTGCGACGCGCAGGGCGCGCAGTTCGCGGTAGGTCAACAGGCTTCCAAGCCCTTGTTGGAGCAGGCTAAAACCCGTTCCGGGTCGATGATGGCGCGCATTCTCGGCCCGCATGATTCGATCACCATGGATTACCGGTCAGAACGGCTCAATCTCAATACCGATGACAGCGGCAAGGTGATTCGCGCCAACTGCGGCTAACGCAAACGGCACGCAAAGAAAAAACCCGCCAAGTCGACCGCATCATGCGGTTGCCTTGGCGGGCTTTTCAAGCACTGGAGGCCGCGAGTCTTACTCGGGACGAACCTGCGCGGCCTGCATCCCTTTCTGGCCTTTCTCAGCCACGAAAGAAACGGTCTGACCTTCTTTCAGGCTTTTGAAACCGTCGGATTCGATCGCCTTGAAGTGGACGAACAGGTCATCGCCACCGCCTTGGGGAGTGATGAAGCCGAAGCCCTTCTCATCGTTGAACCACTTGACGGTGCCGGTTTGGCGATTGGACATGGGGTGTATCTCCAGGAAACATAAGTATCTAGTACGGGTACTGCTCAACCGAACAGTACACGGCCATCATAGACACAAACGAGCCGTTGGTAACCCCGTCGAAGATAAAAAACCTGAAATTTCGCTAAACGGCCGTAAATCTTTAGCGGTCAGGCCCTTTACTGACGGGGTTTTGGCGCCGGTTTGCTTAACCTTTGGCCCTGCACACTTGAACCTCTTTTTCCAGCCGGTCGCGAAGTTGAACCTCAGGTGGCGGCGCCTTGCTCATCAATTGCTGGATTTCGGCGGTACTGAATTTGCTTTCGATTACGTCCGCGCCGCATGCGCAATGTTGGGTGGCTTTATCCGTACCCACTTGCTGTTTGGCGGTGGCCACGCAGTCGCTCATGTATTGCGCGCGGGTACCCTCCGGCCATTGCGCCTGTGCGCTGAAGGGCAGCAGCAGGGCCATGGCCGCGGGGAAGGCATAAGGCAGCATCTTGGAAACGCGCATGGAAGGCTCCTTGGAACGAAGTATGTTGAGGTTGTGCGTATTCGAAAGGCCCCCACCGCCCAAGTTCAGACCGGCGCAATCGGCCGCCAAAGGCTTTGCAGGCTGTGCTAGGATGGCCGGCCGCTAATAAGGGCGGTTTACGTTTACTTCCAGTCACTCCGGTTCGGCCCTGGTTGGCCCTTGGCGCCTGCTATTGTAAGGCAGGCATACCGCCGAATCCTGTACTGGCTCATCCCAACCCACGTGACCTTTGGTAGGGGTCACCACTAGGAGAGGAGGCGCCATGCCCACCATTACTCTTCCTGACGGCAGTCAGCGTTCGTTCGATCATCCCGTATCCGTGGCCGACGTGGCCGCGTCCATCGGCGCGGGCCTTGCCAAGGCTACCGTTGCCGGCAAGGTAGACGGCCAGTTGGTAGATGCCAGCGACCTGATCAGCAGCGACGCCCGTCTTCAGATCATCACCCCCAAGGACGACGAGGGGCTGGAAATCATTCGCCACTCCTGCGCGCACCTGGTCGGGCACGCGGTGAAGCAGCTGTACCCTACGGCGAAGATGGTCATCGGGCCAGTCATCGACGACGGCTTTTATTACGATATCGCCTATGAGCGGCCATTCACCCCTGATGACATGGCTGCCATCGAAGCGCGCATGCGCGAACTGATCGACACCGAATACAACGTCATCAAGAAGATGACCCCGCGCGCCGAAGTGATCGACGTATTCAAGGCCCGTGGCGAAGAATACAAGCTGCGCCTGGTAGACGACATGCCCGACGAAACCGCCATGGGCCTGTACTATCACGAAGAATACGTGGACATGTGCCGTGGGCCGCACGTGCCTAACACCCGTTTCCTCAAGGCATTCAAGCTGACCAAACTGTCCGGCGCCTACTGGCGTGGAGATGCGAAAAACGAACAGCTCCAGCGCGTATACGGCACTGCCTGGGCGGACAAAAAGCAGCTGGCCGCCTACATTCAACGCATCGAAGAAGCCGAAAAACGCGATCACCGCCGCATCGGCAAGCAGCTGGACCTCTTCCACCTTCAGGAAGAAGCTCCAGGCATGGTGTTCTGGCACCCCAACGGCTGGACCATTTATCAGGTGCTTGAGCAGTACATGCGCCAGGTTCAGCGCGAGAGCGGCTACGTGGAAGTGCGTACCCCCCAAGTGGTGGACCGCATCTTATGGGAGCGCTCCGGGCACTGGTCGAACTACGCCGAGAACATGTTCACCACCAATTCGGAAAACCGCGATTACGCCGTTAAGCCGATGAACTGCCCGTGTCACGTGCAAATCTTCAATCAGGGCTTGAAGTCCTACCGTGATCTGCCGCTGCGCCTGGCCGAGTTCGGTGCCTGTCACCGTAATGAGCCCTCTGGCGCGCTGCATGGCATCATGCGGGTACGTGGCTTCACTCAGGACGACGCGCATATTTTCTGCACCGAAGATCAAGTTCAGCGCGAGTCGGCCGATTTCATCAGGCTAACCTTGCAGGTGTACAAGGACTTCGGCTTCCATGATGTGTCCATGAAGCTTTCCACCCGGCCCGCCAAGCGCGTGGGCTCCGAAGAGCTGTGGGACCGGGCGGAAAAAGCCTTGGCCGATGCCTTGAACGAGTCAGGCCTGGAGTGGGAATACCAGCCAGGGGAGGGCGCGTTCTACGGGCCGAAGATCGAGTTCACCCTCAAGGACTGCCTGGGCCGTAACTGGCAGTGTGGTACCTTGCAGTACGACCCGAACCTTCCGGAGCGCCTGGACGCCAGCTATATCGCCGAAGACAACGGTCGCAAGCGCCCCGTGATGCTGCACCGCGCCATTCTTGGTTCTTTCGAGCGATTCCTGGGCATGCTCATTGAGCATTACGCAGGTGCCTTCCCGGCTTGGCTCGCGCCTACCCAGGCGGTGATCATGAATATCACCGATAACCAGGCTGATTTTGCCCGAGAAGTTGAAAGAAACCTCAACGGAAGCGGGTTCCGTGCCAAGTGCGACTTGAGAAACGAGAAAATTGGCTTTAAAATCCGCGAGCATACTCTGCTCAAGGTACCGTTCATGCTCGTCATCGGGGACCGTGAGGTAGAGACGCAAACTGTCGCCGTGCGTACCCGTGAGGGCGCTGACCTTGGCTCGATGCCGGTCGCGCAATTCCAGGAGTACCTCGCACAGGCGGTATCCCGGCGTGGTCGCCAAGATTTGGAGTAATCATTATTAAGCGTGAAATGAGACAGGATAAACGAACTGCACCGAAGGCTCCGATCAACGAGAATATCTCGGCACGCGAGGTTCGGTTAATCGGGGCGGACGGTGAGCAGGTTGGCATCGTCTCTATTGATGAAGCGCTTCGTATCGCTGAAGAAGCGAAGCTGGACTTGGTTGAAATCTCTGCGGACGCGGTACCGCCCGTCTGTAAAGTCATGGACTACGGCAAGCACCTCTTCGAGAAGAAGAAGCAGGCCAACGAAGCCAAGAAAAACCAGAAGCAGATCCAGATCAAAGAAATCAAGTTTCGTCCAGGGACGGAAGAAGGGGATTACCAGGTAAAACTGCGCAACCTGGTACGTTTCCTGACAGAAGGGGACAAGGCCAAAATCTCGTTGAGATTCCGTGGCCGTGAGATGGCCCACCAAGAGCTGGGCATGGAGCTGTTGAAGCGGGTCGAAGCTGACCTTGCTGAATACGGCGCCGTTGAACAGCAGCCTAAAATGGAAGGCCGCCAGCTGTTGATGGTCATCGCCCCCAAACGCAAGAAGTAACCTCCAGGGCACGGCAGGCCTTAAGGTTATGTTAATTCACTGAAATGCGGAGTACCCGAACATGCCAAAGATGAAAACCAAAAGTGGCGCCGCGAAGCGTTTTCTGAAAACCGCTTCCGGCTTCAAGCACAAGCACGCTTTCAAGAGCCACATCCTGACCAAGATGTCCACCAAGCGTAAGCGTCAACTACGCGGCAGCAGCCTGCTGCACGCCTCTGACGTTGCTAAAGTGGAGCGCATGCTGCGCGTTCGTTGATTCCGTTTCGGTCAAAGATAGAGGATATAACTCATGGCTCGTGTTAAGCGTGGCGTCATTGCCCGTAAGCGTCACAAAAAGATTCTGAAACTTGCTAAAGGCTACTACGGTGCGCGTTCGCGCGTATTCCGCGTCGCCAAGCAAGCCGTCATCAAGGCTGGCCAGTACGCCTACCGAGATCGTCGTCAGAAGAAACGCCAGTTCCGCGCTCTGTGGATCGCCCGTATCAACGCTGGTGCTCGTACCAACGGCCTGTCGTACAGCCGTTTGATCGCTGGCCTGAAAAAGGCAGCCATCGAGATCGACCGTAAGGTACTGGCCGATCTGGCAGTGAGCGAGAAAGCGGCGTTTGCTGCGATTGTCGAGAAAGCTAAAGCCTCGCTGGCTTAAGTACCCCCGACAATCACCGTTGCGCGCCCCGGTGGGCAACGGTGTTGAACGTCTTTGAATAGGGGAAGGGCCTGCGCTCTTCCCCTATTTCGTATCTGGAGCCTGTACATGGAAAACCTGGATGCGCTGGTCAACCAAGCTTTGGAGGCCGTGCACAATGCTGAAGACATCAACGCCCTGGAGCAGATCCGGGTCCAATACCTGGGCAAGAAAGGCGAGCTGACCCAGGTCATGAAGACCCTCGGCAACCTGCCAGCCGAAGAGCGGCCCAAGGTTGGCGCGCTGATCAACGAGGCCAAGGAGCGGGTCACCGACGTGCTCAACGCCCGTATGGCAGGCTTGGAGGAAGCCGCGCTCAACGCTCAGCTGGCTGCGGAACAGATCGACGTTACCCTCCCAGGGCGTGGCCAGGCCAGCGGTGGCTTGCATCCCATTACGCGTACCCTGGAGCGCATTGAGCAGTTCTTCACTCACATTGGCTACGGCATCGCCGAAGGGCCAGAGGTCGAAGACGATTACCATAACTTCGAAGCGCTGAACATTCCGGGGCATCACCCGGCGCGTGCCATGCACGACACTTTCTATTTCAATGCCAACATGCTGCTGCGCACTCACACCTCACCGGTGCAGGTACGGACCATGGAGTCCAGCCAGCCGCCCATTCGCATTGTGTGCCCGGGCCGCGTCTATCGCTGCGACTCGGACCTGACCCATTCGCCCATGTTCCACCAGGTCGAAGGGCTGTTGATCGACCGCGACATCAATTTCGCGGACCTCAAGGGCACTATCGAAGAGTTTCTTCGGGTGTTCTTCGAAAAGGAATTGGCGGTGCGTTTCCGCCCCTCCTTCTTCCCCTTCACCGAACCCTCGGCCGAAGTGGATATTCAATGCGTGATCTGCAGCGGCGGCGGTTGCCGCGTGTGCAAGCAGACCGGCTGGCTTGAAGTGATGGGCTGCGGCATGGTCCACCCCAACGTGCTGCGGATGTCCGGCATCGACCCGGAAACCTTCTCTGGCTTCGCGTTCGGCATGGGCGCAGAGCGTCTGGCGATGCTGCGTTACGGTGTGAATGACCTGCGCCTGTTCTTCGACAATGACTTGCGATTCCTTGCGCAATTTCGCTAGCCGTAACGACATTTTCAGGAGAGCAGCATGAAATTCAGTGAACAATGGCTGCGCGGCTGGGTTAGCCCGCAGGTATCGCGAGATGACTTGGTGGCCCGCCTATCCATGGCTGGGTTGGAAGTCGACAGCGTGACCCCCGTCGCTGGGGCGTTCAGCGGTGTAGTGGTGGGTGAAGTGCTCGCCACCGAGCAGCACCCCGACGCCGACAAATTGCGCGTGTGCCAGGTAAGCGACGGCAACGAGACCTTCCAGGTGGTCTGCGGCGCGCCCAATGTGCGCCCTGGTTTGAAAATTCCCTTCGCCAAGATCGGTGCTCAACTGCCGGGCGACTTCAAGATCAAGAAAGCCAAGCTGCGTGGCGTTGAGTCCAACGGCATGCTCTGTTCCCAGGCCGAACTGCAAGTAGGCGAGGGCAATGACGGCTTGTTCGAACTGCCCGCTGATGCACCCGTGGGCAAGGACGTACGCGAGTACCTGGAGCTGGACGACGTTATCATCGAGCTGGGCCTGACCCCTAACCGTGGAGACTGCCTGTCCATGGCTGGCTTGGCCCGCGAGGTAGGTGCGCTCTATGGCGTTCCCGTGACCCACCCGTCCATCCCCGAAGTGGCGCCCGCCATCGAGGACACGTGCTCTGTTGAGGTGTTGGCGCCCGCGGCTTGCCCGCGCTACCTGGGCCGGGTCATTCGTGGCGTGGACCTTACCCGACCGACCCCACTGTGGATGGTCGAGCGCCTGCGTCGTGCAGAGGTACGCAGCATCGATGCGGCCGTAGATATCACCAACTATGTGATGCTTGAGCTGGGGCAACCCATGCATGCCTTCGACCTGGCACAGATCAAGGGTGGTATCCGTGTGCGCATGGCCGAGGAGGGCGAAAAGCTGGTATTGCTGGACGGCCAGGAAGTAGCCCTGCGCAGTGATACCCTGGTGATCGCCGACCACCAGCGCGCCTTGGCCATTGCCGGTGTAATGGGCGGTGAGCATAGCGGCGTGAACACCGCCATTACCCAAGACCTGTTCCTGGAAAGCGCCTTCTTCGAGCCGATTACCGTGGCTGGCAAGGCGCGCTCCTACGGCCTTCACACCGACGCCTCTCACCGCTACGAGCGGGGTGTGGACTTCAACCTGGCTCATACCGCCATGGAACGGGCGACCGCTTTGTTGCTGGAAGTGACCGGTGGCGAAGCGGGCCCCGTGATCGAAGCTGGTCACGCGTCGCATTTGCCAAGCTTCGCCCCTATTACCCTGCGTGCCGACCGTGTGGAGCAGATGTTGGGCCTAGACATGGGCGCCGAAACCATCGAAGGCCTGCTCAAAGGGCTGGACCTGGGTGTCAGCGCCGAGGGTGCTGGGCAATGGACGGTCACCGTACCTAGCCATCGCTTCGATATCAGCCTTGAAGTTGACCTGATCGAAGAGCTGGGCCGCCTGTACGGCTACAACCGACTGCCCGTTCGCTATCCTCAAGCGCGCCTGGCGCCTCAGCTGCGCACCGAAGCCAAGGCCGAGTTGCCAGCTCTTCGGCGCCTGCTGGTCGCCCGTGGCTATCAAGAGGCGATCACCTACAGCTTTATCGACCCCAAGCAGTTCGAACTCTTCAACCCTGGCGTACAACCGCTCACCCTGGCCAACCCCATCTCCTCGGACATGGCGGCCATGCGAGTATCGCTATGGCCTGGGCTGGTGCAGGCGCTGCAGCACAACCTAAACCGCCAACAGACCCGCGTGCGCCTGTTCGAAAGTGGCCTGCGCTTCGTTGGCCAGCTGGGTGAGCTCAAGCAGCAGCCTATGCTGGCAGGGGTTGCCTGTGGCACGCGCTTGCCCGAAGGCTGGGCTCAGGGCGACGCCAAGGTCGACTTCTTTGATATCAAGGCCGATGTAGAAGCCGTATTAAGCCATGCTGGCGCCTTGGCGGCGTTCACCTTCGTGCCTGGCAACCACCCCGCGCTGCACCCAGGCCAGACCGCGCGTATCGAACGTGACGGTCAAGAAGTGGGCTATGTGGGGGCGCTACATCCGGAGTTGCAAAAGAAACTGGGCCTGGATCGGCCGGTGTTTGTGTTCGAGTTGCTTCTGAACGGCGTGGTAGAAGGGCGCCTGCCTAAATTCAAGGAATTATCGCGTTATCCTGAAGTGCGCCGTGATCTTGCACTGCTGGTTGATCAAACGGTTGCTGGCGAAGCGGTATTGCAGGTAATTCGTGAAAATGCAGGCGAATGGCTGACTGACCTCAGGCTGTTTGACGTGTACCAGGGTAAAGGTATTGATCCACATAGAAAAAGCCTGGCAGTTGGCTTGACCTGGCAGCATCCATCGCGCACTCTTACCGACGATGAGGTGAACTCGACCACTTCGGAAATCCTCACCTCGCTCGAACACAGGTTGAACGCCACGTTAAGGAAGTGACGTATGGGGGCTCTGACGAAAGCTGAGATGGCAGAACGTCTGTATGAGGAGCTGGGCCTGAATAAGCGCGAAGCCAAGGAATTGGTAGAGCTCTTCTTCGAGGAAATCCGGCATGCGCTCGAAGACAACGAACAGGTCAAGTTATCCGGGTTCGGCAATTTCGACCTCCGAGACAAGCGCCAGCGGCCGGGCCGCAACCCGAAAACGGGTGAAGAGATCCCGATCACCGCGCGCCGCGTCGTCACCTTTCGTCCAGGGCAGAAGTTGAAAGCCCGAGTGGAAGCCTATGCTGGAACCAAGTCATAACGACGAGCTCCCGCCTATCCCAGGCAAACGCTACTTCACCATTGGTGAAGTCAGCGACTTGTGTGCGGTAAAGCCGCACGTACTTCGCTACTGGGAGCAGGAATTTCCTCAACTCAACCCCGTGAAGCGTCGCGGCAACCGCCGGTATTATCAGCGCCAGGATGTGCTGATGATCCGGCAGATTCGCGCTTTGCTCTACGACCAAGGCTTTACCATCGGCGGCGCGCGTTTGCGCCTGTCCGGCGACGAAGCCAAGGACGACACTACCCAGTACAAGCAGCTCATTCGCCAGATGATCAGCGAACTGGAAGACGTGTTGCACGTGCTCAAGAAGTAAGCAAAAAAAAGCGGAGAAAAAGCTTCCATAATTCAAAAGGTTAAGGTATCTTTCTCTCCGTTCTCGCTGCTAACGAGAGCAGGTTTAAAACGCCTAGTCGGGGCGTAGCGCAGCCCGGTAGCGCACTTGCATGGGGTGCAAGGGGTCGAGTGTTCGAATCACTCCGTCCCGACCATTTATTTCAATGACTTAGCCCAACCCTTACAGGTTGGGCTTTTTCATTCGCGTCAATTTTGTACCTTCACCTAGCGAAGCTGAAGCCCCTATTTTACGGATAATGGCAAATTGCCGAGCCATAGCCTATATGGGGTATTGGTATAGGGCATTGCCCTACGGGAACGCCGGTTAAAACCGCCCGGGTATGAACCTCTGTGTTACCGAAAAGACGTAACCGATGAAGAGATCGCGCGTTATCGAAGCCAGTTGAGTAACTAATCCCTAGGCATTGATAACTCCTCCAGGCCCTCAAATCTCCATCCCTAGCGTTCACCCCAGCGCAACGATAAACAAAATCCGTGATATTGGTTGGTTACCAGGGCAGAGGCATACTCGGGCTAGACGGTGACCTCACCGCTAAGCGCAATACGCGCAAACGCGTTACTGCTCTCGCTGCGCCAAAACAAGAAATCGCCTTGCGCTTGGTCATCGACCGATGGCTGTTGAATCTGCCCTGGGTGTCCTCGACACCCCCTGAAAACACAACAACTCTTGATTCGGCCGCCATGGCCATCAGCAGGCCAGGGGAACCACATGCAATCTATTCAAGCCGCGACACTCGGTGATAACCGGGCGGTGTCAGCCACGGCCAAGCTGTATGTCTGGGCCGCCGTTATCCTGGTATGCGCCGAAATAATCGGGTCGATCAGCATCCCTGTTGGCCCCGGCAAGGTCGTACTCCTGCCTATGGTCTGGGCGCTGCTGCTCGGCGCAGGGGTGGGGATCGCCAGCCAGCACTTGCCGGGCACCATGGGTATCGACACCCAGACGCAACTTCGCTCGGCGTCTATCTTGCAACCGGCGCTGCTGATCTTCATCGCCAAGCTGGGCCTGGTGGTAGGCAGCTCGCTGCCGGTGGTGTTCGCCTCCGGGTGGGCGCTGGTGTTTCAGGAGTTCGGCCACTTCGTAGGTACAGTGATGCTCGGCTTGCCGGTTGCCTTGCTGCTGGGAATCAAGCGCGAAGCCGTAGGGGCCACGTTCTCTGTAGGGCGTGAACCAAGCCTGGCCATCATCGGCGAGCGTTATGGGATGGATTCGCCCGAGGGGCGGGGCGTATTGGCGGAGTACCTGACGGGCACACTGTTCGGCGCGTTGTTCATCGCCATTGTGGCAGGCTTTGTGTCCAGCCTTGGCATCTTTCACCCCAATTCCCTGGCAATGGGCTCGGGCATTGGCTCTGGAAGCATGATGGCCGCGGCGGCGGGTGCGATCGCTGCCCAGCAAACCCCTGAGGTGGCCAAGGAGGTGATGACGCTGGCGGCGGCCTCGAACCTGATCACGACCACCCTGGGTACCTACTTTACGCTATTCATTTCGCTCCCTTTGGCAGTGTGGGGCTACCGGGTACTGGAGCCGATGATCGGCCGCGCCACCAAGGCCTCAACCGCGCAAGACGGGCCTCGGCCTGATGAAGTTTCGCTGGAGACCGTGGAGTTGGGCTGGCCGGGTAAGGTCAGCGCCTGGTTTGCCGCCGGTGCCCTTGCCTTGCTTGCGAACTATGTAGGGTACAAGACCCTATCAGCGGATGCCTTTGCCGGCGTGGCCTGTATGGTGGTCGCAGCCTTCGTAGGCGAAGCGGTATGCGCGCTACTGCGCCGGAAAATCCCCGCGGTTTGTGTAGTGTCGTTGGTGGCAATGTTTATGACCTCGCCGCTGTGCCCCTGGGCCGCGGAGATCATTCGTTTGACCGGGTCGGTCAACATGCTTGCGGTGATTACCCCGATGTTGACGTTCGCGGGGCTGTCCATCGCCAAGGACATCCCTGCGTTTCGCCGGTTGGGCTGGAGGATCGTATTAGTCTCCTTCCTGGCCAATCTCGGTACCTTCCTGGGCGCGGTGCTGATTGCGGAGTTCTTTCACTAGCGCGGTATCTACGGCAACTCCTATGTTTGTAGGAGCCGCCCCCACCAAGGGCCGGCATGTTCGCGCCTTGCGTGGTAAAGCTCGGAAATGCAAACTCGTGAAGAGACGGCTTAAGCAACCAATATGACGCACCCTTTGCCAGCTTGCTGGCTCCCACAGCAAGTGAAACGTCATGACGTTTAAGGGCGCGCGCTGGGTTCGCTAAACCGGTAAGGCCTGTTCTACCAACTTGGCCCAAAGCTTCACCCCTGGCTCGATCACCTGATCGTTGAAGTCGTAGTAGGGGTTATGCAGGGCGGCGGAGGGGGTTTCTCCGTCTACGCCCAGCCACACATAGGCGCCGGGGCGAGCCTTGAGCATAAAGGCGAAGTCTTCCGAGGCCATGGACGGGTTACACCCCCATTGCACGTTTTCTTCGCCGACGGCAGCGACCGCGGCGCTACGCACCTTGGCCGCGGCGTTAGGGTCATTTTCAGTGACAGGATAGCCCACGGTATAGATCAGCTCGCCCTTGACGCCGAAGGCCAGAGGCATCTGCTTGACGAATTCACTGATCAGCTGCTGCACCTTGTCCCGCACCGGCGATTGCAGGCAGCGCACCGTGCCTTTGAGCGAAGCAGATTCGGGAATAACGTTGATTGCCTCACCGGCGTTGAATTGCGTAATGCTGACCACCGCAGAGTCCAGTGGCGACAGGCGCCGAGAAACGATGGTCTGCAGGCCGAGCACCACCTCACAGGCCGCGACTATAGGGTCGGCGCCTTTGTCCGGCATGGCCGCGTGGCAGCCCCTGCCGGTTAGCCTGATCTCAAAGGTATCGAGCGAAGCCATCATCGGCCCTGGGTTGATCACTACCCGCCCAGCGGGAACCCCAGGCCAGTTGTGTAGCCCGTAGATAGCGTCCATGGGAAAGCGTTCGAACAGGCCATCCTCGATCATTTTCTTCGCACCCGCCAGGTTTTCCTCGGCGGGCTGGAAGATAAAGTAAACCGTACCGGCAAAGTGGCGGGTTGCGCTCAGGTGCCGGGCGGTTGCCAGCAAAATGGCGGTATGGCCGTCATGGCCGCACGCATGCATACATCCACCGTGGGTGGATTTGTGCGCGGGCTCACCCAGTTCCTGAATGGGCAGCGCGTCCATGTCGGCCCGCAGCCCAATTGAAGGGCCAACGCCCTGCTTCAAAGTGCCCACCACTCCCGTGCCGCCCAGGCCACGGTGCACGTCGAGGCCAAAGCTCTCCAGCAGTTGCGCAACCTGCTGGGACGTTTGGTGCTCGTTGTAGCCCAGCTCAGGCTTTGCGTGAAAGCCTTGGCGCCAGGTACGGGCATCATCGATCAATGCTTTAGAAATGGTCATCGTGGTTACTCCAGGCTTGCGCCATAGCCAAAGCTTGCAGCCGGTTGCGCGGCGGTTTCCACCCACACGCTTTTGACTTCGCTGTACTCGCGCAGCGCGTCCAGGCCAGAGGAACGACCGTAGCCGCTTTCACCGTAGCCACCGAAGGGCGAGCTTACATGGATGGTCTTGTAGCCATTGACCCAGAATGTACCGGCACGCACCTGTTTGGCAACGCGGTGGGCACGGCCGACATCCCGCGTCCATACAGCGCCGGCCAAGCCGAAGCGGCTATCATTGGCGATACGGATAGCGTCGGCCTCGTCTTTGAACGGAATCGCCACCACCACCGGGCCGAAGATTTCTTCTTGAGCGCAGTACATGGCGTTGTTACCCGCCAGTACGGTGGGGTTGACGTAGTAGCCTGGGGCGTCTGGCACGGGAACGCTGTGCGCGCCCACCAGTTGCGCGCCTTCAGCCAAAGCGCCCTCGACCATCGTTTTAACGTGAGCGTACTGCTTGGGGTTGTTGATCGGGCCAATTTGGGTGTCGGGGTCGAGCGGGTCGCCGACCTTGAACTGCTTGGCCGCGCTGGCCAAAGCCTGGGTGAATTTTTCGAAAATCGATTCCTGCACCAGCAACCGGGAGCCGGACACGCAGCTTTGCCCCGCACCGGAGAAAATGGCCGCCTGGGCGCCACGCAGGGCGACGTCCAGGTCGGCGTCGTCAAACACGATGTTGGCCGACTTGCCACCCAGCTCCAACACCGCGGGAATGCAACGCTGGGCCGCCGCAATAGCGATATGGCGGCCAGTCGCGGGGGAGCCCACGAACACCACTTTGCGGATGTTGGATGTACTGATGAAGTGCTGGCCAATGGTGTGGCCATAGCCTGCGATCACGTTGACCAGGCCTTTGGGCGCGCCCGCGCGCTCGATCAGCACGGCTACGGCCAGGGAGGTCAATGGGGTCAACTCCGAGGGCTTCAAGATTACGGCGTTGCCCGCTGCCATGGCCGGGGCCACCTGCCAGCCGCAGGTGAAGATAGGTGCGTTCCAGGGGGTGATCTGAAGTACCGTGCCGAGAGGTTCATAAGTGACGTAGTTCAAGTGACTGGTGGGTACGGGGATGACCTCGCCGTGTAGCTTGTCGGCCCAGCCAGCGTAGTACTCGAACATCTCGGCGACCTTGGCCACATCCACGCGAGCATCGCGAATTGGCTTGTTGGCGGTCAGCGACTCGATCTGAGCCAGCGTTTCGGCATGGCTGCGCACCTCGGTACCGACCTGCCACAACACGCGGCCACGGGCCTGGGCGGTCAAGGCCCACCACTGGCATTGCGCATGCCGCGCGGCGGTGTCGGCCTTGGCCACCAGGGCGTCATCGGCGTCGGCGTAGGTCATGAGTACCGAGCCATCGTGGGCGTTGCGAACCTCGATCGGTGCGCCATGGCCTGGGGTGAATTCACCGCCCACATAGCTACCGACCACACTGGCGTCACCCCAGAATGGGCGCATCAGGTTCAGAATAGATTGAGTGCTCATGGATTATTCTCCAGTGCCGTAGAGGTGGGCATCGGTGCGTTGAACGATGGCGCAGAAGTCCTCGGTGTCGGCCAACGTTTCGGCACTGGCGCTCCAGAGCTCGGCAACGGCGCGGGACAGCGGAAGGTCTACCACCAGGGACTCGGCCAAGTCGCTGGCAAGGCCCACGTCCTTGCGCATCAGCCCCATGGTGAAGCCTGAGTTGTACGCCTTGTTCAGCACCCAGGTGGGGAACATGACTTGGGTGGCGCCGCTACGGCCCGATCCAGCGTTCAGGCCTTGGAGCAATTTTTCTGGGTCGACGCCGGCCTTGGCGGCCATGCTCACGGCTTCGGCGGTGCTGATCAAATGGCAGGCGGCGAGCATGTTGTTGGCGATTTTCGCAACGTTGCCAGCCCCCACACCCCCAACGTGGGTGCGCACGCCACTCATGCCTTCGAGCACCGGCAGTACACGTGCCAGGTCAGCATCCTCCGCGCCTATCACCATGGACATGGTGCCGGACGCCGCGCCTTTAGGCCCACCGGAGACTGGTGCATCGACAAACGCGATGCCCTTGGTGGCCAGCTCACCGGCGACCTTGCGGCTGGCCTCTGGGGTAGAGGTAGTGGTGTCGACCACGATAAGGCCCTGGTTACCCAGCGCCATTACGCCTTGTTCCCCAAGGCACACGGCTTCGACGTGCTGGGCCTTGGGCAATGACAATATCAGCACGTGGGATTGCCGGATCAGCGCGGCCCGGTCCGTGACCGGTTTTATACCCTTTGCCCGAGCCGCCGCCAGAGCGGTATCGGACAGATCGAAACCACTCACATCGAAACCCTTGCTGGCCAGGGTAGCAGCCATACCGCCGCCCATATTACCCAACCCGATGACGCCTACTTTAATGCCCATGCCGGTACCTGTTTAACGGTGTATACGCTGGAAAACGGTGCTGCCTGCCACGCTGGTGTTAGCCAGGGGTGGGGCGCGTGGAGATGCAACTGGATGGCGGGGTGTTCCGTGTTCAAGTGCCGCCCCTGGGGCGCAAGGGCCGGGGTGCCTGGATCACCTTGAGTGGAAGCAGTATGGACATCCCTGAGACCAAGCAGCAATAATCCAAAAATTGGTATTTTGTTGCGCTTACCGCAACGCTGGGGAGCCATGAGCCTCGTTCAAGATCGGCGAATCCTGTATTTTTTCGAAGCCGTCAGGCTGGGCAGCGTGCGTGCCGCCGCCGACTCGCTGAACGTGGCGCCTTCGGCTGTGAGCCGTCACATCGCGCAGTTGGAACAGGAACTGAACGCCCCCCTGATGGAACGCCACCGACGCGGCGTACGGCCTACCGAGGCAGGGGGCCGGGTACTGGATTACTATCGTCAACGGCTCGCCCAGCAGGAGGTGTTGCTCGATTCCCTCCAGGCCCTTCGCGGGCTGCAATCGGGCAGCATCGTGCTGGCGGTGGGGGAAGGCTTTATCGATGGGCTGGCCGGGCCGCTGTCGGAGTTCTCCGGGCGTTATCCAAAGATCGATTTGCAGATCAGCGTATGCGCCAGCAACGAGGTGATTCGCCAAGTGATGGAGGATGAGTCGCACATCGGCCTGGTATTCAACCCAGCCAATGATCTGAAGATACGTGCCCATGTTCGTCGCAAACAGCCGGTCAGGCTTATCGTCAGCCCTGAACACGCCCTGGCCGCGGCTAAAAAGCCCGTGCCCCTCGCGGGCCTGGATCAATACAGGCTGGCCGTGCCAAGCGTGTCCTATGGCATTCGGCAGATCCTCGCCCTGGCCGAGCATCAACTGGGCATTACCCTGACCCCCACCATGACCTGCGGCAGCATTGCGATGCTCAAGCGCTATGCCATGCAAGGTGGGGTAACGCTTTTACCGCAATTCGTGGTCGAGGAAGAGATTCAGGCCGGCCGCCTGGTTGCACTGGCGCTTGAGCACGAAAGCTTTAGTAGCCCCGAAGCGCAGCTCATCACTCGGCTGGGGCGTCAGCTTAGTGTAGGGGCCAGCCGGTTGCTGACCCTGTTGCTTTCAGACATGAACGCATTCAGGCAGTGATCTCTCGCCCAGGGGGCAGGGTGACGTTCGGAGCCTGCTCGGCCATCAGGGCCATCACCCAGTCCATAAACACCCTGAGCTTGCGGCTAACGTGTCGATTTGGCGCATAGGCCAGGTACAGGGGCATGGGGGTGGTGTTCCATTGCTCGAATAAGGGCGCCAGCTCACCACGGGTCACCAGAGCACACGCCATATAGCGCGGTAGCCATAGAACCCCCAGGCCCGCCTGGCCTGCAGCCAGGTAGGCATTGCCGTCGTCTACGGTGAGCATGTGCCTGGCATGAACCTCCAACCGCTCGCCTGCGTAGTTGATCACGTAAGACAGCGCCTTGCCGGTGCGCGCCCAGCGATAACCCACTACATGGTGCGTGTCACCGGTGAGGTCATGGGGATGCGCGGGCACGCCATGCCGAGCCAGGTAGCTGGGGGCGGCGTAAACCCCCAAGGGCAGGTCGGCGATATGGCGAGCGATCAGCGAGGTATCTAGGATTTCACCACCGCGAATCACGCAATCTACGTTTTCGTCGATCAGGTCTACCTGGCGGTCGCTGACCCCAAGGTCGAGTTGAATATCAGGGTAGAGGGCCTGAAACGCCGGTAGCGCTGGGATCAACAGCAACCGTGCGAAAGGGCTGGGCACGTCCACCCTCAATCGCCCGCGCGGCGCGGTAGCGGCGCTGGAGAGCGCGGTTTCGGTGTCTTCCAGCGCAGCCAACAGGTATTGCACGCGCTCATAGTAGATCGCGCCGTCAGCGGTCACTTTTACCCGGCGCGTGGTGCGGTTGAGCAGCTTGACCCTTAACCGTGCTTCCAATTGCTGAATCAACTGGCTGACCGTGGTTTTGCTCATGTGCAGGGTATGGGCGGCTTGGGTAAAGCTGCCTGTTTCAACCACTCGGGCAAAGGCTTGCATGGCATCGAACCTGTCCATGGCGCTCCTTATTGTTTGGAAATCACGAACAATCCTGGCCAGCATTGCGTGTTTATCGCGCAGTGGCAACCGCCCTAGAGTGGCAAGGTACCTTCCTGCCTTGGAGCTTTACATGAATAAGCGTGATGTCGTCTTCCCCGCGGGCCGCCAACCCCTGTATGAGCGCAACCACTATTCGGCTGCTGTACGTGCCGGTGGCTTGCTGTTCGTCTCAGGCCAGGTAGGTAGCCGCGAGGATGGTTCGCCCGAGCCCGACCTGCATGCCCAGGTCCACCGAGCGTTTGAAAACCTCAGCGCCGTGCTGGCGGCAGCGGGTTGCACCTTCGATGACGTTCAGGATGTGACCGTTTTTATGGTGGACCCGCAAGCCATCTTCGAGCGGGTATGGGACGTGGTGCCGCAGTATTGGGGCCAGGCGCCTTACCCTACGCTGACCGCTGTCGGAGTGACCTGGCTGTATGGCTTTGACGTGGAAATCAAGGTTGTGGCCAAACTCCCCGAGCCGCTGGATTGACGCCTTGGCGGGCTACAGCCTGCGATTGTCTAGCGACCTGGGGGCCCTCTCGGATAATGGGCCGTCTTGCCACCTTCCGGCTCAAACACGCAAGGCGCGACCCAGGGTTAAAATGCGTCCCCGGCCAGCGTTCAAAGGTGTCGCGTCCGCCAATCGGCCTGGTGACTGGCGGCACAAGCGCGCGCGATCAGGTGCTAGTACTGGCTTGCACAACGGTCGCTCAAATACTGCCGATAGCTGGCCGGGGACGTGTCCACCACTGACGTACGAAAGTGCGCCACGCCTTCATCAAAGGTCAGGTCTTCACCCCGACTGTGGCGAAGTTCGCTGGCCGAGCGCTCGCCCAGCTTTTGATACTGGTCGGCTTGTGCCTTTAGCCCCAGGGCTTGCGCGGAGACATAACAACCGGTTAATACCGCAAGCTGCTGGGTCAACCCCGAGGCAGGCGCTGCCTCAGCGCCCAAGGTTTTACCACAGGCGAGCGCGAGTGGCAGCGATAGCATAAGAAACAGACGGCGGGGCGAGTGCATCGAGGTGGCCCTTCGAAAGTGGATGCACTTGTATCTGCCGTTGCCAGCTTTTGTTTAGGCAAACCCCTGAACCGGCAGCGCCCTGGGAGACCAACGGGCGCCAATGGGCTTGGCGGTCAAGCCTCACCACCCTGGCCCGCGATCCAATGGCAGCAACAGTTGTTGCCCTTGGTTTCGAACGTTACCCACCGCCCGGTCCACTTTGTACCACTCGAACGCTTCGGTCTCGGTGCCCAGGTCCCGCGCGATGGTTTCGGCCGTGGGCAAAGGGGTAGCCGGGTCCATCCACTCCTTGGCACGTTCGGGTATTAGCACAATGGGGCGGCGATCATGGATGTCGACCATGCCACCGAGGGCGTCGGCGGTCAGGATTACAAAGCCTTCGTCTTCACGGCCAATGCCTGCAAAAAACATGGGCTCGCCGCTTTTCAGGTGGATGAAATAAGGCTGTTTATGCTTAGGGTCCGCCGGGTCCGCTACCCATTCATACCAGCCCGCCGCCGGTACCAGTAACCGATGGGGCCAGGCTTCACGGAAAAATTTACTGGATGATACGGTTTCAACTCGGGCATTGATGGCTGGCGGGCGCTTGCCCTGGGCCCAGAAAGGTTGCCAACCCCATTTGAGGGAAGAGATCAGCAGGCCTTCGCTGCTGCCGTGTAGCACATGGACCTTGCTGGTGGGCGCCACGTTGTAGCGCTCAAGGGGAATGCCGTCATAGCCGCCCACAGGAGTGCTGCCGAGCCAGTCGACGTAATCTGCCAGGCTTCTGTCTTGTACAAACCTTCCACACACTGCTGCCACCTATTGATTGCGCCTGTACATTTATTGACCTTGTTCAGTGGCAATGGTTGAACCTAAGTGCAGTCCGTGAAGGTGAAGACCGTCGTGGCGGGTGGGGCAGGTTGTACAGGGGCTGAATCCGCCACTTTCTACAATCCTAAAATGACAAAAGGGCACCCTGAGGCGCCCTTTTCTCATTGAATCACCTGCCGATGTTACTGAAGCAATTTCAGTACAGAGGAAGGGATCTGGTTGGCCTGGGACAGGATCGCGGTGGAAGCCTGTTGCAGGG